>NZ_JBWKAJ010000007.1:0-412766 GCF_056437585.1 Streptomyces sp. NPDC042364 | reverse complement strand
GTTACATTCCGAACCCGGAAGCTAAGCCTTACAGCGCCGATGGTACTGCAGGGGGGACCCTGTGGGAGAGTAGGACGCCGCCGAACAATCATTGACAGAGCTGGTCCCCGAATTTCGGTTCGGGGACCAGCTCTTTTTTGTTGTGCGTCACTCGGCGTTCACGTTGCGCGACCAGGATCCGCGGTATGGGTACCGTTGGAATGCTCAAGGCCGCAGGTGTCGGCGCCGGTGACGAGGTGGTCGTGCCGGCGTTCGGGAACCCCGAGGTCGCCCAGGCCGTGAACCTGACAGGGGCAGTTCCGGTCTTCGCGGACATAGACCCGCTGTCGTACTGCCTGGACGCGGTGGCAGTCGAGGCCGCGGTGACCTCTCGGACGGTGGCGGTCGTCGCCGTGCACCGCTTCGGCCGGTCGGCGGACATCCCGGCACTGCACCAAGTCGGGCAACGGCACAGCCTGTTGGTACTGGAACAAGGCGAGTCCGAGGCGCCATACAGCGAGGTCGGAGCACGCAGGGAACGGGCCGCGTACCTCAGCGCCAAACTGAAGGGCGTACGGACGCCGGACGGATGCGACGGACACACCTTCCAGCAGTACGTCGTACGCGTGCCGGGCAATGGGCGGCCGGACCGGGACGCATTCGCGCGGGCCATACGGGCCAAGGGAGTTGAGTGCAGTGTGCCGGTGAAGACACCGGTGCACCGGCTGCCTGGATTCCGGCAGGACATATGTCTGCCGGAGACCGAGCGAGCCGCCGACGAGACGCTCGCGTTGCCCATCGGCGGAGACCTGTCGCGGCGCGAACTGCACCGATTGGTATCGGCCTGCAACGCGCTCGGCGGACTGCTGCAGCCGGCGTTCTGACGACGGTCGCCGAGCCCAGGAACCTCGTTTGGGAGCACGGCTCTGTTCGGGGTATGATCTATTCCGTTGCCGCGAGGGAAACCTCGAAAAGTGACAGGCCCCTATAGCTCAGTCGGCAGAGCGTCTCCATGGTAAGGAGAAGGTCAACGGTTCGATTCCGTTTGGGGGCTCAGCCAGAAGGCCCCGCCCATGAGGGCGGGGCCTTTCTCATGCCCGCTCGGATCGCGGCCCGGTCAGTCCCTGGGCAGGCCCGGTACGCGCATCGCCAGAATGGCCATGTCGTCCGACGGGGCGTCCGAAGCGAAGCGTTCGACCGCGCGCATCACACGGGCCGCCACGGCGCCGGCCGTGAGGCCCGTACAGGTCGTGAGGACCTCGGTGAGGCCGTCATCGCCCAACATGCGAGTGCCCTCGCGGCGTTCGGTGACACCGTCCGTCACGCAGAGGAGGACGTCACCGGGATCCAGGGTGACCGTCTGCTCGTACAGTTCGAGGTCCTCCATGACGCCCAGGAGGGGCTGCGGCTCGGCGGCAGGCTCGACCGTGCCGTCCTGGCGCAGGCGCAGCGGCAGCGGATGGCCGGCGCAGACGACCTTCAGGACGGCGCTGCCGTCCTCCTGGGGCCACAACTCGCCGTAGAGAAGGGTCAGAAAGCGGCTGCGGGCACCCTCGTCGATGATCGCCGAGTTGAGGCGCTCCAGGACCGCGGGACCGCCGTAGCCCTCGCGGGCCAGCAGGCGCAGTGCGTGGCGGGCCAGGCCGGTGACGGCGGCGGCCTCCGGGCCCGTACCGCAGACGTCGCCGATGGCGAATCCGTACGCGCCGTCGCGGATGGGGAAGAGGTCGTAGAAGTCGCCGCCCACCTCGTTGCCCTCGCCGGCCGCGCGGTAGATGACCTCGACCTCGACGCCCTCGATGTCGGGAAGCTCCGGCGGGAGCAGGCTGCGCTGGAGGGACTGGCTGATGGCCACGCGCTCCGAATACAGACGGGCGTTGTCCAGAGCCAGGGCCGCCCTGCGGGACAGGTCCTCGGCGAGTTCGAGGACCTCCTGGCGGAAGTGCTCGTCCGTGGGCTTGCCGAGCGTCAGCATGCCGATGACGCGGTTGCGGGCCACCAGAGGCAGTACGACCGTCTCGCCGCCCACCGCCGAGGCCGTCGCCAGGGTCGTGCCGATGCCGGAGCTGACCGTGGCCGGCTCGCCGAGACCCAGACTGCGCATGGAGGTGCGCAGGGCCGCCCGGTGGCCGGCTTCGGCGGGAGCCGTCCAGACACGGGCGCCCGGGGTGGGGATCGGCTCGGGCGGCGGGATCTTGGAGAGCAGGGCCTTGAGACCGTCGATGAGGTCCTCGTCCTCGTGGAGGACATAGGAGAGGTACGGGTCCGATGCCTGGTCGGCGATCGTGTAGACCGCGCACCAGGTGGCGAGGGTCGGGATCGTCATCTGGGCCATCAGAGCCAGGGTCTGGTCGCGGTCCAGGGTGCCCGCGAGGAGATCGGAGGCCTCGACGAGGAACGACAGGGAGCCGCGGCGCAGGCGCTCCAGCTCGCCCAGGCGGGCCGACTCGACGGCGAGGGCGATCCGGTCGGCGGCGAACTGGAGACGCAGGGCCTCCTCGTTGGAGTAGCGGCCCGCGGCCTCGGCGGCGACGCCCAGAGAGCCGGTGAGGCGGCCCTCGACCTTGAGGGGGACTGTGACGACCGAGCGCATGCCCGTGCCGCTGAGCAGCGGCACGGCACCGGGGACGGCCGCGAGGTCGTCGTGGACGGCGGGCATGCGGGCCGAGCCGTAGCGGCCGGGACCGGCCTCCACCGGGACGCGGGCGAAACGCTGGCGGGCCGAGGGGAGGCCGGTGGAGGCCCGCACCTCCAGCTCGGTCTCGTCGTCGGTGGCGAGCAGCAGGAACGCGGAGTCGCCGTCGAGCATGTCGCGGGCCCGCTCCACCGTGCGCTGGAGGAGACCGTCGAGATCGTCCGGCGCGGGGGAGCCGATGAACACCTCGAACGGGTCCGCGGCCTGGCCGCCCTCGCCGGAGCCGGTCGAGTCGCCGGCCGGGACGCGGACCGGGGTCTGCAGGACGGCGCGCTCGTCGTCCCGTACGAGAAGGCAGACCGTCGAGGGTTCGCCGGCCGCGTCGCGCACCCGGAGGTGGGAGGCGTAGACCGGCGTCACCCGGCCGTTGGCGCCGCGGATGCCGTAACTGCCCTCCCAGCGGGAGAGTTGGAGGGCCTCCGCGACCCCCGTGCTCGTGCCGGGGGTGTGCGGCCAGGCGGCGAGGTCGGTCAGGGGCTTGCCGATCACCTGATCGGGGGCGTACCCGAAGAGTTCCTCTGCGTCCTCGTTCCACGCGTTGATCGCGCCCGTCCGGTCGATCTGGACGACGGCGACGCGAACCCGGCCGTCGGCGAGGGGCAGCAGATCGGCGGGCAGGGAAGGGCCGGCGGTGCGGGTGCCCACGGGGCGGTCGGGGAGGGCGAGTTGGAACCAGACCTGCTTGTGGGTGGGGGTGTACTCGACGCCCCAGCGGCCGGCCAACGCCGCGCACAACTGGAGGCCGCGGCCGCCCTCGCGGTCGGGGCTGCCCATGTTGACGGGGCTGGACTGGAGAGGGATCTCCCGCTCCGGATATCTGTCGGAGACCTCGATGCGTACGCCGTCCTCCGAGCGCAGACACAGCACGTCGGCGGAGGTGCCCGCGTGGACGACCGCGTTGGTGACCAGTTCGCTGGTGAGGACCACCGCGTCGTCGACGATGTCCGCGAATCCCCAGCCCTGGAGGGTGTCGCGGACGAACGAGCGGGCGGTCGCGACGGATCGCGAGACGGGCTCGAAACTGGCGGCCGCGCGCGCGGTGATCACAGAACTCCTTGTCCGGTTCTCGTCGTACGAGGACTCGCGACCGACCTCCTGCCGAGGCAGAAGCTGATCATCCGTCGGCCTGGGGTCCCGGGGGGCTTCCCCGGGATGCAGTCCGGTGGTCATGGTGCGGCCGCCCCTCCGATGCCTGCCCGCTCGTGCTTGTGCGCCACCGCCCAGGCCGGACGGGACCGGCATGGCTGGACAGCCGCATGCAAGGTTACTTACCTTCGCCGTCCATGCGGATGCCGGTCGTCTGTGTTTCCGCCCGGAGGTGTGCGGACCGTGTGCGAAGCTGCCGAACTGTTATGGCCTGGTTCAGCCGGGGTGAAACACTGGGCAGGCTTCCAGGAGAAGGCCGCTTCGGACCGCGTCCTGCCAGGTGCGCCGGGGACTGGTGTCCGGCTCATCGAGCAGACGTATCAGAGTACGAAGTAGTACGAGTGGTACGAGCAGTGCGAAGCGCCCGAGTACGGCGCAGTACGTCCAGCAGGAACGGTCGACCCTTGCGGGAGGGACACAGTGGAGTCTGGCGCAGCGACGCGAGGCACTAAGGCGCGCGCGAAAGGCGGACAGTCCCTGAACAAGCAGCGCAAACCGCGCAACGGGACCACCACCGTGGACACGGCTGCCCTGGATCGGCTGTTGACGGCGCTGGAGGCGATGCGGGACGGCAACTTCCGCAAGCGGCTCACCGTCTCGGGTGACGGAGTCATGGCCGAGATCGCCGCCGTGTTCAACGAGGTGGCGGACCGGAATCTGCATCTGACCGGCGAGTTGTCGCGGGTGCGGCGGATGGTCGGGCGTGAGGGGAAGCTCACCGAGCGGCTGGAGACGGGCGCCAGTGAGGGGTCCTGGGCGGCCGCGATCGACGCGTCGAACGCGCTGGTCGACGACCTCGTACGGCCGGTCTCCGAGGTCAGCCGGGTGTTGTCGGCCGTCGCCGAGGGTGATCTGTCGCCGCGCATGGAGCTGCGGACGCACGCGCCGGACGGGAGCGGGCACCCGCTGCGCGGGGAGTTCCTGAAGGTCGGGCGGACGGTCAACAACCTGGTCGACCAGCTGTCGACGTTCACCGACGAGGTCACCCGCGTGGCCAGTGAGGTGGGCACGGAGGGCAAGCTGGGCGGGCAGGCCCGGGTGCGCGGGATGTCCGGTTCCTGGAAGGACCTGACCGAGTCCGTCAACACCATGGCGCACCGGCTCACCGCGCAGGTGAGGGACATCGCGCTGGTGACGACCGCGGTCGCCAAGGGTGATCTGTCGCGGAAGGTCACGGTCCATGTCGCCGGCGAGATGCTGGAGCTGAAGGAGACCGTCAACACGATGGTCGACCAGCTCTCCGCGTTCTCCTCGGAGGTGACGCGCGTCGCCCGTGAGGTGGGTACGGAGGGCCAGCTCGGCGGCCAGGCCGAGGTGCCGGGCGTGGCCGGGGTGTGGAAGGAACTCACCGATTCGGTGAACACCATGGCCGGCAATCTGACGGCGCAGGTGCGGGGGATCGCCCAGGTGACGACGGCCGTCGCCAACGGTGACCTGTCGCAGAAGGTGACCGTCCCGGCGCGTGGCGAGGTCGCCAAGCTCGCCGAGACGATCAACCAGATGACCGAGACGCTGCGGATCTTCGCCGACGAGGTCACCCGCGTGGCCAACGAGGTCGGTGCCGAGGGGCGCCTCGGCGGCCAGGCCCAGGTGCCGGGCGCGGCGGGTACCTGGAAGGACCTCACCGACTCGGTCAACACGGTCTTCCGGAACCTGACCATCCAGGTGCGGGACATCGCGGCCGTCACCACGGCCGTGGCCAACGGTGACCTCTCGCAGAAGGTCACCGTGGACGTGGCCGGCGAGATGCTGGAACTGAAGAACACCGTCAACGGGATGGTCGACCAGCTGTCCTACTTCGGCGCCGAGGTCACCCGGGTGGCCAACGAGGTGGGGGCCGAGGGCCGGCTGGGCGGTCAGGCGAAGGTGCCGGGCGCGGCCGGTACGTGGAAGGACCTCACGGACTCCGTCAACACCGCGTTCCGGAATCTCACCGGACAGGTGAGGAACATCGCGGCGGTCACGACGGCCGTGGCCAACGGTGACCTCTCGCAGAAGGTCACCGTCGACGTCGCGGGCGAGATGCTCGAACTGAAGAACACCGTGAACACGATGGTGGACCAGCTGTCGTCGTTCGCCGACCAGGTGACCCGGATGGCCCGTGACGTGGGCACCGAGGGCCGCCTCGGCGGGCAGGCCCGCGTGGACGGTGTGTCGGGCACCTGGAAGGAGCTCACCGACTCCGTCAACTCGATGGCCGGGAACCTCACCTCTCAGGTGCGCAACATCGCGCAGGTGACGACGGCCGTGGCCCGCGGTGACCTCTCGCAGAAGATCGACGTCGACGCGCGCGGCGAGATCCTGGAGCTGAAGAACACCATCAACACGATGGTGGACCAGCTGTCGTCGTTCGCCGACCAGGTGACCCGGGTCGCCCGGGACGTGGGTACCGAGGGGCGCCTGGGCGGTCAGGCACACGTGCCCGGTGTCGCCGGTGTGTGGCGCGACCTCACCGAGTCCGTGAACGGCATGGCCGGCAACCTGACCGGCCAGGTCCGCAACATCGCCCAGGTCGCCACGGCGGTCGCCCGCGGTGACCTCTCCCAGAAGATCACCGTGGACGCGCGCGGCGAGATCCTGGAGCTGAAGAACACGCTGAACACGATGGTGGACCAGCTGTCGTCGTTCGCGGAGGAGGTCACCAGGGTCGCCCGTGAGGTGGGTACGGAGGGCCAGCTCGGCGGTCAGGCCGAGGTGCAGGGCGTCTCCGGCACCTGGAAGGACCTCACCCAGTCGGTGAACTTCATGGCGAACAACCTGACCATCCAGGTGCGCCAGATCGCCGAGGTCACGACCGCGGTCGCCAAGGGCGACCTGTCGAAGAAGATCACCGTCGACGCCAAGGGCGAGATCCTCGAACTCGTCACCACGGTGAACACGATGGTGGACCAGCTGTCGTCGTTCGCCGAGCAGGTGACCCGGGTGGCCCGCGAGGTGGGCACCGAGGGCATCCTCGGCGGCCAGGCCCACGTGCCGGGCGTCACCGGCATCTGGAAGGACCTCAGCGGCAATGTGAACCTGATGGCCAAGAACCTGACCATGCAGGTGCGGAACATCTCCCAGGTCGCCGCGGCCGTCGCCAACGGCGACCTCACCCGTACGGTGACGATCGAGGCGCGCGGCGAGGTCGCGCAGCTCGCCGACACCTTCAACAGCATGGTCAAGACGCTGAGCTCCTTCGCGGACCAGGTCACCAAGGTGGCCCGCGAGGTGGGCACGGACGGCATCCTCGGCGGGCAGGCGCACGTACCGGGTGTGGCGGGCACGTGGAAGGACCTCACCGAGTCCGTGAACTCGATGGCGTCCAACCTGACCGGTCAGGTCCGCAACATCGCCATGGTCACGACCGCCATCGCCAAGGGCGACCTCACCAAGAAGATCGACATCGACGCGCGCGGCGAGATCCTGGAGCTGAAGACCACCATCAACACGATGGTGGACCAGCTGTCGTCCTTCGCCGAGGAGGTCACCCGGGTGGCCCGCGAGGTGGGCACTGAGGGGCAGCTGGGCGGTCTGGCGCGGGTGCGGGACGTCGACGGCACCTGGCGGGACCTCACCGAGTCGGTGAACGAGATGGCCGGGAACCTCACCCGGCAGGTACGCGCCATCGCGCGCGTGGCCACCGCGGTGACCCGTGGCGACCTGAATCTCAAGATCGACGTGGACGCGTCGGGCGAGATCAAGGAGCTGCAGGACTACATCAACAAGATGATCGCCAACCTGCGCGACACCACGATCGCCAACCAGGAGCAGGACTGGCTCAAGGGCAACCTCGCCCGGATCTCGGCCCTGATGCAGGGCCGCCGGGACCTGGACGACGTGGCCTCGCTGATCATGAGCGAGCTGACCCCGGTGGTCTCCGCGCAGCACGGCGCGTTCTTCCTGGCGATGCCGCTGGTCGACGGCAAGGACCTGGGCCCGGACAACGACGACCAGTACGAGCTGCGCATGCTCGGCTCGTACGGCTACTCGATGGGCTCCATGCCGACGTCGTTCCGGCCGGGTGAGGCGCTGGTCGGGACGGCAGCGCAGGAGAAGCGCACCATCCTGGTGGAGGACGCGCCCAGCGGTTATCTGAAGATCTCCTCCGGGCTGGGCGAGGCGCCTCCGGCGCAGGTCATCGTGTTGCCGGTGCTCTTCGAGGGGACCGTGCTCGGGGTGATCGAGCTCGCTTCGTTCACGCCGTTCACGCAGATCCAGAAGGACTTCCTCAACCAGATCGCCGAGATGATCGCGACGAGCGTCAACACCATCTCCGTCAACACCAAGACAGAGGTTCTGCTGAAGCAGTCCCAGGAGCTGACCGAGCAACTGCGCGAGCGCTCGGACGAGTTGGAGAACCGGCAGAAGGCACTCCAGGCGTCCAACGCCGAACTGGAGGAGAAGGCCGAGCTGCTGGCCCGGCAGAACCGCGACATCGAGGTCAAGAACACCGAGATCGAGGAGGCGCGGCAGGTCCTGGAGGAGCGTGCCGAGCAGCTCGCCGTCTCGATGCGCTACAAGAGCGAGTTCCTGGCGAACATGTCGCACGAGCTGCGCACGCCGCTCAACTCGCTGCTGATCCTCGCCAAGCTGCTCGCCGACAACGCCGAGTCGAACCTGACGCCCAAGCAGGTCGAGTTCGCCGAGACGATCCACGGGGCGGGCTCCGACCTGCTGCAGCTGATCAACGACATCCTGGACCTGTCGAAGGTCGAGGCGGGCAAGATGGACGTCTCGCCGACCCGGATCGCGCTCGTCCAGCTCGTCGACTACGTGGAGGCCACCTTCCGGCCGCTGACCGCCGAGAAGGGCCTCGACTTCTCCGTGCGCGTCTCGCCGGAGCTGCCGGCCACGCTGCACACGGACGAACAGCGGCTGCTGCAGGTGCTGCGGAACCTGCTGTCGAACGCGGTGAAGTTCACCGACTCCGGGGCCGTGGAGCTGGTCATCCGGCCGGCCGGCGCGGATGTGCCGGTGGCCATCAGGGAGCAGCTGCTGGAGGCGGGCTCGCTGAGCGACCCGGACGCCGACATGATCGCGTTCTCGGTGACGGACACCGGGATCGGTATCGCGGCCGGCAAGATGCGGGTGATCTTCGAGGCGTTCAAGCAGGCCGACGGCACCACGAGCCGGAAGTACGGCGGTACGGGTCTGGGGCTGTCCATCTCGCGGGAGATCGCCCGGCTGCTGGGCGGCGAGATCTACGCCCAGAGCGAGCCCGGACGCGGCTCCACCTTCACCCTCTATCTGCCGCTGCACCCGAGCGAGCTGCCTCCGCAGGGGTATGCGAACAACGGGCCGTCGTCGCTGGAGGCCGGGGAGCTGCTGGCCTCCGAGGCCGAGCTCGGGGAGGCCGCGGAGACGCCGGCCGAGGTGAAGTCGTACCACGAGACGCAGAACGGGGCCGCCGCGCACTTCAGGCGGCGCCGCAGGGCCGTGTCGGCCGGTTCCTCGTCCGCCGCGCCCGGCCAGGGCGACGGGCAGGCACAGGAGCACTGGGCGCAGGAGGCGGCGCCCCAGGTGCGCCGTGCCGCCCGGTTCGACGGCGAGAAGGTGCTGATCGTCGACGACGACATCCGCAACGTCTTCGCGCTCACCAGCGTCCTGGAGCAGCACGGCCTGTCGGTGCTGTACGCGGAGAACGGCCGTGAGGGCATCGAGGTCCTGGAACAGCACGACGATGTGACAGTCGTCCTGATGGACATCATGATGCCGGAGATGGACGGGTACGCGACGACCACGGCGATCCGTCGGATGCCTCAGTTCGCGGGGCTGCCGATCATCGCGTTGACGGCGAAGGCGATGAAGGGCGACCGGGAGAAGGCGATCGACTCCGGAGCCTCCGACTATGTGACGAAGCCGGTCGATCCGGATCATCTGCTGTCGGTCATGGAGCAATGGATGCGGGGTGAGTGACGGGGCGGGCACCGGGCGGTCACAACCGGATGGGCGGGAAGCCCAGTTGCTGACGGAGTGTGGCCGAGGCCGTGTAGAAACGCGGGAATCGGGGAACCTTTTGGTCCCCTGCCGCGTTTCTGCTACGAGCACAGTGACATCACGGTGACAGGGTGTGGCGACAGGTGGGGTGCGGCTACGATGACCGGCACAAGGACGGGCGGCGCAAGGGAGTCGTCCCCTGGGGTGACGCCCGGCGGTGTCACCCCGGATCCTGAGGACTGGGGAGGCCCCAAGCCGGGGCGAGGAGGGCGGGCCATGGTGCAGAAGGCCAAGATCCTCCTGGTCGATGACCGGCCGGAGAATCTGTTGGCGCTGGAGGCCATCCTCTCCGCGCTCGATCAGACGCTGGTGCGGGCATCGTCCGGGGAGGAAGCGCTCAAGGCGCTGCTGACGGACGACTTCGCGGTCATTCTGCTGGACGTCCAGATGCCGGGCATGGACGGATTCGAGACGGCCGCGCACATCAAGCGGCGTGAGCGGACGCGGGACATCCCGATCATCTTCCTCACCGCCATCAACCACGGTCCGCACCACACCTTCCGGGGGTACGCGGCGGGCGCGGTCGACTACATCTCCAAGCCGTTCGACCCGTGGGTGCTGCGTGCGAAGGTGTCCGTCTTCGTCGAGCTGTACATGAAGAACTGCCAGCTCAGGGAGCAGGCGGCGCTGCTGCGGCTTCAGTTGGAGGGCGGCGGGAAGGGCGCGGCGGGCGGCTCGAAGGAGCCCTCCGGCGGCATCCTCGCCGAACTCTCGGCACGGCTCGCCGCCGTGGAGGAGCAGGCGGAGGCCCTCTCCAAGCAACTGGACGACGACTCGGCGGACGCGGCGGCGGTGGCGACCGCGGCCCATCTCGAACGCAAACTCACCGGGCTGCGCAGGGCACTGGACGCCCTGGAGCCGGGCGCGGGCGGACCCGCCTCGGTGCCCTCGCCGAACTGAGCGGGGTCCCGCTGCCGGAGTGAACGGGTCCCCAAGTCGCGGAAGCGGCCGGGGACCTGGCGGAGTTGTGTTCTGACGGCACCTGGACTGAGAGGTCGTCAGGGTCCGTCAGTTCTGGGGCTGCGGGAGGGCGACACGAACGGGTGAAGCGGTAGGCACACGTGTCGGCTGCGGCCTCCACCGGTAACCTCACACTCATGGCCTCACGTCAGTCCGCTGCGAAGAAGTCGCCCGCGAAGAAGGCGGCCGCTCCGACGAAGGCTCCGGCGAAGAAGGCCCCCGCGAAGAAAGCCGCCGCCAGGAAGGCACCCGCCAAGAAGGCGGCGGCGAAGAAGACGGCCCCTCCGAAGCCGGCGCCCAGTCCGACAGGGGGCGTGTACAGGCTCGTACGCGCCGTCTGGCTCGGTGCCGCGCACGCCGTCGGCGCCGTCTTCCGCGGGATAGGGCAGGGCGCGAAGAACCTCGACCCGGCGCACCGCAAGGACGGCGTCGCGCTGCTGCTGCTCGCCCTGGCCCTGATCGTCGCCGCCGGTACCTGGTCCCATCTGCGCGGTCCCGTCGGCGACCTGGTCGAGATGCTCGTGACCGGTGCCTTCGGCCGGCTCGACCTGCTCGTACCGATACTGCTCACGATCATCGCCGTACGGTTCATCCGGCACCCCGAGAAGCCCGAAGCCAACGGGCGCATCGTCATCGGCCTGTCCGCGCTCGTCATCGGGGTGCTCGGACAGGTCCACATCGCCTGCGGCTCACCCGCCCGCAGCGCCGGCATGCAGCCCATAAGGGACGCCGGCGGGCTCATCGGATGGGGCACGGCCACCCCGCTGACGTACACCATGGGCGAGGCGCTCGCCGTGGCCATGCTCGTGCTGCTCACCGTCTTCGGGCTCCTCGTCGTCACCGCGACGCCGGTCAACGCGATCCCGCAGCGGCTGCGGCTCCTCGGGCAGAAGCTGGGCATCGTCGAGGCCGACGTGGACGAGGCGTACGGCGACGACGACGCGCGCTATGACGAGCAGTGGCGCGAAGCGCTCCCCGCGCGCTCCCGCAAGGGCGGATCCGCCCCCCAGCCGTACGACCCGGACGGTGCCGAGCAGGAGGCCCTCTCCAGGCGCCGCCCCCGGCGCTCCGCGGTGCGGCAGCCCGACCCGGACCGGCCGATGGACGCCGTGGACGTCGCCGCCGCGGCGGCCGCCGCCCTCGACGGAGCCGTGCTCCACGGGATGCCGCCCTCGCCGGTGGTCGCCGACCTCACCCAGGGCGTGAGCGCGGGGGACCGCGAGGAGACCACGCCGGTACCCGCCGCGCGCACCAGGACGCCCGAGCAGGAATCCCCGGCAGGCAGGACGGCCAAGGCCCGGCAGCAGGAATCCCTGGTGCCGGACCTCACCAAGAAGGCCCCCGACGAGCCGCGCGACCTGCCGGCGCGCGCCGAGCAGCTCCGGCTCTCCGGCGACATCACCTACGCGCTGCCCTCGCTCGACCTGCTGGAGCGGGGTGGCCCCGGCAAGACCCGCAGTGCCGCCAACGACGCCGTCGTCGCCTCGCTCACCAACGTCTTCACCGAGTTCAAGGTCGACGCCTCCGTCACCGGCTTCACCCGCGGGCCGACGGTCACCCGCTACGAGGTCGAGCTCGGCCCCGCCGTGAAGGTCGAGCGGATCACCGCGCTGACGAAGAACATCGCGTACGCCGTCGCCAGCCCGGACGTACGGATCATCAGCCCGATCCCCGGCAAGTCGGCGGTCGGCATCGAGATCCCCAACACCGACCGCGAGATGGTCAACCTCGGCGACGTCCTGCGCCTCGCGGACGCGGCCGAGGACGATCACCCGATGCTGGTGGCGCTCGGCAAGGACGTCGAGGGCGGCTATGTGATGGCCAACCTGGCGAAGATGCCGCATGTGCTGGTCGCGGGCGCGACCGGCTCGGGCAAGTCGTCGTGCATCAACTGCCTGATCACTTCGATCATGGTCCGTGCGACCCCCGAGGACGTGCGGATGGTCCTCGTCGACCCCAAGCGCGTCGAGCTGACCGCGTACGAGGGCATCCCGCACCTCATCACGCCGATCATCACCAACCCCAAGCGGGCCGCCGAGGCCCTCCAGTGGGTCGTACGCGAGATGGACCTGCGCTACGACGACCTCGCCGCCTTCGGCTTCCGGCACATCGACGACTTCAACGAGGCCATCAGGAACGGCAAGGTCAAGCTGCCCGAGGGCAGCGAGCGCGAGCTCCAGCCGTACCCGTACCTGCTGGTCATCGTCGACGAGCTGGCCGACCTGATGATGGTCGCGCCGAGGGACGTCGAGGACGCGATCGTGCGCATCACACAGTTGGCCCGTGCGGCCGGCATCCATCTGGTGCTGGCCACGCAGCGGCCGTCGGTCGACGTGGTCACCGGTCTCATCAAGGCCAACGTGCCGTCACGGCTCGCCTTCGCCACCTCGTCGCTCGCCGACTCGCGCGTCATCCTCGACCAGCCCGGCGCCGAGAAGCTCATCGGCAAGGGTGACGGGCTGTTCCTCCCGATGGGTGCGAACAAACCCACCCGTATGCAGGGCGCGTTCGTGACCGAGGACGAGGTCGCCGCGGTCGTCCAGCACTGCAAGGACCAGATGGCGCCCGTCTTCCGCGACGACGTCACCGTGGGCGCCAAGCAGAAGAAGGAGATCGACGAGGAGATCGGCGACGACCTCGACCTGCTGTGCCAGGCGGCCGAACTCGTCGTCTCCACGCAGTTCGGCTCGACCTCCATGCTCCAGCGCAAGCTGCGCGTCGGCTTCGCCAAGGCCGGACGGCTGATGGACCTCATGGAGTCGCGCGGCGTCGTCGGACCGAGCGAGGGCTCCAAGGCGCGTGACGTTCTCGTGAAACCCGACGAGCTGGACGGAGTGCTGGCGGTCATCAGGGGGGAAACTGGGGACTAAGGGTTGTCCCGTAATTCCCGGCGGGCGCGCGACGCCGGCTACGGCACCTCGCCGCGCTGTCGGAACGTCCGCATACATCCAGTATGCGGACGCTCCTCCGCCGTGCGATGCGCCGCATCCGACGCCGCGCGCTGATCCACCGGGAATTGCGGGACAACCCTTGGGGGGCCGTTCGGGAAGGCCTCCGGGCGGGTGGAACACGTGGGGAGCACGGGTGGACTTACGGCATCCGGGTATTCGAACGTGACCCAGCCGTAAGGAAATAGTGAGCAACCGTTTCCCCTCGGCGTACGTCAAGTTGGAGGAGGGGAAAGTCCCGTGCCCCACCCTCGTCACCAGCAGGATGACCGGCCATTCTGATGGCGTACAAAGTCCCACCGCCCGGTTGCCCCACCCTTTCGTACCCCCCCTAGACTGAACCTCCAGCACAGGTGGCTACACGCTCGAAAGGCGCCCCCGTGTCCATCGGCAACTCCCCTGACGGCAACTTCCCCGAAGACGAGCGTCCGTTCGAAATCGACCGAGATGAACGCGCGGCGGAACGGCCCTCGATCGGCCATGCCCTCCGGCAGGCGCGTATCGCGGCCGGGCTGACCGTCGACGACGTCAGCAACGCCACCCGGGTGCGCATCGTCATCGTGCAGGCGATCGAAAAGGACGACTTCGCCCCCTGTGGCGGCGACGTCTACGCGCGCGGTCACATCCGCTCGATCGCGCGCGCGGTACGCATCGACCCCGGCCCGCTGCTCGCCCAGTACGACGAGGCGCACGGCGGGCGTCCCGCGCCGACCCCGGCGGCACCCCTGTTCGAGGCGGAACGCATCAGGCCGGAGCGCCGCGGCCCCAACTGGACCGCCGCCATGGTCGCCGCGATCGTCGTGGTGATCGGCTTCGTCGGCTTCACCGCGTTCGACGGCGGGCAGGACGACGACGCCTCCTCCCAGGCGGTCGAGGGCTCCACGGCCACCGCGGGCAAGTCCCCCTCGCCCACGCCCAAGGCCGACAAGCCCGAGGCCGACCCCAAGCCGGAGCCGACCGACAGCGCCATCGCGGCCGCACCCCGCGACAAGGTCACCGTCCGGGTCACGGCCTCCGACGGCCGCAGCTGGATCTCCGCCAAGGACCACAGCGGCCAGCTGCTGTGGGACGGCCTCCTCCAGCAGGGCCAGTCCAAGACCTTCCAGGACAGCTCCAAGATCGACCTCGTCCTCGGCGACGCCGGGGCCGTTCAGCTCTACGTCAACGGCAAGAAGCTCAAGGACGACTTCCGTCCCGGCCAGGTCGAACGTCTGACCTACACGAAGGGCGACCCGGAGGTCGGCTGACCTCCGGACCGCCCGGATGAGCCGTACAGTCCGCCCGCCGGACCTCGTCCGCACGGCACAGAAGAGGCACGGGGAAACGTACGCACGGGGTTGGCCAAGATCGGCCAACCCCGTCGACGTGGGCCGTCAGTGGGACGAAGTAGTCTTGAGCCCATGCCTGAACGCCGTACCGTCGCACTCGTCACTCTTGGCTGCGCCCGTAACGAGGTGGACTCGGAGGAGCTCGCAGGCCGCTTGGAGGCGGACGGCTGGGAGCTCGTCGAGGACGCCGAGGACGCGGACGTCGCGGTCGTCAACACCTGCGGCTTCGTCGAAGCCGCCAAGAAGGACTCCGTCGACGCGCTCCTGGAGGCCAACGACCTCAAGGGCCACGGCAGAACCCAGGCCGTCGTGGCGGTGGGCTGCATGGCCGAGCGGTACGGCAAGGAGCTGGCGGAGGCCCTGCCCGAGGCCGACGGCGTGCTCGGTTTCGACGACTACGCGGACATCTCCGACCGCCTCCAGACCATCCTGAGCGGCGGTGTCCACGCCTCGCACACCCCGCGCGACCGCCGCAAGCTGCTGCCCATCAGCCCGGCCGAGCGCCAGGAGACGGCGGCCGAGGTCGCGCTCCCCGGGCACGCTTCCGCCGACCTTCCGGAGGGACTGGCTCCGGCCTCCGGCCCCCGCGCACCGCTGCGCCGCCGGCTCGACGGTGCGCCCGTCGCCTCCGTGAAGCTGGCCTCCGGCTGCGACCGCCGCTGCTCCTTCTGCGCCATCCCGTCCTTCCGTGGCTCCTTCATCTCCCGCCGCCCCTCGGACGTGCTCAACGAGACCCGCTGGCTGGCCGAGCAGGGCGTCAAGGAGATCATGCTGGTCTCCGAGAACAACACCTCGTACGGCAAGGACCTCGGCGACATCCGGCTGCTGGAGTCGCTGCTGCCCGAGCTCGCCGAGGTCGACGGCATCGAGCGCGTACGCGTGAGCTACCTCCAGCCCGCCGAGATGCGGCCCGGCCTCATCGACGTGCTCACCTCCACCCCCAAGGTCGCGCCCTACTTCGACCTGTCCTTCCAGCACTCCGCGCCCGCCGTGCTGCGCTCGATGCGCCGCTTCGGCGACACCGACCGCTTCCTGGAACTGCTCGACACCATCCGCGGCAAAGCCCCCGAGGCCGGTGTCCGGTCCAACTTCATCGTCGGCTTCCCCGGTGAGACCGAGGACGACCTCGCGGAGCTGGAGCGCTTCCTGAACGGCGCGCGGCTGGACGCCATCGGTGTCTTCGGATACTCCGACGAGGAGGGCACCGAAGCGGCCGGCTACGACAACAAGCTCGACGAGGACGTGGTGGCCGAGCGGCTCGCCCGCGTCTCCCGGCTGGCCGAGGAACTGGTCTCGCAGCGCGCCGAGGAGCGCGTCGGGCAGACGGTGCGCGTCCTTGTCGAGTCGGTCGACGGCGACGAGGGTGCCTACGGCCGCGCCGCCCACCAGGCGCCCGAGACGGACGGCCAGGTGCTGTTCACGAACGGCGAGAACCTGACGGTCGGCCTTATGGTCGACGCGAAGGTGGTCGGCACCGAAGGCGTCGACCTGGTGGCCGAGGTGCTTCCGGGCTCCCTCGCGTGTACTGAGGAGGCGGCCAGATGACGGGAGTCCCGGCATCCGCGGCGGGCGGCTCCTCCGGCGCCAAGAGCGCCCCGAGTGCCTCCGGCGCTCCCGGCGCCCCGAGCGCTCCCGGAGACGCCAGGCCCGTGCGTGGCGGGAAGCTCGGCGCTGCCGCCGTCAACCAGGCCAGCCTCTGGAACATCGCGAACATCCTGACCATGGTCCGCCTGGTCCTCGTGCCCGGGTTCGTCGTGCTGATGCTCATGGACGGCGGCTACGACCCCGTGTGGCGCGCCTGGGCCTGGGCCGCCTTCGCCGTCGCCATGATCACCGACATCTTCGACGGTCATCTGGCCCGGACCTACAACCTCGTCACCGACTTCGGGAAGATCGCCGACCCCATCGCCGACAAGGCGATCATGGGCGCGGCGCTGATCTGCCTGTCGTACCTCGGCGATCTGCCCTGGTGGGTGACGGCGGTGATCCTCGGCCGCGAACTGGGGATCACCCTGCTGCGCTTCGTCGTCATCCGCTACGGCGTCATCCCGGCGAGCCGCGGCGGCAAGCTGAAGACCCTGGCCCAGGGCACCGCCGTCGGAATGTACGTCCTGGTTCTGGAGGGCCCGCTGGCCACCCTGAGGTTCTGGGTGATGGCCGTGGCGGTCATTCTCACCGTCGTCACCGGAATCGACTATGTGAGACAGGCCATTGTGCTGCGCCGACGCGGAATCGCCGAGCGCCAGGCGGCGGCGGAGGGAGCGGAACGTTGACGTCCACAGCCGCTGACGTGCTGCGACTACTGAAGGTGAGGGGCGAGACGCTCGCCGTCGCCGAGTCGCTCACCGGCGGTCTGGTCGCGGCCGCGATCACGGACGTCCCCGGCGCCTCCCAGGCCTTCCGGGGCTCGGTCACCGCCTACGCGACAGAGGTCAAGCACCAGCTGCTGGGCGTCGACGCCACCCTGCTGGACCAGCACGGGGCGGTGGATCCGCAGGTCGCGGCCCAGATGGCGGACGGCGTACGCAAGGCGCTCGGCGCCGACTGGGGAATTTCGACCACCGGGGTCGCGGGCCCCGACCCCCAGGACGGACAGCCCGTCGGCACGGTCCATGTGGCCGTCGCCGGCCCTCTCGGCGCGGATTCGGGCGCATTCGGTGGCGGGAAAGTGGTGTCGTTGAGGTTGAACGGCGGCCGGGCGGAAATTCGTATGGAGAGTGTACGGAGCGTGCTCGCACTCCTCCTCCAGGAGCTCGCGAGCGAACAGACCGGGAATGAGCGGGCACAGGATACGGAACAGAACGGGGGGACTTGATGTTTGCAGCCCTGAGTGAACACAACAGCGCTCCCCGCACGGCCGCAGCGCGAGGCGGTACGGTGGGGCGTGAAGGATGCGGCTACACGGTCCGAGGAGGGAGCCACCGATGATTCTGCTCCGTCGCCTGCTGGGTGACGTGCTGCGTCGGCAGCGCCAGCGCCAGGGCCGTACTCTGCGCGAAGTCTCCTCGTCCGCCCGAGTCTCACTCGGCTATCTCTCCGAGGTGGAGCGGGGGCAGAAGGAGGCTTCCTCCGAGCTGCTCTCCGCCATTTGCGACGCGCTGGACGTACGGATGTCCGAGCTCATGCGGGAAGTGAGTGACGAGCTCGCCCTTGCCGAGCTGGCCCAGTCCGCAGCAGCCACCGAGCCGGTGCCAGCACCAGTGCGTCGACCCATGCTCAACTCCGTGTCGGTGGCCGGTGTGCCACCGGAGCGGGTCACGATCAAGGCGCCCACCGAAGCGGTGGACGTTGTGGCGGCGTGACACCCGCACATGTGTGCGTGAGGTGTGGTGTACGCCGCTGATGTGAGGAAGTGAAGCGAAAGCCCCGGGCGGGGCCTCCAGGGGGATACCTGGGGGTACCGGCCGGGGCTTTTGTGTCGTGTGCGGGCCGGGAGGGGACGGCTGGAAGGCGGACGGGCCTCAGCGGGGCGTGTATCGGGTCCTCCCGTTTGCCGGGGTGATGGTGTGCGGTCATGGTGGAGGGGCGGGCTCGGGGGCGTGCACGCGAGATGTTCGTGCGGCCGCACGCCGTCGTCAGGGACGTAGGGCCGGCCAGGTCGTACGTCCGTACGTCCCATAGAGAACCGGAGCGTGCCGATGTACGTCGTGAAGAGCCCGCTGTCCGACGCCGGTCTCAAGACCGTCTCCGAGGCGCTGCAAGGTGCTCTGGTCGATCTCGTCGACCTGTCCCTCGTGGCCAAGCAGATCCACTGGAACGTCGTCGGGCCCCGCTTCCGTTCCGTCCATCTGCAGCTCGACGAGGTCGTGGACACCGCGCGACTCCATTCGGACACGGTTGCCGAGCGTGCGGCCACGCTTGGGGTCTCGCCCGACGGGCGGGCCGCGACGGTGGCCGGGAGCAGCGGCATCGGCAAGGTTCCGGACGGCTGGGTCAAGGACACGGACGCCGTGGGCACACTGGTGGACGCGCTCGGCGCGGTGATCACTCGGATGCGGACGAGAGTGGAGAGCACCGCGGAGGCGGATCCGGTGAGCCAGGACATCTTCATCGGGATCACGGCGGATCTCGAGAAGCACCACTGGATGTTCCAGGCGGAGAACGGATAGGGCCGTAGCGGCGGCGGGTGCCGCTGCCGGGCCGAGTGGCCGCGGTCACGGCTACGGCCGATGGCCGTTGGGTGGTCCCCGTAAGCCCAGCGGGGGCGGCCGGTGGGTGCGCCGGGTGCGTGTTCAGCGTGGTGTGAGGCTGCGGGGCGCGCCGGGCGGCGTGTGGGTGCCGTCCCCGTGAGTGGTTCGTGCGTCCCTGTGCCGGTGGTGCGCCCTCCCGGCCGTGTCGAGGGCCGTCTAGCGTCGTTCTGGTGGGGCCCGAAGGCCTGGAGGTGGCGGCTATGCGGATAGTGCGCTGGGGGGCGGCTCTGGGGCTCGGTGCGCTGTGGTGGTGGGGTGTGCTGCGACTCGCCGTCGCGCCGGATGCCGGCGCGGTGGAGGGGGCGGTCGTGGCCGGGGGGTGGGGGCTGAGTCTCCTGCCCGTGCACTGCGTGCCGAAGGGGTGTGGAGGCGAGCGGCGCGTCCGGGAGCGGGGCGCGGGCTTGGGTGGGGATGCCCAGGGGGAGTGCGGTGGTGGGAGCGCCGAGGGGGAGTGCGTTTGATTTCGGGGGCTTGCGGTTGGCCGGGCGGGGATGTGTGGAGGGTTTCCGCCGGGTCACCATGGCATGGCGACACCGCCGTTCGGGCGGATGATCTGGCCCGTGGTGAAGCACGAGGCGTCGCAGGCCAGGTGCAGCACGGCGTGCGCGATGTCGTCGGGCTCGCCGACCCGGCCCAGCGGTGACAGACGGGCCATCAGGGATTCCGTCCGCGCCTGCGCCTCGCTGTCATGCCGGTCGGTCATGGCGGTGCGGGTCCACCCGGGTGCCACCGCGTTGACGCGGATGCCGTGCGGGCCGACCTCGGTGGCCAGGGTCTTCGTCAGTTGGACCACGGCCGCCTTGGTCACGCCGTAGCAGAGCAGTCCGGCGCCGCCCGTGTCCACAGCGCCGGAAGCCATGGTGACGATGCTGCCCCGTGTCCCATGGGCGATCATCAGGCGTGCCGCTGCCTGGCAGGCGTACAGCACGCCCTTGAAGTTGACGCTCCACACCCGGTCGAGGTCCTCGTCCTGGGTCTCCAGAACCGGGCTGCTGTGCATGATCCCGGCGATCGCCGCCATGACATGGAGCTCCTGGCAGGTGGCCACCGCTCGGGTGAGGCGGGCAGGATCGGTGACGTCGAGGGGGTGGGTGCGGGCGGTGCCGCCCGCTTCCTTGATCAACGTGGCCGTCTCGTGCAGTCCCTGTTCGTCGAGGTCCGCGCAGTGAACGGTCGCCCCGGCCTCGGCGAGCAGGACGGCCGACGCGCGGCCGATACTGCCGCCGGCGCCCGTGACGAATGCGGTTCGGCCGGTGAGGTCGTACGCCTGGAGGGCCATGGGACGACGGTACGAGCGTTTCTGACGGACCGTCAATCAGTAGTCAGGGTGGGGTGCGCCATGGGGCGTGGGGTCCTGTGGGGCGGGCGACGGGAGGTGGGGAGGAGTGAGGCATGCGGGTCGGGAGGGGGCGCGTGGAGGGGAGTGGGAGTGGGCTGAGGGGCGGGAGGGCGCGCGCAGTCAGCTGGGCGTACGGCGCTGGGGGCGTGCGCGGGCGGCTCTGGGGGTGCCCGGGGCCGGGGCCGGGCCCTGCTGACAGGTGGGGCACCAGTAGGTGGGGCGCTCGCGGGAACCGTCGCCCTGGTCCCCGGCCCGGATGGGGGTGTTGCAGCGCAGACAGGGGCGAGGTGCGCGCCCGTACACGAACAGGTCGTGGAGGCGGAGGCCCGTGGTGCTGCGGATGGGTCGGTCGCGGTTGGCTTCGAGGAGCTTCTTGGCGAGGTCCGGGAGCTTGGCGGCGCGATCCGGCGGGAGTGCGCCGACGGGAAGCCAGGGGGTGACACGGAGCAGGAAACACAGCTCGCTCTTGTAGACGTTTCCGATGCCGGCGAGATTGCGCTGGTCCAGAAGGGCCTCGCCGAGGGGGCGCGTGGGGTCCCTCCGGAGATTGGCGAGGGCCAGGCCGGGGTCCCAGTCAGGGCCGAGCAGATCGGGGCCGAGGTGGCCGACGGCTCGGTGCTCCTCGGTGGTGCGGAGCAGTTCCAGTACGGGGAGGCGGTAGCCGACGGCCGTGCGGTCGAGGGTGCCCAGGATCGCGCGGATCTGGTGGGCCGGGCCGCCGGACCAGCGTTCGCCGATTCCGTACACCTTCCAGGAGCCGTCCATCCGCAGATGCGAGTGCAGTGTGAGGCCGCCCTCGATCCGGGTCAGGAGGTGCTTGCCCCGGGGGGTGACGTCGAGGACGGTGCGGCCGGTGAGGTCGGCCGTGGCGTATCTGGGCACGCGCAGGTCGGAGCGGTACAGCACCTTGCCGGCGAGGGCGGTGTGCAGCCGCTTCGCCGTCTGCCAGACGGTGTCACCTTCGGGCATGGGTCAAGGGTGGCACGGGAGAGGGACGGGGTGGGGCCGAGGCGTGCCAGTGCCGGTGGCTCAGGCGCGGATGCGCAGGCCGCGGGGGGTCGCGATGAAGCCTGCTCCTTCCAGGAGGGGGCCGTAGGGGGAGGTGAGGGCGGAGGCGCCGTTCACGCGTTCCACGGTGACCGTGCCGAGGGAACCGGCGCGGGCTGCGGCGGCCAGGGCTTCGGCGGCCGGGCGGAGGCGTGGGTCGTCCGGCGGCCTGGTGTCCGCGTCGGCGGGCCAGGCCAGGAGGGTCTTGCCGCCGCGCTCCATGTAGAGAGTGAGTTCGCCGTCGACGAGGACGACCAGGGAGCCCGCCTTGCGGCCCGGCTTGTGCCCGGCGTCGGTGGGCGGGTCGGGCCAGGAGAGGGCTGCACCGTAGGCGTTCGCGGGGTCGGCGGCGGCCAGTACCACGGCCCGTGGGGAGGGGGTGGCGCGGGCACGGTTCGGGGGGCCGTTTCTGCCTTGTGGCCCTTGGGATCCGGCGGCGTCGTAACCGCCGGGACCGCTGTTGCCGCCGCCATGGCCTGCGTGGCCGTCGGACGACGGGTAACGGGAGGCCGGGTGCAGGAGGGGCGCGGTGTCGGAAGGGGCGGTCCCGGTGGAGGGTGTTCCGGTCCAGAAGGTGTCGTCGCCGGCGGTGAAGGCGTCGTCGGCGAGCCAGTCGGGCAGGCCCGGGTCGGTCGGCGCGGTGGGGGAGCCCGGTGCCTGGACGAGGCCCTGGACGCGGCTGCTCGGGCCCGTGCCCGGGAAGGGCTCGCCCCTTTCACGGGCGTTGGCCACCGCGCGCAGCCGGTCCACGGCGCCGTCCATGGCGAACTGGGCCGCGCCGAGTCCCTCGACCACGTAGCCGCGGCGGGCCTGGCCGCTCTCCTCGAAGACGGACAGGACGCGGTACGCCGCCGAGAAGCCGCCCTCGACTCCCTCGGCGGAGACGGCGCCCCGGGTGACCACTCCGTGCCGGTCGAGCAGCGTGCGGGCGAGGGCGTGAGCGCGGACGGTGGGATCGGGCTCGTGGGCGGGGAGCAGTGACCAGCGACCCGCGACGGTGGGCGGGCCCGTACGGGACTGGGGGCGTGCGGCGGCGCTCAGGGAGCCGTACCGGCCGCGCGGAACGGCGCGTCTGGCGCGGTGGGCCGTGGAGCCCGCCGTGCGGCCCGAGCCGAGCAGGGAGCGCATGGGGGCGAGTGTGTCGTTCGTGAGACGGCCCGACCAGGCCAGGTCCCAGATGGTCTCGGCCAGTTGGGGGTCGGTGGCGTCCGGGTGGGTCGTGGCGCGGACCTGGTCGGCGATTTGGCGGAAGAACAGACCGTAGCCTCCGGACAGGGCGTCCAGGACCGACTGGTGGAGCGCGGTCAGTTCCAGCGGGTGCGGGGAGGGGAGGAGCAACGGGGCCGAGTCCGCGAGATACAGCGACACCCAGCCGTCCTTGCCGGGCAGGGCGCCGGCGCCCGCCCACACGACCTCTCCGGCGGCCGTGAGCTCGTCGAGCATCGCAGGGGCGTAGCCGGTGACCCGGGACGGCAGGACCAGCTTCTCCAGGGCGGATGCGGGCACGGAGGCGCCCTGCAACTGTTCGATCGCGCGGACCAGGCCGTCGACGCCGCGCAGCCCGTGTCCGCCGCCCACGTGCTGCCACTGGGGCAGGAACTGGGCGAGCGCGGCGGGCGGCACCGGCTCCAGCTCGTGCCGCAGCGCGGCGAGGGAGCGGCGGCGCAGGCGGCGCAGCACGGCCGCGTCGCACCACTCCTGGCCGATGCCCGCCGGGTGGAACTCCCCCTGCACGACCCTGCCGTTCGCGGCGAGCCGGTGCAGGGCGCCCTCGGTGACGGCCACCCCGAGGCCGAAGCGTGCGGCCGCCGTCGCGGAGGTGAACGGGCCGTGGGTGCGCGCGTACCGGGCGAGGAGGTCGCCGAGCGGATCCTTGACCGGCTCGGTGAACGCCTCCGGCACACCGACGGGCAGGGCCGTGCCGAGCGCGTCGCGAAGCCGGCCGGCGTCCTCGATCGCCGCCCAGTGGTCGGTGCCCGCGATCCGGACCCGGATGGCGCGCCGGGTCCCGGCCAGATCCCGGGCCCACTGCGGATCGGCGCCCCGCTCCGCCAACTCGGTGTCCTTGAGCGGACCGAGCAGCCGGAGCAGGTCCGCGACGCCCTCGGCGTCCTTGACCCGTCGGTCCTCGGTGAGCCACTGGAGCTCCTGCTCCAGCTCGGCCAGCACCTCGGCGTCGAGCAGCTCGCGCAGCTCCGCCTGGCCCAGCAGCTCCGCGAGCAGACGGGAATCCAGCGACAGGGCGGCGGCGCGGCGCTCGGCGAGCGGTGAGTCGCCCTCGTACAGGAACTGGGCCACGTAACCGAACAGCAGTGAGCGGGCGAACGGTGACGGCTCCGGGGTGGTGACCTCGACGAGGCGGACCTTGCGGGACTCGATGTCGCCCATCAGCTCGGCGAGGCCGGGCACGTCGAAGACGTCCTGAAGGCATTCGCGGACCGCCTCCAGGACGATCGGGAACGAACCGAACTCGCTCGCCACCTGGAGCAGCTGGGCCGCGCGCTGCCGCTGCTGCCACAGCGGTGTGCGCTTGCCGGGGTTGCGGCGGGGCAGCAGGAGCGCGCGGGCGGCGCACTCGCGGAAGCGGGACGCGAACAGCGCCGAGCCGCCCACCTGGTCGGTGACGATCTGGTCGACCTCGCCCTTGTCGAAGGCGACGTCCGCCGCGCCGATCGGCGCCTGCTCGGAGTCGTACTCCGTGCCGGCCTTCGTGGGCTCCATGTCGAGGAGGTCAAGGCCCATCAGATCGGCGTCCGGCAGCCGCAGCACGATACCGTCGTCGGCGTGCATGACCTGGGCGTCCATGCCGTACCGCTCGGACAGGCGGGCACCGAGGGCGAGTGCCCACGGGGCGTGGACCTGGGCTCCGAAGGGCGAGTGGACGACCACCCGCCAGTCGCCCAGTTCGTCCCGGAAGCGCTCGACGACGATCGTGCGGTCGTCCGGGACATGGCCGCAGGCCTCGCGTTGCTCGGCGAGGTAGGACAGGACGTTGTCCGCGGCCCAGGCGTCGAGACCGGCGGCCAGCATGCGCAGTCGGGCGTCCTCCTGGGACAGCGAGCCCACCTCGCGCAGGAACGCGCCCACCGCGCGGCCCAGTTCGAGCGGGCGGCCGAGCTGGTCGCCCTTCCAGAACGGCAGACGGCCCGGAACGCCCGGTGCGGGGGAGACCAGAACCCGGTCGCGTGTGATGTCCTCGATCCGCCACGAGCTGGTGCCCAGCGTGAAGACGTCCCCGACACGCGACTCGTACACCATCTCCTCGTCCAGCTCCCCGACCCGGCCGCCGCCCTTCTTGGGGTCGGAACCGGCGAGGAAGACCCCGAAGAGACCGCGGTCCGGGATGGTGCCCCCGGAGGTGACCGCGAGGCGCTGGGCGCCGGGGCGGCCGGTGACGGTGCCGGTGAGCCGGTCCCACACCACGCGCGGGCGCAGCTCCGCGAAGGCGTCGGACGGATAGCGGCCCGCGAGCATGTCGAGGACCGCCGTGAAGGCCGACTCCGGGAGCGATGCGAAGGGCGCGGCCCGCCGGACCATGGCGAGCAGGTCGTCGACCTGCCAGGTGTCCATCGACGTCATGGCGACGAGCTGCTGCGCCAGCACGTCCAAGGGATTGCCCGGAATCCTCAGGGACTCGATGGAACCGGTGCGCATCCGCTCCGTGACGACGGCCGCCTGCACCAGGTCACCGCGGTACTTCGGGAAGACCACGCCCGTGGAGACCGCTCCCACCTGGTGCCCCGCGCGCCCCACGCGCTGCAGCCCCGACGCGACCGACGGCGGCGACTCCACCTGGACGACGAGGTCCACGGCACCCATGTCGATGCCCAGTTCGAGACTGGACGTGGCCACCACCGCCGGCAGCCGGCCCGCCTTGAGGTCCTCCTCGACCAGGGCACGCTGCTCCTTGGAGACCGAGCCGTGGTGCGCCCGGGCCAGGACCGGGGGCGCTCCCTGGGCCGCACCCGAGCCGCCCATCAGCTCGGCAGGCGCGTGGTGTTCCTCCAAGGACTCGCCGGTGGCCCGCTCGTACGCGATCTCGTTGAGCCGGTTGCACAAGCGCTCCGCGAGGCGGCGGGAGTTGGCGAACACGATCGTGGAGCGGTGTGCCTGGACCAGGTCGGCGATCCGCTCCTCGACATGGGGCCAGATCGACGGGCGTTCCGCCCCCTCGTTGCCGTCGGCGACCGGGGAGCCGCCCAGCTCGCCCAGATCCTCCACCGGGACGACCACGGAGAGGTCGAACTCCTTGCCGGACGGGGGCTGGACGATCTCCACCCTGCGGCGCGGGGAGAGATAGCGCGCCACCTCGTCCACGGGACGCACGGTCGCGGACAGGCCGATACGGCGCGCGGGCTTCGGCAGCAACTCGTCGAGCCGCTCCAGGGAGAGCGCGAGATGCGCGCCGCGCTTGGTGCCCGCGACCGCGTGCACCTCGTCGAGGATCACCGTCTCCACGCCCGTCAGCGCGTCGCGGGTGGCCGACGTCAGCATGAGGAACAGCGACTCGGGGGTGGTGATCAGGATGTCGGGCGGACGGGTGGCCAGGGCACGGCGCTCTGCGGCCGGGGTGTCGCCCGAGCGGATACCCACCTTGACCTCGGGCTCGGGCAGGCCCAGACGCACGGATTCCTGGCGGATACCGGTCAGCGGACTGCGCAGGTTCCGCTCCACGTCCACCGCCAGGGCCTTCAGCGGTGACACGTACAGCACCCGGCAGCGCTTCCTGGGGTCCGCGGGGGGCGGGGTCGACGTCAGCTGGTCCAACGCGGCCAGGAACGCCGCCAGGGTCTTGCCGGATCCGGTCGGGGCCACCACCAGCACGTCCGAGCCCGCGCCGATCGCACGCCACGCCCCGGCCTGGGCCGCGGTGGGCGCGGAGAAGGCCCCCGTGAACCAGCCGCGGGTCGCGGGGGAGAAGCCGTCGAGGGCCCGATCTGCGGAGCTGACCATGCCCCCATCCTGCACCCGCCCACTGACAATGACCCTGACCTGCGAAAAGACGGCCCGGTGGAGGGGGCGAGGGGTGTCGGCCGGGAATGGGGGTGAACGACGTGGTTGGTGTCCTTTGGAAGACGTCGGCCGACCGTGCCCCCCGCCGGCCCGTGGCGGCGGGCCGCACGGCTCTCCCCGCGAGCGGGTCACGTGCCACCGGCCCTGACCTGCGCATGCCGACGAGGGGCGTCCGGCGCACGACGCAGAATGGAGAGATGACGGGTTCGGCGGAGCGTGCACGGCACTGGCAGTACGCGGAACTGCCCGGTGTCGACCTGCTGCGGGCCAGATACATCGAGAAGAGGTTCGTCCGGCACACCCACGAGAACTTCGTGATCGCCGCCATCGCCGACGGGGTCGAGGTCTTCCACCACGGCGGCGCCGACCAGTACGCGGGCGCGGGCACCCTCGCCCTGGTCAACCCCGACACCCCGCACACGGGTCGCGCGGGCGGGCCCGAGGGCTGGCGATACGGCGCCGTCTACCCGTCCCCGGACGTCGTGGCCGAGATCGCCGCCGAGACCACCACGATCCGCGGCACCCCCGGCTTCACCAGCCCCGTGCTCTTCGATCCCCACGCCGTCGCTCTGGTCCACCAGGTCCTGCGGGCGGCCGATGAGGGCAACGCGCTCGCCGCCGACACCCTGCTCCGGGTGGCCGTGACCCGGCTGCTGCATCTCAACGGAGGTCCGCTGCCCCGCCGGACCGCCCGCGCGGCCGGAGCCGCGGTAGCGGCACGCGCGCGTGCGGTGCTCCAGGAGCGGATGGCCGATCCGCCCACCCTGGAGCGACTCGCCGCCGAACTCGGTACCAGCCCCTTCGCTCTTCTGCGGGCCTTCCGCAACGCCTACGGCATGCCTCCGCACACCTGGCTGACCGATGCGCGCGTCCGCCGGGCCAGGGTCCTGCTCGACGCGGGTACCGCTCCCGCCGAGGCCGCCGTCGCCGTCGGCTTCACGGACCAGCCGCACCTCAACCGCCACTTCAGCCGGATCGTGGGCGTACCCCCGGGCGCGTACCAGCGGGAACGCAGAGGCGGCTCCCACGACCTGCCGGGACTCAAGGGCGGCAAGGAGCATGCGGGCGAGCGCGGCGGCAGCGGCGAGCGCGGCAGGAGTGACGGCAGCGACGGGGGCTCCGAGGGCGACGCACGCGAGCGCAAGAACGTACAAGATTCCTAGCGGCCGTCGCCCCTATCGTCCGAGGCGTGGCAGAACAGACAGCTTTCGCAGACATACAGGACAAGGGGAGCGCCAAGCCCGACCGGGCCGTCGTCCGGGACGCCCTGGGGGTCGGGGTCGCCGTCGGGCTGTCCGGATTCGCTTTCGGAGTGACCTCGGCCGGCAGCGGGCTCAGCCTGCCGCAGACCTGTGCGCTGAGTCTCCTCGTGTTCACCGGGGCCTCCCAGTTCGCCCTGGTGGGCGCGCTCGCGGCCGGCGGCAACCCGTTCACGGCGGCGGCCGGGGCCTTCTTCCTGGGGGTGCGCAACGCGTTCTACGGGCTGCGTCTGTCACAGCTGCTGGCACTCCGGGGCGCGGTACGGCCGTTCGCCGCGCAATGGGTCATCGACGAAACCACGGTCGTCGCGCTCGCCCAGCCCACGCGCCGCGCCGCCCGGATCGGCTTCACCGTCACCGGCCTCAGCCTGTATCTGCTGTGGAACCTCACCACGCTCCTCGGCGCGCTCGGCGCCGAAGCCATCGGTGACACCGAGGCGTGGGGACTGGACGCGGCCGGGCCCGCCGTCTTCCTGGCGCTTCTCGCGCCGATGCTCAAGACCGCCAGGGAGCGGGCCGTGGCCGGTGTCGCGGCCCTCTTGGGGCTCGGCCTGCTGCCCGTACTGCCCGCCGGAGTGCCGGTGCTGGTGGCCGCGGCGGCCGCCCCGGTCGTCCTCTGGGCGGAAGGGCGCCGCAAGGCCGGCGACCTGCAGAACGACCGGCAGAACGCCCCTGAGAGCGGCCCGGTGCGCGCCCCACGGGTCGGCCCTGGGCACGACCCGCGGCGCGCCCCGGAGGACGGCATCGAGAACGACCCGCAGCACGGCCCGTGGGGGGAGAACCGGTGAACGTCTGGATCGCGATCGCCGTGACCGCCGTCGGCTGCTACGCCGTCAAACTCATCGGTCTGCTGGTCCCCGAGGGCGTCCTGGAACGCCCCCTCGTCCAACGCCTCGCCGCCCTGCTCCCCGTCGCGCTGCTCGCCGCCCTCACAGCCCAGCAGACCTTCGCCGACGGACGTGTGCTCGTGCTGGACGCGAGGGCCGCAGGAGTCGCCGCAGCCGCCGTCGCGCTGCTCCTGCGCGCCCCCTTCCTGCTCGTCGTCGCCGCGGCGGTGATCGTGACGGCCGGGGTACGGGCGATCACGGGCTGACGCGGCCGCGCGCGCTCACATGGAGGTGGAAGCCGGGCGGCACGGGCCTCCATCAGCCGATCGACCGCCCGTACGCCCGCAGGGTGCGCAGCGCCTCGATCGTCACGATCGGCCGGCTCTCCAGGGCGGTTCCCGGCGCCCACTGGCGCCAGCGGACCGGCCAGCCGCCGTCGTCCTGCTGCTCGCTCTCCAGGAAGTCGAGTGCACGGGCCATCTCCTCGTCCGTGAACCATGCGCGCGCCAGCGACTCCGGCGCACGCGCGAAGTCGAACGCGAAGTGGTGCTCACCCGGGGCATAACCGGACGCCACCGGATGCTCCTCCAGCCGCTCGGGATCCAGCGCCGCCAGCCGGTGTTCGCGCACCAGCCGGCCGAGCCGGTCGGCGGCCGCCTGCGCACGCGGGCGGTCGGGCACGGAGTCCAGGAACGCCACGGCGGCCTGGACCTCGTACGGGTGCGACTTCTCCAGGGACTCGACCACGTGCCAGCAGAAGTCGGTCGCCCGGAACAACCACGCGTGCCACACCTGGTTGCGGTGCAACAGCCCCACCACGGGCCCGGTGGCCAGCAGCTCACTGGGCGGGTCGTCGACGATCGGCACGAAAGGCGCCGCCGGAAAGCCGCGCTGGCAGGGGCGCACGGCGGGCAGGGCCCCGTCCGGGTTCGACACCGACGTCAGATAGCGGCACACGCGTTCCACCCGTTGCCCGGCACACCGCCCGATCGAGTCCAGGACCCGTAACGCGTGCCCCACGTGCAGCGGCTGGCTCACCGGCCCGCGCAGATCCGGTTCGAGCGCGTGCCCGTACCCCTCGTCGGCGGTGCGGTAGGCGGCCAGCGCGTCCTCCACCGCATCGGCGCTCCCGTCCAGGAAGTGGTACGCGAAGCGGCGCTGCTCCAGGACCCGCGCGGTCAGCCAGACGAACTGCTCGGCGCGCGCGAGCGGGGTGTTGTGCGCCGGGGGAGATGAGGGGCGTGGGAATGCTCCGTTTTCGGACATGGGTCAGACCGTAGGACGGAAAGCGGTATCGACAAGCCGTCCCGGCCGCGCCCACCCCCTGGGGCGGGATACTGGAGTCATGCGGTTGACGGTCTTCTGGCAGCGGATGGCGGAGCACTTCGGTGAGGGGTACGCCGAAACCTTCGCGCGCGATCATGTGATGTCCGAACTCGGCGGACGGACGGTGCGCGAGGCGCTGGACGCCGGCTGGGAGGCCAGGGACGTGTGGCGCGTGGTGTGCGCGACGATGGGCGTTCCAGCCGAAAACCGCTGAAAACGCCCGCACCCGTCGGTCGGCCGGTGCCTGCGGGACCGGTAGGTGCGGGGGGCGGGGACTGATTGTCGGTGGTGTGGGCGAAACTTGCTCCGTGGCCCCCTCAGACGAGACCGCGCAGGTCGAGCCCCAGGCATCCCCCTCCGGTACGGCGCCGCCGACCGGGCCCCCGGTCGGCACCCCGTCCAGTTCGGGCATGCCGCGCTGGCTGCCGCGCGCCATGGTGCTCGCGCTCTCGCTGGTCGCCGTCTTCCAACTGGGCAGCTGGATGTTCCACCAGCTCATCGGGCTGTTGGTCAACATCCTCATCGCGTTCTTCCTGGCGCTCGCGATCGAGCCCGCGGTGAGCTGGATGGCCTCGAAGGGGCTGCGCAGGGGCTTCGCCACCTTCCTGGTCTTCCTGTTCACGCTGATCGCGGTCGCCGGCTTCGTCACGCTCCTCGGCTCGATGCTCGCCGGGCAGATCATCAAGATGGTCGAGGACTTCCCGGCGTACCTCGACTCGGTCATCAGCTGGATCAACACCACCTTCCACACCGAACTCAGACGCGTCGACATCCAGGAGGGACTGCTCCGCTCCGACTGGCTGAAGAGGTACGTCCAGAACAGCGCCACCGGCGTCCTGGACGTCTCGGCGCAGGTCCTGGGCGGCCTCTTCCAACTGCTGACGATCGGCCTGTTCTCGTTCTACTTCGCCGCCGACGGGCCCCGGCTGCGGCGCGCGCTGTGCTCCGTGCTGCCACCCGCCAAGCAGGCCGAGGTGCTGCGAGCGTGGGAGATCGCCGTCGACAAGACCGGCGGCTACCTGTACTCCCGCGGCCTGATGGCCATGATCTCGGGCATAGCCCACTACGTCCTGCTGGAGTACCTGAACGTGCCGTACGCCCCCGCCCTCGCGGTCTGGGTCGGCCTGGTCTCCCAGTTCATCCCCACCATCGGCACCTACCTCGCGGGCGCCCTGCCGATGCTGATCGCCTTCACGGTGAACCCCTGGTACGCGCTGTGGGTCCTCGTCTTCGTGGTCATCTACCAGCAGTTCGAGAACTACGTGCTGCAGCCCAAGCTGACCGCCAGGACCGTGGACATCCACCCGGCCGTCGCCTTCGGGTCGGTCGTCGCCGGCACCGCCCTCCTCGGCGCCGTCGGCGCGCTCATCGCCATCCCCGCCATCGCCACCCTCCAGGCCTTCCTCGGGGCGTATGTGAAGCGGTACGACGTCACGGACGACCCCCGCGTCCACGGCCACCGCAGGCGCGGTTCCGGCAACCTCCTCGCCCGCCTCCGCAGCCGGCCGCACGCGGCACGGGACGAGGACGGTCCGGGCGGCGACGTCCTCATGCGCGTGCGAGAGCGGCTGGAGCACAGGTGGGGCAGGAAGCCGGACGACGCCGCGGAGAGGGAGAACGGTTCGCAGGAGCCGCGACGGGATGCGGGCCCCGGGGGGAATGCCGGGCCCGAGGACGGCGACGCTCCGCAGGACCGCTGACGCCTGCCTCCCCCGCTCCGCAACCACGGCGGGCCCGTTGGTGAGCGCCGGCCCCCGGCTGTCGTCGGAGAACTGAAGCCCGCCTTCCGGAAGTCCCGGAGCCCGCGGGGTGTCGCTTGACAGCAAAATCGAACATCCATTCTTATGGAGGCTCCGGTGAGCCTCTCGACGGGGAGTTCGACAGGGCTTTTGTGGAGAAGTACCCGAGTTATCCACAGGCCGGGCGGGCGTCGGGGCCCATTGTCAGTGGCAGGCGCTAGCGTCTTTCACGTGAAGCGATCGACTCAAGCAAATCGGGTGGAACCCATGGCAGGAACCGACCGCGAGAAGGCGCTCGACGCCGCACTCGCGCAGATTGAACGACAATTCGGCAAGGGCGCGGTCATGCGCATGGGGGAGCGGTCGAAGGAGCCCATCGAGGTCATCCCGACCGGGTCGACCGCGCTGGACGTGGCCCTCGGTGTCGGTGGCCTGCCGCGTGGCCGAGTGGTGGAGATCTACGGCCCCGAGTCCTCCGGCAAGACGACCCTGACCCTCCACGCGGTGGCGAACGCGCAGAAGGCCGGCGGCCAGGTCGCGTTCGTGGACGCCGAGCACGCCCTCGACCCCGAGTACGCGAAGAAGCTCGGCGTCGACATCGACAACCTGATCCTGTCGCAGCCGGACAACGGCGAGCAGGCCCTGGAGATCGTGGACATGCTGGTCCGCTCCGGTGCCCTCGACCTCATCGTCATCGACTCCGTCGCCGCGCTCGTCCCGCGCGCGGAGATCGAGGGCGAGATGGGCGACAGCCACGTGGGTCTGCAGGCCCGCCTGATGAGCCAGGCCCTGCGGAAGATCACCAGCGCGCTCAACCAGTCCAAGACCACCGCCATCTTCATCAACCAGCTCCGCGAGAAGATCGGTGTGATGTTCGGCTCGCCGGAGACCACGACCGGTGGCCGCGCGCTGAAGTTCTACGCCTCGGTGCGTATCGACATCCGTCGCATCGAGACCCTGAAGGACGGCACCGAGGCGGTCGGCAACCGCACCCGCTGCAAGGTCGTCAAGAACAAGGTCGCGCCGCCCTTCAAGCAGGCCGAGTTCGACATCCTCTACGGCCAGGGCATCAGCCGCGAGGGCGGCCTGATCGACATGGGCGTGGAGCACGGCTTCGTCCGCAAGGCCGGCGCCTGGTACACGTACGAGGGCGACCAGCTCGGCCAGGGCAAGGAGAACGCCCGCAACTTCCTCAAGGACAACCCCGACCTCGCCAACGAGATCGAGAAGAAGATCAAGGAGAAGCTGGGCGTCGGCGTACGGCCCGAGGAGCCCACCGCCGAACCGGGCGCGGACGTCGCCGCCCCCGCCGCCCCCGCCGACGACGCGAAGACGGTGCCGGCCCCCGCTGCCAAGACCGCCAAGACCAAGGCCGCGGCGGCCAAGAGCTAGTCCGTGACACGCAGAACGGACTGGGGTGAGTACGCATACCCGAGTGCCCCTGGGAGCCGGGAGCGCGGGGGTAGCGGGGGGCTCGGCGCAGAGGGGTTCGGACCGTACGACAACGAACCGGCCACCGATCCCTACGAGGGCGAACCATCCGCCGACGCCGGGGATGCGGCCGGTCGACCGGAGGAGAACCGGCCCTCCGGTGACGGTTCGCCGCGCGGCGGCCGTCGCCTCGGTGGCGGCTCCCCACGAGGCGAGACACGTGGCCGGCGGAGCCGCGGGGGGCGACGGGGCGGCTTCGGGGAGCTGGCCGGGGACCCATATGACGACGGGGGGCCACAGGACGGGGGCTCGTCTTTCTCGTCGAGGGCCGAGAAAGGGGAGTCCTCAGGGGACCCGGCTGAGCGGGCACGGGCGATCTGCCTGCGCCTGCTCACCGGGACCCCGCGGACCCGCAAGCAACTCGCCGACGCCCTGCGCAAGCGTGAGATCCCCGACGACGTGGCGGACGAGGTGCTGTCGCGGTTCGAGGAGGTCGGGCTGATCAACGACAGCGCGTTCGCGGATGCCTGGGTGGAGTCCCGCCACCACGGCCGGGGCCTGGCCCGGCGGGCCCTCGCCCGGGAACTGCGCACCAAGGGCGTCGACTCGGCGCTCATCGACGAGGCCGTCGCCCAGCTCGACTCCGACCAGGAGGAGGCCACCGCGCGCGAGCTCGTGGCCCGCAAGCTGCGCTCCACCCGAGGCCTCGACCGTGACAAACGCCTCCGCCGCCTTGCGGGCATGCTCGCCCGCAAGGGCTACCCCGAGGGCATGGCCCTCCGCGTGGTCCGGCAGGCACTGGAGGAGGAGGGGGAGGACACGGAGGGGCTGGAGGAGGCGTACTGAGCGACGGGTGCTCAGCGCTCGCTCAGCGTCCGTTCGAGTGGGTGCTCACTGCCAGTCCTCCGGGCGTTCGACGTGCTCGAGGCGCAGTACCCGCCCCGTGCGGCTGTAGCGGCGGATACGGGGCAGGGGCGGATAGTAGGCGTGCACCGAGATGGCGTGTTCCTCGGCGGACTCGTTGAGAACCTCGTGCACATGGTGGCGGCCGAAGGAACGGCCCGTCCCGCCGGGCAGACGGCGTTCGCGGTCGACGTCTTCAGCGAGTTCGAGGGTCTTCCAGCCCTCGGTCGGCAGCCGGGCGGCGAGGGAGTACTCCCTCAGCTCACCCGCGGCGGTGACGAACGCGCCCACCGAGTCGGCGTGGTCGTGCCAGCCGGTGCCGGTTCCGGGCGGCCAGCCGATGAGCCAGGCCTCGCTGCCGCCCGGCCCTTCGAGCCGCACCCAGGTGCGCCCTTCGGGGTCGAGCGGAAGCGAGGCGATCAACTCGGCGTCGGCAGCCGTCCGGCGTGCGAAGTCGAGGAGCTCGTACTGCGTGGGTGCGGAAGACGGGGGAGCCGGGGAAGCCGGGGCCGAGGCGGCCGAGGAGGAAGGGACAGCGGGGGACACAGACACGGGGACCGTCCTGACAGGGTTCGCGGGAGCGCGCGGCAGCACCGGGGGTCGGCGGCGTGCGCGGAAAAGAGAGATGCGAATCAGCAGAACGGACGACACACGCAGCCCGCGTAGCGGACGAGGTCCATGTGGACCCTCCGCCACAGGCGCGTAGAGGTGTCTGTCACGGACCGGAGTACACCACGACGGCCCGGGCCGGTCAACCCACCGTCACACTGCGGACACACAGTGACGGTCCTCCCGAGGAGTGGCCGGCCAAGAGCCCGTGGCGGCACAGTGGCTCAGCGCGAAGCCGCGGTCGCCTCCGTGGTCTCGGGCTGCTGCTTCGCCCCGCCCAGGGCCGCCTCCGCCGCCGCGTAGAGGTCGGCCGGGCGCACCCCGCTCAGCGCGGTGACAAGGTGGCCGTCGGGCCGTACCAGGAGCACGGTGTGGGCGGCCGCGCCAGGGTAGCTCTCGGCGACCAGCAGCTCCGCGGAGTGCGGCAGGGCGGACACGGCCGCCGCGAGCCGGGGCATGATCCCGGCGCTCACCCAGTGCTTTCGCTCCCACACACCGGTACCCGGCGCGACCAGCACCACCAACAGCGCCCCCCGCCCGAGCCGGTCCCGCAACGGCACGAAGGTGCCGTCCTCGGCAGTCACCTGCACGTCGACGACCTGGGCGCCCGGCAGTGTGTCGATCGGTGCCTCGGAGGCGGCGCGCGGGGCCATGAGCGGCGAGTCGGTGTACGCACCGGGCGCGCCCAACGGGCCACGCCCCAGATGCCCGTCCGCGAGCAGCGCGTCGTGGCCCCGGCCGGAACCGGGGACGTACGACCGCAGCCCCTTGGCGCCGCGCAGCAGGGGCAGCGCCTGGTCGGCGGCGCGCAGCCGGGCGGCGACGACCGCACGGCGTTCCGCCTGGTAGCTGTCGAGCAGCGCCTCGTGCCGGCCGTGGTGCCAGGCCAGCGCCAGTTTCCAGGCGAGGTTGTCGGCGTCGCGCAGCCCTTCGTCCAGGCCCTGGGTACCGAGCGCGCCGAGCAGATGGGCGGCGTCCCCGGCGAGGAAGACACGGCCGACCCGCCACCGCCGGGCAAGCCGGTGGTGCACGGTGTGCACACCCGTGTCCAACAGGTCGTACGGCGGTGTGGAGCCCCCCGACCAGCCCGCGAGGGTCTCCCGGACGCGCGTCACCAGGAGCTCGGGGGTGACGAGGTCCTTGCCCGGCGGCAGCAGCCAGTCCAGGCGCCAGACCCCGTCGTCGAGCGGCCGGGCGGCCACCTCACCGCCGGAAGGACCCGTTGTCCGCCACGGCGGCATTCGGTGCAGCAACGCTTCGCCCGGCCACGGCAGATCGACGCGGAGGGCGGCCACGGCGTGTCGCTCCACGGCCGTACGGCCCGGAAAGCGGATGTCCTGGAGCTTGCGCACGGTGGAACGCGGCCCGTCGCACCCCACCAGGTAACTGCCCCGCCACCAGGTGCTCTTGGGGCCGCGGGTGTGGGCCGTGACCCCGGACGCCTCCTGCTCGATGGCATCCACGCGGCTCTCCACGGCGACCTCGACGAGCCGTTCCCCGGCGATGGCGTCGCGCAGGGCCGTGGTCAGGACGTGCTGCGGGATGTGGAGCGGGGGGAGTCCGGCGGAGCCCTCGACCGCGTCCTCGGCGCCGCTGCGGGAGCCCCCCGCCCCTTCCCGGACGAAGTCGCCAGCCGCGTCGGGATCGACCGCCCCGAACCGGACCTGACACACCGTCTGCCTGCGCCGCATCGACCGCCATCCGGTCCAGCGACATCCCCCTTCCGTGAGCGGGGCGCCGGCCAATCGTTCCAGCAGGGCGGCCGTGTCCTCCTGCAGCACGACCGTCCGCGCGAGCCGCTGCTCGTCCTTCCCCGGCCCCTCGTCGAGGACCACGGACGGCACCTCCTGACGCGCCAACGCCAGCGCGAGCGCAAGCCCCACGGGCCCCGCCCCGACAATGATCACCGGGTCCACGGCGCGGCGCCCCCTGCCCGCAGCGGCGTCCTGGCGGACGTAGGTGAACAAGAAGTCGGAACAGGGTGCACGATCACAGAACGTATGCAACCCATTGCCGGTGCTTGCGTCAAGTGACGGAGGCCAGTGGCGAAGGCGAGCCGCTCTCCGGCTGTACGCGGCGTCATGACGATGAGGTTGGCAAGGCAGAGTGCCGGGTTATGCAGGAGTCCTGGAGTGTTCATGGGCTCGGGGGGCACCGCCTGAACCGTTTCCGTGTCAACGGAGCCTTGGTACTCCAGCCGTAGATCGCGATCTTACTGGTCGGGGTTGTCACAGCCACGTAGCCAGGTGCTCTCGCTGCTACGGTCGGGGGCATTGAGGGCAGCGGCCGGGCTTCCGGACCCGCCGGTGACCTTGGTCCGTAGCTTTACCGTGGAGAACGTCGACGCAATTGGGTTCGTAGTCCGCAGATGGACCCAGTGCATAGGAACGTCTCTTTCCCCTCCAGCGGCTTCCGGCGACGCGGGCCAGGGTGGACAGCTGCACCGGGCGGGGCGAGTAGCAGCGGTAGTAAGCGAGTTCGCCGGTTGCGCCGGTTGCGGCTGATGAGTAGATGCTGATGGCCGGCCACGTCGGGAGCGGTGGCGAGCTTGGCCCAGTCGCCAGTGGTGGCCCTTCGCGCCGCGTCCGGCGGACGGCTTCTGCCAGGCCCGCTTCGGGATCTTCCGGGCCAGGTGGTCGGCGCGCGGGGGTTCCGCCGGGGTCGGGACGCGGTGGGCGCTTGAGACCGCCAGCACGTAGCCGAGCTGCCGCCGCTCCTCTTGCCAGGCAGGTCTGCCACGCGACCGGCGCTGCGGGCCCGGTGCGAAACGGGGGCCGCGACCGCCGCTCCGGTGCTCAGCGGTGGTTCGACAACATGCATAACCGCAGCTCGTATGCAACCGATTGCCGGTGCTTCCGTCATGTGACGGAGGGCAGTGGCGATCATGCCACTGCCCTCCGGGGACTGGTTCGGGGGACATCGTCGGCGGATGTCACCTGATCAATCGTTAGGTGTCCTTCTTGTCGATGTAGGTGCCGAGGCCGGGTACGCCGCCGCCTTCCCCACCGGTGGCCGTCGTGCCGCCGACCGCCGCAGCCGGGAGGACCGCTCCGGTCGACTTCTTGCCCCGCCTCAGTCGACCCTCCAGCCAGCTTGCGAAGGTGGTGAGGGCAAAGTTGATCGCGACAAAGATGAGGGCTACGACTGTGAAGCTGGCGATCGTGTTTGCGCCGTAGAACGAGCTCATCGGGCGAACCGCCGCGAGCAAGTCTGGGAAGTTGAGCAGCGCACCGCCGAGCGCGGTGTCCTTCACGATGACGACCAACTGGCTGACGATCGCGGGCAGCATCGCCGTGATCGACTGTGGCAGCAGGACGAAGCGCATGCTCTGGTTCTTGCGCAGGCCGATGGCCATAGCGGCTTCCGACTGGCCCTTAGGCAGGGACAGGATGCCGGCCCGCACGATCTCCGCGAGAACCGAGGCGTTGTACAGGACCAGACCGGTGACGACCGCGTACAGCGGACGGTCGTCCGTACTGATGTCCGTGTACTCGGAGTACACCTGGTTGGCGAAGATCATCAGGATCAGTACCGGGATCGCGCGGAAGAACTCCACCACGGCACCTGACGGCCACCGCACCCACCGGTGGTCGGAGAGTCGCAAAATACCGAAGAGCGCTCCGAGCGGCAGAGCCAGCACCATGGCGAGGGCGGCCGCGATGAGGGTGTTCTCCAGGCCCGGCAGGATGTACGTCGTCCACGTCCGCGAGTCCGTGAAGAAGGGTGACCACTTCGCCCAGTCGAGCTGGTTCTTCTCATCCAGCTTGACGTAGACCCACCACAAAGCGGCGGCGAGGACGACCAGGAACAGTGCCGAGAAGATGGCGTTCCGACGCCTGGCCCGAGGCCCGGGCACGTCGTACAAGACCTGACTCATCGCTTCACCGCCACCTTCTTGCTCACCCAGCCGAGGATCAGACCGGTCGGGAGGGTGAGGCAGCAGAACCCGAACGCGAAGACGGCGGAGATGAGGAGGAGCTGGGCCTCGTTCTCAATCATCTCCTTCATCAGCAGTGCCGCCTCGGTCACGCCGATCGCAGCGGCGACCGTGGTGTTCTTGGTCAGCGCGATCAGGACGTTCGCGAGCGGTCCGACGACAGAGCGGAAAGCCTGGGGAAGGATCACCAGGCTCAGCACCTGGGTGAAGTTCAGTCCGATGGCACGGGCTGCCTCGGCCTGGCCGACCGGCACGGTGTTGATACCGGACCGCAGTGCCTCGCAGACGAACGCCGAGGTGTAGGCGGCCAGGCCGAGTACGGCAAGCCGGAAGTTGATTCCCTCGAACCTGTCGGCGCCGAGGTTGATGCCCAGCGTCGAGTAGAGGCCCAGCGAGGTGAAGACGATGATGATCGTCAGGGGGATGTTCCGGACCACGTTCACGTAGGTGGTACCGAATCCGCGCATCAGGGGGACCGGGCTGACCCGCATGGCGGCCAGCAGAGTGCCCCAGATGAGGGAGCCGAGGGCTGAGTAGACGGTGAGCTGAACCGTCGTCCAGAACGCCCCTAGCAGGTCGTAGCCTTCAAGAAAGTCGAACACTGTCTCCCGCGCTTCCGCGTATGGGGAGGGCGCGGCGCGCCGCCGAGGAGAGCGGCGCGCCTACCCTGTCGCCCTGCCTCACTTGACGATGTTGCCGATCTCCGGCGCGGGCTCGTTCTTGTAGTTCGCCGGGCCGAAGTTGGCCTTGACGGCCTTCTCCCAGGAACCGTCGGAGACCATCTTCTCCAGGGCCGTGTTGATCTTGTCCTTGAGGTCGCTGCCCTCCTTGACACCGATGCCGTAGTTCTCGTTGCTCAGCTTGAAGCCGCCGAGCTTGAACTTGCCCTTGAACTGCTCCTGTGCGGCGTACCCGGCGAGGATGGAGTCGTCGGTCGTCAGAGCGTCGACGGCCTCGTTCTCCAGGCCGGTGAGGCACTCGGAGTAGCCGCCGTAGTTCTGCAGGTCAGCCTTCGGGGCGATCTTGTCCTTGACGTTCTGGGCCGAGGTCGACCCTGCCACCGAACAGAGCTTCTTGTCGTTGAGGTCCTCGGGCTTCGTGATCGACTTGTCGTCGGCGCGGAGGAGGACGTCCTGGTGGGCGAGGAGGTAGGGGCCGGCGAAGTCGACCTTCTTGTCACGCTCGTCGTTGATCGAGTAAGAGGCGGCGATGAAGTCCACGTCACCGCGTTCGAGCATCGTCTCGCGGTCGGCGCTCTTGGCTTCCTTCCACTCGATCTGGTTCTCGTCGTAACCGAGTTCCTTGGCCACGTACGTGGCCACGTCGACGTCGAAGCCGGTGTAGGTGCCGTCGGCCGTCTTCTGGCCGATGCCGGGCTGGTCGAACTTGATACCGACGGTGATCTTCTTGCCGCCGCCCGAGCCGGTGTCCGACCCGTTGTCGTCGCCGTTGTCACCACCGCAGGCCGTGGCGGTCAGGGCGAGGACGATCGCGGCGGAGGCGGCGGCGCTTGCCTTGCGAAGCTTCATGGTGAACATCCTTTGACTGGTGAAGATGCGGACCGTCATGGTGCGGGTGCCTGTGGCCGGGACCGGCCTCGTCGGGCGGTCAGTGGTGCAGGATCTTGGACAGGAAGTCCTTGGCCCGGTCGCTGCGGGGGTTGCTGAAGAACTGGTCCGGCACAGCCTCTTCGACGATGCGGCCGTCCGCCATGAACACCACCCGGTTGGCGGCCGAACGGGCGAAGCCCATCTCGTGGGTGACCACGACCATGGTCATGCCGTCGCGGGCCAGCTGCTGCATGACCTCCAGGACCTCGTTGATCATCTCGGGGTCGAGGGCCGAGGTCGGCTCGTCGAAGAGCATGACCTTCGGGTCCATCGCCAGCGCCCGCGCGATCGCGACACGCTGCTGCTGACCGCCCGAGAGCTGCGCGGGGTACTTGTCCGCCTGGGTTCCGACGCCGACGCGGTCGAGCAGGCTCCGCGCCTTCTCCTCGGCCTGCTTCTTGTCGGCCTTGCGGACCTTGAGCTGCCCCAGCATCACGTTCTCGAGCACGGTCTTGTGCGCGAAGAGATTGAACGACTGGAACACCATGCCGACGTCGGCCCGCAGTCGCGCGAGCGCCTTGCCCTCGGCGGGCAGCGGCTTGCCGTCGATGCGGATCTCGCCGGAATCGATCGACTCCAGCCGGTTGATGGTGCGGCACAGGGTGGACTTACCGGACCCGGAGGGTCCGATCACCACGACGACCTCGCCCCTGGTGATCGTCAGATCGATGTCCTGGAGTACGTGCAACGCGCCGAAGTGCTTGTTGACGCTCTTCAGGACGACCAGGTCGTCGGCCGCGGGCACCGCGTCCTTGACCACCGAAACTTCGGTCATCGCTTTCTGGCTCCGTCCTCCTCGGTTTCGGAGGACAGTAGTGACCGGCGACGACCAGCGTCATTACATCTGAGGGGAAATTGAGCATAACGATCTGGTAGCAGGCGAACACTGTGCGTAGCGGTCCTGTGCGGGGGTGTCTCGGCTGGGTGACGAAACCCTCGCGGAACCTGTACGGCCTTGACGGCGTCCTCAGTCATCGGTGTCACTGCCCGTGAGGCGGGCCACAGATCCACGGTCCGCGCGCGTGTCCCATACACGGGAGCGTTGGTGAACCCGACGTCGGCCCCGGTGCGCGTAAGGTGTGCCAGCCGAGACCGTATGTACGACCACCGTACGCCCGACCGAACCGGAGGGGGCCGGAATGAGGCTGCTCCTCGTCGAGGACGACAACCATGTCGCGGCCGCGCTGTCCGCGGTCCTGGCCAGGCACGGCTTCGACGTCACCCATGCCCGCAGCGGTGAGGAGGCCCTCCAGGCGCTTGTCCCGGAAGGCGCCGGCTTCGGCGTCGTCCTGCTCGACCTCGGCCTGCCCGACCAGGACGGCTACGAGGTCTGCGGCAAGATCCGCAAGCGCACCAGCATCCCGGTGATCATGGTGACCGCCCGTTCCGACGTGCGCTCCCGCATCCACGGCCTCAACCTCGGGGCCGACGACTACGTCGTCAAGCCGTACGACACCGGTGAGCTGCTCGCACGTATCCACGCCGTCGCCCGGCGCCGGGGCCCCGACGAGTCCGCGGCCCCCGGTGACACCGGGCTGCGCCTCGGGCCCGTGCTCATCGAGCTGCCCACCCGCCAGGTCAGCGTGGACGGCTCGGTCGTCCAGCTGACCCGCAAGGAGTTCGACCTCCTCGCGCTGCTGGCCCAGCGGCCCGGGGTCGTGTTCCGCCGGGAGCAGATCATCAGCGAGGTGTGGCGCACCAGTTGGGAGGGGACCGGGCGCACCCTCGAAGTGCACGTCGCCTCCCTGCGGTCGAAGCTGCGCATGCCCGCCCTGATCGAGACCGTGCGCGGGGTCGGCTACCGGCTGGTGGCCCCGACGCCGTAGCGTTCCCGCGTGCGCACTCGTCTTCTTCCGCTGCTCATCGTCCTGATGGCCGCCGTGCTGCTGGCCCTCGGCATCCCGTTGGCGGTGAGCCTGGCGGCGGCGCGCCAGCAGGAGGTGGTCGTCGACCGCATCGACGACACCGCGCGCTTCGCGGCCCTCGCGCAGTTCGTCACCGAGTCACCGACCCGGTCCCGGACGGACACCTCGGGCGACGGCCGCCGGGAGACCCTCCAGCGTGAGCTGGAGCAGTACCACAGCGTGTACGGCATCAAGGCGGGCGTCTTCTACCGCGACGACAACCGGGGCCCCATGGCCAACGCCCCCTTGGGCTGGGACGTGCCCGAGGCCGGCGAGGGCAAGGACGCGTTCGACGAGGCGCTGCTGGGGCGGCGGCCGCACGACCCGGAGCAGGTGTGGCCGTGGCAGCGCGGCCGCCTCGTGGTCGCCTCCCCGGTCATCCACGACGGTGACGTCGTCGCCGTCGTCGTCACCGACTCGCCCACCGGCCAGATGCGCTCCAAGATCCTGCGCGGCTGGCTGATCATCGGCGCCGGCGAGATCGCCGCGATGCTCCTGGCCCTCGGCGCCGCCCTGCGGCTGACGGGCTGGGTCCTCAAGCCCGTGCGCGTCCTCGACACCACCACCCACGCCATCGCCTCCGGACGGCTGAAGTCACGGGTCGCCGTCGCCAGCGGACCGCCCGAACTCCGGCGCCTGGCACGGTCGTTCAACGAGATGGCCGACAACGTCGAGGACGTCCTGGAGCAGCAGCGCGCCTTCGTCGCCGACGCCTCCCACCAGCTGCGCAACCCGCTGGCCGCGCTGCTGCTGCGCATCGACCTGCTGGCGCTGGAACTGCCCGAGGGCAACGAGGAGATCGCCTCCGTCCGCACCGAGGGCAAGCGCCTCGCACAGGTCCTCGACGACCTGCTCGACCTGGCGCTCGCCGAGCACGCCGAGTCGGATCTGCGTCTCACCGATGTCGGGGAGCTGGCCGCCGAGCGCGTCGCCTCGTGGTCGCCGCTCGCCGAGGACAAGGGGGTGACGCTGGTCGGCATCTGTCCGGCCACCACCGCCTGGGCCGACCCGGTCGCCCTGTCGAGCGCCCTGGACGCGGTGATCGACAACGCGCTGAAGTTCACGCCCGCCGGGGAGCGCGTCGAGGTCGAGGTCGCCCCGAACGGCCCGGACTGCACGGTCGTCGTCACCGACGGCGGCCCCGGCCTCAGCGACGAGGAGCTGGAGCGCGTGGGCGACCGCTTCTGGCGCAGCACCGCGCACCAGAACATCAAGGGCTCGGGCCTGGGGCTCTCCATCTCCCGGGCCCTGATAGCCGCGGGCGGCGGCTCCATCTCCTACGCCCACCACAAGCCACACGGGCTCAAGGTGACGGTGACGGTGCCCAGGTCACGCCCGCAGGGCTGACCGGCACGGCGTGAGGGGCGGCCCGGTCACGGCCCGCCCGCTCCGGTCCGCCGACCGTGCCGCCTGCGGCCCGGCCGCCCGCACCCCGGCTCGCCCACCGCCCCGCTGCCGCCCGCCCGCTCCGGCTCACGCCCGAGGCCGCCGCCCGGTTCCGGCTCGGTCGTCCGCCGGCTCCAGCCCACCGCATCAGGTGTCCGGCCGGCCCGGCTTCCGCTCGGCCGCCCGTCCGGATCCGGTCCGCCCGACCTCCCGGGCTCGCCCGACGCGTCCCACTACGGTTTGACGGACTGGTAGTACCGCTTCGCCCCCTCGTGCAGGGGCAGCGGATTGGTGTAGATCGCGGTGCGCAGGTCAACCAGCTGGGCCGCGTGGACCCGCTTGCCGATCCTGTCCCGGCTCTTGATGACCATGCGGGTCAGCCACTGGGTCAGCCGGGGATCCATGTCCTCGCGGGTGATCAGCAGGTTCGCCACGGTGATGGTGGGCACGGTGGAGCCCCGGAGGATCGTCGGGTAGGCGTCGGCGGGCATCACGGACGCGCGGTAGTGGCTGTAGACGGAGCCCTGGTCGTGCAGCTTCGCCACGAGTGCGCTCTCGATCGGCACGAAACGGAAGTCGTACGCGTACTTCTTCGCCAGATCGGCGAGGCCCTTCGTGGGCAGTCCGCCCGACCAGAAGAAGGCATCGATCCTGCCCTCGCGCAGGGCGTCGGGGCCCGTGCGGATGGTGTCGCTGCGCGCGTCGATGTCCTTGTCGATGTTCAGCCCGTCGGCGGCGAGTACACGGCCCGCTATGAGCCGTACGCCGGAACCCTCCGGTCCGACGGCCACCCGCTTGCCCTTCAGGTCGGCCACCCGCTGGACGGGCGAGGTGGCGGGGACGACCAGCTGCACATAGTCGTCGTACAGCCGTGCGAGGCCGCGCAGCTTGTCGGCGCCGGGTCTGCCCTGTTCCACATACGTCTGCACGGCGTCGGCTGCGGCGATGGCGAAGTCGGCCTCCCCGGTGGCCACGCGGCTGACATTCGTCTGGGAGCCGTTGCTGCTCTTCAGGGCGATCCTCAGATCGGGCATGTCACCGCCGATCGAGTCCCTCAGCAGCTTGCCGTATTCCTGGTAGACGCCCTGCGGGGCGCCCGTGCTGAGTGTGATCGTCCCGCTCGGGGGCGTCTCACGCGGCCACAGCCACCACGCCAGCAGCCCGAGGACCACCAACGAGGCCGCCGAGCCCAGTAGCGCGCGACGCCCGCCGACGTGGGGGAATACCTGGACCATGCGCGAGATCCTGCCAGGTCACCGGGACGGGCGGCCAGGATCGCGACCATCCGGTGCGAGCTCGTGACACGGGGGTGATGGGGGCGCGCTCCCGCAGACCGCCTCGGGCGGGCCGTGCCGGCCCCGCGGCACCGGGGCAGTACCTCACGACGGGGGCCGCCGGCACCGGGTTCGCCGTGCCGGGAGCCCGGCGCGTACGGTCCCGTCGGCCAGGTCGGCGGCGGACGGCCACCGCCGGCGGAGGCGGGCCGACTCCTGGTGTCTGAGCGCGCCCGGTCACTCGGTCGCCATCCAGTCCCGGTGACCGCTGACCTCCCGGACCTCCTGCCGCACGCCGTTGACCGGGCTCGTGTACGTCAGCCGTGCCTGCGGGTCGGCCGCGTGCAGCCGGACCAGCGCACGGACCCGCCGGGCGGGCGCCTCGCGGGCCGGCTCCTTCGGGCCCTGCTCGGGGAGCGGGGGCGCCGGCGGGCGGTCGGGGAACCGGAGGTTCGGACGCGCCGGACGGTGGTCGATAGGGTCGGCGGATGAGTTCCTCTCCCGCCCGTCTGGTCCGCGAGTTCCATCGCGCCTTCGGTCTCGACGCCCGTACCGAGCCGACCGAGGTCTCACCCGAGCTGGCCGCCCACCGCGGCGAACTGCTCGCCGAGGAAGCGGCCGAGGTGGCCGAGGTGGCGGTCGGGGGTCCGCTCGACCGGCTGGCGCACGAACTCGCCGACGTCGTGTACGTGGCGTACGGCACCGCCCTCGTCCACGGCATCGACCTCGACGCGGTGATCGCCGAGATCCACCGCTCCAACATGACCAAGCTGGGCCCCGACGGCCGCGTCGCCCGCCGCGCAGACGGCAAGGTCCTCAAGGGGGACCACTACCGGGCGCCCGACGTCGCCGCGGTCCTGCGCGAGCAGGGCTGGACCGGCTGAGACGGGCGGGCACGGGGTGAGGGGCGGGGCGCATCCGCGGAGCGCCTACCCTGGTGACATGACCAGCAGCGACCGGAGCCAGGCAGTGGGCGTCAAGACATACGAAGTACGCACCTACGGGTGCCAGATGAACGTCCACGACTCCGAGCGCCTGTCCGGTCTCCTGGAGGAGGCCGGGTACGTGCGCGCACCCGAGGACGCCGGCGAGGGCAACGCCGACGTCGTCGTCTTCAACACCTGCGCCGTACGCGAGAACGCCGACAACCGCCTCTACGGCAACCTCGGCCGCCTCGCCCCCATGAAGGCCTCCCGGCCCGGTATGCAGATCGCCGTCGGCGGTTGTCTCGCGCAGAAGGACCGCGACACCATCGTCAGGAAGGCGCCCTGGGTCGACGTCGTCTTCGGCACGCACAACATCGGCAAGCTGCCGGTCCTGCTGGAGCGCGCCCGGGTCCAGGACGAGGCGCAGGTCGAGATCGCCGAGTCCCTGGAGGCGTTCCCCTCCACCCTGCCGACCCGCCGTGAGAGCGCGTACGCGGCCTGGGTCTCCATCTCCGTCGGCTGCAACAACACCTGCACGTTCTGCATCGTCCCCGCGCTGCGCGGCAAGGAGAAGGACCGCCGTACCGGCGACATCCTCGCCGAGATCGAGGCGCTGGTCGGCGAGGGCGTCTCCGAGATCACGCTCCTCGGGCAGAACGTCAACGCGTACGGCTCCGACATCGGCGACCGCGAGGCGTTCAGCAAGCTGCTGCGGGCCTGCGGGACGATCGAGGGCCTGGAGCGCGTCCGGTTCACCTCCCCGCACCCCCGTGACTTCACCGACGACGTGATCGCCGCCATGGCCGAGACGCCGAACGTGATGCCGCAGCTGCACATGCCGCTCCAGTCCGGTTCGGACACCGTCCTCAAGGCGATGCGCCGCTCGTACCGCCAGGAGCGCTACCTGGGGATCATCGAGAAGGTCCGCGCCGCCATCCCGCACGCAGCGATCACCACCGACATCATCGTGGGCTTCCCCGGCGAGACCGAGGAGGACTTCGAGCAGACGCTGCACGTGGTGCGTGAGGCCCGTTTCGCGCAGGCGTTCACCTTCCAGTACTCCAAGCGCCCCGGCACCCCCGCGGCCACCATGGAGGACCAGATCCCCAAGGAGGTCGTGCAGAAGCGCTACGAGCGTCTCGTCGCCCTCCAGGAGGAGATCTCCTGGGAGGAGAACAAGAAGCAGGTCGGGCGCACCCTGGAGCTGATGGTCGCCGAGGGCGAGGGCCGCAAGGACGGCGCCACCCGCCGGCTGTCCGGCCGCGCCCCCGACAACCGTCTCGTCCACTTCACCAAGCCGGACCAGGAGGTGCGCCCCGGTGACGTCGTGACCGTCGAGATCACGTACGCCGCCCCGCACCATCTCCTCGCCGAGGGCGCCGTCCTCGACGTGCGCCGGACGCGTGCGGGCGACGCCTGGGAGAAGCGGAACGCCGCCGCCGAGGCGAAGCCGGCGGGGGTGCTGCTCGGTCTGCCCAAGGTCGGGGTTCCGGAGCCGCTGCCCGCGGCGACCACCGGTGGGTGCGGGGGGCACTGACCGCCTCCTGCCTGTGGGACGCGTACCGGGTCCGGCTCGGTCCTGCGCCGTGGTGCGCGGGCCGACGGTTCGGAGGGGGCGGACGCGCGGTTCCCCGCGCTCCTTTACGGCGGCGTGCGCATCCGGCGGCGGTGACGGTTACCCTGCGGATCATGCTTGTCGCCGCCGCCGTCTGTCCCTGTCCTCCGCTGCTCGTGCCCGAGGTGGCCGCGGGGGCCGCGCCCGAGCTGGACCAGGCGCGGGAGGCCTGCGCGGACGCGCTCGGGGTGCTCGCGGCGGCCCGGCCGGGACGGCTCGTGGTCGTGGGGCCCGCCGAGCGGGACGGGCGCTACGCGCAGGGCGCGCGCGGGTCGTTCCGGGGCTTCGGCGTCGATCTCGACGTCCGGTTGGGGCAGGGGGAGCACACGGAGAAGTCCCCCGAAGGCGCGCTGCCGGCCTCCCTCGCGGTGGCCGCCTGGCTGCTCGCCCGCGCCGACCGGGCCGTCCCCGTGGAGGGGGTCGCCGTGGCGGAACCGCTCGCCGCCGAGCGGTGTGTCCGACTCGGACGGGACATCGCCGGGGCGGCCGAGCGGGTGGTCCTGCTGGTGATGGGCGACGCCAGCGCGTGCCGGACCCTCAAGGCGCCGGGGTATCTGGACGACCGTGCCGCCGGTTTCGACGCGGCGGTCGCGCGGGCGCTCGCCACGGTGGACACCGCCGCACTGAAGTCGCTGGACGCGGGCCTCGCCGGGGAGTTGCAGGTCTCCGGCCGCGCCCCCTGGCAGGTGCTCGCCGGTGCCGCCGAGGACGCCGACCTGGGCGGCGACCTGCTGTACGACGACGCGCCCTACGGCGTGGGGTACCTGGTGGCGACCTGGTCGTGACACGGCGGACGGCCGGGAGCGAGACGCTCCGCGGCCGTCCGTCGATGAAGGCGATCAGGAAGCCGGAGGCGGCGGGGTGCCGCCGCGGTCCTCCTTGTGCGCGAGTCGGTCCATGGCGTGCTTCGCCCTGCCGGTGCCCGACTGGATCCTGTTGCTGTACTTGCCCTTGGTCTTCCTGTCGACCGCGTGCGCTGCCTTGTCGAGACCGTGCTGGATCTTGCCCTCGTGCCTCTGCGCGAGGTGCGAGACCTTCTCCTTGGCCGGGGAGAGTCTGGATTTCACATTGTGCAGAAGACCCATGGTTCACCTTCCCGCGCGGTTCATCACTTGCGGGCGCCCTCACCGGCCTCGTTGTCGGCGGCCTTTTCCGCGGTCTGCTGCTGGGGGATCTCGACGTCGTCCCCCGTGTCGGCAGCAGCCTCCGCCACGGCGTCCTTCGCCCCGTCCTCGGAACCGGCCTCCGGCCGGGCGGCCTCGGCAGCGCCCTTCGCCTCGTCCGGCTCTTCCGTCGTGGTCTCGGTCGTCGCCGCGCGGGGCGTCCCGGCGGCCTCCTCCGAGCCCTTGGCCTTGCGACGGAACAGCGAAAAAACGCCCATATCAACCTCAATGCTACTCATGCGGACTAATTCCCGCGCTTCCCGGAGCGTCCGGTTGCGTCAGCCGGGTCACCGGCACTCGAAACCGGCGCACAGAACACGCAACACGCAACGACCCCGTCCGTGTCGCGTCACGTAGCTCGTTCGAGATGAGGCCCCGAGGTTTGCGAGACTGGGGCGGTGAGTAGCGCAGTTCCCGCCCCGCGGGTCATCGCAGTCGTCGGCCCGACCGCGGCGGGCAAATCCGATCTGGGTGTCTTCCTGGCCCAGCGCCTCGGCGGCGAGGTCGTCAACGCCGATTCCATGCAGCTCTACCGGGGGATGGACATCGGCACCGCCAAGCTGACCCCCGAGGAGCGCGACGGAGTCCCGCACCATCTCCTGGACATCTGGGACGTCACGGTCACCGCCAGCGTCGCCGAGTACCAGCGGCTCGCCCGGGCCCGGATCGACGCGCTCCTCGCCGACGGGCGCTGGCCGATCCTGGTGGGCGGCTCCGGCCTGTACGTCCGGGGGGCCGTCGACAACCTGGAGTTCCCCGGTACGGACCCCGAGGTCCGGGCCCGCCTGGAGGAGGAGCTCGCACTGCGCGGGTCCGGCGCGTTGCACGCCCGGCTCGCCGCCGCCGACCCGGAGGCCGCCCACGCCATTCTGCCGAGCAACGGCCGCCGTATCGTCCGGGCCCTGGAGGTGATCGAGATCACCGGGAAGCCCTTCACGGCCAATCTGCCCGGCCACGACTCGGTCTACGACACCGTGCAGATCGGTGTCGACGTGGCCCGCCCCGAGCTCGACGAGCGCATCGCGCGCCGCGTCGACCGCATGTGGGACGCCGGACTCGTCGAGGAAGTGCGCGCACTGGAAGCGCAGGGGTTGCGCGAGGGGCGTACGGCGTCGCGGGCGCTCGGCTACCAGCAGGTCCTCGCGGCGCTCGCCGGGCAGTGCACCATGGACGAGGCCCGTGCGGAGACCGTCCGCGCCACCAAGCGCTTCGCGCGCCGTCAGGATTCATGGTTCAGGCGCGACCCGCGGGTGCACTGGCTCAAGGGGGGGCTCGCGGACCTTGCGGAACTCCCGCAGCTCGCACTGGCGTTGATCGAACGACCGGTTACAGCCTGATCACGTCATGGCATCGGGTCGCCCCGGCGGTCATCCCGGCCTCCGGGAGCGTGCCATCATCGAGCTTCGATCGACCAAGTGGAGTCCGAGTTGGGAGGGCGCGTGGCGATGGAGGCCGGCCCTCGCGACACCGCACAAGGCGCGGAGCACGGCACCGCGGAAGACGCGGACCAGCTGGTTACCGAGGGGTACGCACTGGACCTCGACGGCGGTCCGCTGAGCCCCGACGGGCCGGACGAGCAGACTCCGGACGGCGTGACCGACGACGGACCGGAACCGGACGAGATGTCCGCACCCGAGGTCGAGGTCGAGCTGCGCCCCCAGCGCAGGCTGCGTCTGTGGCAGCTCGCGCCCATCGTCGGACTCGGCGCGGTCGGCTCGCTGATGTTCGCCTTCCCGCTCGCCTTCGAGTTCGGCGACGGCGGTGCCGTGGTCGCCATGCTCGGTCTGCTGATCTGCTTCATGGCCGGCGGCTGGGGCATGATGGCCGCACGCCGCGTGGGTTACACGTGGCCCGGTCTGCCCGCGCGGGGCTCCGGGCGCCGCCCGGACTGGCGCGTCGTCCTGGGGTACGCCCTGGTGCTCGCCGCCGTGGTCGTGCTGGCCGTGTGGCGCGTGGCCCGGCTGCGCTGAGTTCCCGACGCGTCCGACGCCCGCCGGGAACGTCGTACCCACCCCGTACGATCGAGGAATGAGCACGCGGATCGCCTTCCTCAAGGGTCACGGGACCGAGAACGACTTCGTGATCGTCCCCGACCCCGAGAACGTCATCGACCTCACCCCGGCCGCCGTCGCCGCGCTGTGCGACCGGCGCGCGGGCATCGGCGGCGACGGCGTGCTGCATGTCGTACGGGCGGCCGCGCACCCCGACGCCGAGGGGATGGCGGACGAGGCAGAGTGGTTCATGGACTACCGCAACGGCGACGGTTCGATCGCCGAGATGTGCGGGAACGGCGTGCGGGTCTTCGCGCGCTACCTCCAGCACGCCGGTCATGTCACCGAGGGCGACCTCGTGGTCGCCACCCGCGGGGGCGCGAAGAGCGTCCACATCGCCAAGGACGGTGACGTCACCGTCGGCATGGGCAGGGCCCGCCTCCCCGAGGGGGACGTCACGGTCAGCGTCGGCGAGCACAGCTGGCCCGCCCGCAACGTGAACATGGGCAATCCGCACGCGGTGGCCTTCGTCGACGACCTCGCCGAGGCCGGCGACCTGTACACCCCGCCGCCGTTCAGCCCGGCCGCCGCCTACCCGGACGGGGTCAACGTCGAATTCGTGGTCGACCGGGGCCCGCGCCATGTGGCGATGCGCGTCCACGAGCGCGGCTCCGGGGAGACCCGGTCGTGCGGCACGGGCGCGTGTGCCGTCGCCGTGGCCACCGCACGCCGGGACGGCGCCGACCCTGCCGTGACCGGCACCCCGGTCACGTACACGGTCGACGTGCCCGGCGGAACCCTGGTCATCACCGAACGGCCCGACGGCGAGATCGAGATGACCGGCCCCGCGGTGATCGTCGCCGAAGGGGAGATCGACGCCAACTGGCTCGAAAACGCCCTGCGTTGAGCGATGTGAGGCTCGACACAGTGGTATGCGGGTCGCGGATGCCACGCGTGTGCGGGGCGAAGCGCTGCTCAGGAGGGTGAATCCCAGGCAGGGCCGGGGTCGAGTGGCTCGAAACCGCACGCACCAGAACCTTCGCTCGAATGGGTGATCCGTTTCACGCTGGGCGAGAGGCGGTCAGGCGGGCGTGATGGGCTCGGTAGCATCAAGCACCGGCACGGACGGGGGAACGACACGATCCCTGAGCCGCCGCACGCCATGGGGCACCCGTCCGCCGGTCCACGCAGCCGGAGGTGCCCATGAGCGCGGAGGCCACGAACCCCGCCGTATCGCCCGCCCCTGCGCCGCCAGCAGCGCACCGCAGGAAGGGCCGACCGCGTATCGACCTGCGGCGTCTGGGCCGTGCCGCACTGCTGGGGCCGGCCACCCGTGACCGGCTGCCCGACGCGATCAGCCATGTGGCCGAGGCCCACCGCGCCCACCACCCCGACGCCGACCTGGAACCGCTGCGCCGGGCGTACGTCCTCGCCGAGTCCTCGCACCGCGGTCAGATGCGCAAGAGCGGCGAGCCGTACATCACCCACCCGCTCGCCGTGACCCTGATCCTCGCCGAACTCGGCGCGGAGACCACGACCCTGACGGCCTCTCTGCTCCACGACACGGTCGAGGACACGGATGTGACACTCGATCAGGTGCGCGAGCAGTTCGGCGAGGAAGTGCGCTATCTCGTCGACGGCGTCACCAAGTTGGAGAAGGTCGACTACGGCGCCGCCGCCGAGCCCGAGACCTTCCGCAAGATGCTCGTCGCCACCGGCAACGACGTCCGCGTGATGTCGATCAAACTCGCCGACCGGCTGCACAACATGCGCACCCTCGGCGTGATGCGCCCCGAGAAGCAGGAACGCATCGCCAAGGTCACCCGGGACGTGCTGATCCCGCTCGCCGAACGCCTCGGCGTCCAGGCACTCAAGACCGAACTGGAGGACCTCGTCTTCGCGATCCTCCACCCCGAGGAGTACGCGCACACCCGCGAGCTGATCGCGGACAACGCCGCCCGGGAGAGCGACCCCCTCGCCGAGATCTCCGAGGAGGTGCGCGGAGTCCTGCGCGAGGCCGGCATCCAGGCCGAAGTCCTCATCCGGCCCCGGCACTTCGTCTCCCTGCACCGCGTCTCCCGGAAACGCGGGCAGTTGCGCGGCACCGACTTCGGACGGCTCCTGGTCCTCGTCAACGAGGACGCCGACTGCTACGCCGTCCTCGGCGAACTGCACACCTGTCTCACCCCGGTGGTCTCGGAGTTCAAGGACTTCATCGCCGTACCGAAGTTCAACCTGTACCAGTCGCTGCACACGGCCGTGGCCCGCGGTGACGGGCAGGTCGCCGAAGTCCTCATCCGCACCCACCAGATGCACAAGGTCGCCGAAGCGGGCGTCGTCGCGCTCGGCAACCCCTACGCCGCCCCCGCCGAGGACCAGACCGACGGCGACGGCGAGCGCGTCGACCCGACCCGCCCCGGCTGGCTCTCCCGCCTCCTCGACTGGCAGCAGGCCGCGCCCGACGCCGACATGTTCTGGTCCACCCTGCGCGAGGACCTCGCCCAGGACCGCGAGATCACCGTCTTCCGGCCCGACGGGGGCGCGCTGGGCCTCCCCGAGGGCGCCAGTTGCGTGGACGCCGCGTACGCGCAGTACGGCGAGGACGCGCACGCCTGTATCGGCGCCCGCGTCAACGGCCGTCTGGCGACGCTGAGCACGGTCCTGAAGGACGGCGACACCGTCCAGCTCCTGATGGGCCAGGACCCCGCCTCCGAGCCCTCGAGGGAGTGGCTGGAGCACGCCCACACCCCCGCCGCGCGCATCGCCATCCAGCGGTGGCTCGCCACCCACCCCTCGTCCGCCGCCGACGAGCCGGACGCACTCGACGCCGAGCGCAAGGACGAGGCGCCCGCCCCCCGCCCCGCCCACGACGAGCCCGCCGCACCCTCGGACACCGCGAACGCGGTGGTCGTCGCCGACCAGCCGGAGGCGAACGTCCGCCTCGCCGGCTGCTGCACCCCCGTACCGCCCGACGAGGTCACCGGCTTCGCCGTCCGCGGGGGAGTGGTGACCGTGCACCGGGTCGAGTGCGCCGCCGTCGCGCGCATGAAAGGCCTGGGGCGCGCGGAGATCGCCGTGCGCTGGGGGGACACCACCGAGTTCCGGGTCACCCTCGTCGCGGAGTCGTTCCAGCGCCCCCACCTCCTCGCCGACCTCACCGAGGCCATCGCGCTGGAAGGCGTCGCCATCGTCTCCGCCACCGTCGAGCCCCCGACCCAGCAGCGCGTGCGGCACACGTACACGGTGCAGCTCCCGGACGCGGCCCTGCTCCCGAACCTGATGCGGGCCATGCGCGATGTGGCGGGCGTGTACGACGTGGCCCGGCCCCAGCACCAGGCCGCCGCCCAGTAACCACCCGAGGGCCGGGCGGCTCGGCGGAGGGTCGGGCCGCCCGTTCGGGTGGGGCCGCTGCGCGTCGGCGGGGTGGAGCCCGGCCCCGCTGGTAGCGGTGGTCCATGCCGCTCACCCCACGCCCCAGGGCCCGCCGTACCAAGGCGGCGCTGCTCACCTCCGCCGTCTCCGTCTGCCTGATCGCCGCGAGCGCGCCCTCGCCGGCCGTCCCCCTCGGCGTCGGCGACCGCCTCTTCCCGCACCTCGGCAACCCGGGCTACGACGTGGAGTCGTACGACCTCGCCCTCACCTACCCCGGCGACAACGGAAAGCCCCTGTCGGCCGTCACCACCATCGACGCCCGGACCACCTCCTCCCTGGACCTGGTCAACCTCGACTTCACCCACGGGAAGGTGAACACCGTCGAGGTCGACGGGACGCCCGCCGCCTTCACCACTGCAGGTGAGGACCTGGTGATCACACCCCGGGAGCCGCTCCCCGAGGGCAGGCGGACGCGCATCACCGTGCGGCACACCAGCGACCCCGTGTACACCGGCGCCAAGGAGGGCGGCTGGGTACGGACCGCGGACGGGCTCGCCATGGCCAACCAGGCCGACGCGGCGCACACGGTCTTCCCCTGCAACGACCACCCGTCCGACAAGGCCATGTTCACCGTCCGCGTCACCGTTCCCGCGGGCTACACGGCCGTCTCCAACGGGCTGGACGCCGGGATCGAGCGCGGTCGCGCCACCACCACCTGGACGTATCGCACCGCCCACCCCATGGCGACCGAACTGGCCCAGGTGTCCATCGGCCGCTCCGTGGTGCTGCGCCGCACAGGGCCGGACGGCCTGCCCGTGCGCGACGTGGTCCCCGCCAAGGACCGCGAGCGGCTCGAACCGTGGCTGAAGAAGACCCCGGCCCAGATCGAGTGGATGCGCGGCAAGGTGGGCCGATACCCGTTCGAGACGTACGGGGTGCTCGTCGCCGAGGCGCAGACCGGGTTCGAGCTGGAGACACAGACCCTCTCCCTGTTCGAGAGGGAGCTGTTCACGAGCCCCGAGTACCCGGAGTGGTACGTCGATTCGATCATGGTGCACGAGCTGGCCCACCAGTGGTTCGGCAACAGCGTCAGTCCGCGCACCTGGTCCGACCTGTGGCTGAACGAGGGGCATGCCACCTGGTACGAGGCCCTGTACGCGGAGGAGGCGGCGGGCGTGTCCATGGAGGCCCGGATGAAGGACGCCTACCTCGCCTCCGATCAGTGGCGGGCCTCCGGAGGACCCCCGGCGGCACCCAGGACGCCGGCGGCCGACGACAAGATCGGCATCTTCCGGCCGAACGTCTACGACGGGGCCGCGCTCGTCCTGTACGCCCTGCGCGAGGAGATCGGCCGCCCGGCCTTCGAGCGGCTCCAGCGCTCCTGGGTCGCCGTCCACCGCGACGGCGTGGCGTCCACCGCCGACTTCCAGCGGCTCGCGTCCAGGACCGCCGGGCGTGACCTGGACGCCTTCTTCCAGGGCTGGCTCCACGCGGAGAAGACGCCGCCGATGCCGGGGCACCCGGACTGGAGAGCCGCACCCGCGGAGGCTTCGGCGCAGCGGGAGGCGGGAAAATAACCCGCGTGACGAGACGAGGCGTGCCGTGCGACCATCTTCGAGTCGGCGGCGCGGCCCACTCCAGGTCAGCCGTGGACCGGCCCCCAGGGGCGGGTCCAGGGTCGGCCGAGGCCGGATCCGGGAATCTCCCGGCAGGCCCGGGCGTTGTCGCCAATGACGGACCGAGATCCGTCGCCCCTTCGGTATCCCCATCGACGTAAGGATCCAATGACCTCCTCTTCATCCCCTTCCCAGGCCGCACAGCGCGCCTTCGCGCAGAACAACCCCGAAGGTCTTCGGGCCGATGCCCTGATGGAAGAGGACGTCGCCTGGAGCTTCGAGATCGACGGCGAGCGGGACGGCGACCAGTTCGACCGCTCCGAGCGCGCGGCCCTGCGCCGCGTCGCGGGCCTCTCCACCGAGCTCGAGGACGTCACCGAGGTCGAGTACCGCCAGCTCCGCCTGGAGCGCGTCGTGCTCGTCGGTGTCTGGACCACGGGAACCGCGCAGGACGCGGAGAACTCCCTGGCCGAGCTGGCCGCCCTCGCGGAGACCGCGGGCGCGCTGGTGCTCGACGGCGTGATCCAGCGCCGCGACAAGCCGGACGCGGCCACCTACATCGGTTCCGGCAAGGCCGACGAGCTGCGGGACATCGTCATCGAAACGGGCGCCGACACCGTCATCTGCGACGGTGAGCTGAGCCCGGGGCAGCTCATCCACCTCGAAGACGTCGTCAAGGTCAAGGTCATCGACCGTACGGCCCTGATCCTCGACATCTTCGCCCAGCACGCCAAGTCCCGAGAGGGCAAGGCACAGGTCGCGCTCGCGCAGATGCAGTACATGCTGCCGCGACTGCGCGGCTGGGGTCAGTCGCTGTCCCGGCAGATGGGCGGCGGCAAGGGCGGCGGCCTCGCCACCCGTGGTCCCGGTGAGACCAAGATCGAGACGGACCGGCGACGGATCCGCGAGAAGATGGCGAAGATGCGCCGGGAGATCGCGGAGATGAAGACCGGCCGCGAGATCAAGCGCCAGGAGCGCCGGCGCAACAAGGTGCCCTCGGTCGCCATCGCCGGCTACACCAACGCCGGCAAGTCCTCCCTGCTCAACCGCCTCACCGGCGCGGGCGTCCTGGTCGAGAACGCCCTGTTCGCCACCCTCGACCCGACCGTGCGCCGGGCCGAGACCCCGAGCGGGCGGCTGTACACGCTGGCGGACACCGTCGGCTTCGTACGGCACCTGCCGCACCACCTCGTCGAGGCGTTCCGCTCCACGATGGAGGAGGTCGGAGACTCCGACCTGATCCTCCACGTGGTCGACGGCTCGCACCCGGCGCCGGAGGAGCAGCTGGCCGCCGTACGGGAGGTCATCCGTGACGTGGGCGCCACGAACGTGCCCGAGATCGTGGTGATCAACAAGGCGGACGCGGCCGACCCGCTGACCCTTCAGCGGCTGCTGCGGATCGAGAAGAGTTCCATCGCCGTCTCGGCCCGCACCGGCGAGGGCATCGCGGAACTGCTCGCGCTCATCGACAGCGAACTGCCTCGCCCGTCGGTCGAGATCGAGGCACTCGTGCCGTACACGCACGGCAAGCTCGTGGCCCGTGCCCACACCGAGGGCGAGGTGATCTCCGAGGAGCACACCCCGGAGGGCACCCTCCTCAAGGCCCGGGTGCACGAGGAACTGGCGGCGGACCTGGCACCGTACGTACCGGCGCCGACGGTCTGACCCGTCGTACCGTCAGGCCCGTCCCTCGGCAGGGGCGGGCCTGACGGCTGTGCGGAGCCTTTCCGGCCGCTGCCGTGGTGCCGCCGTCGCACCGGCCCGGCGACACCGTGGCCCGAGCGCTCGGGCGGCCGGCCCTGGCCTGCTGACGATCGCTCACGGACCGCGGTACGACATGCTCAGGCCGTCACACAGCGCCTTGGCGCCCTCGCCCGGCCGGGGCCCGCGAGCCCAGGTGCCGTCGGCCGGGCCGATCGACGTGTTCCAGACGGGCCGAGGCGCGCCGTCGACCATCCGGAACCGGCCGCCGCCCGACGAACCACCCGTCCGTCCCGGACGCCGTGGAGCGCCGGGAAGTCCACGTCCAGGGCCGCGTCGACGGTCCCCTCCAGCGACCTGGACCGGCCTTCACGTGGTACGGCGTCATCTCTGCCGCCGCCTCGACCGGAGCGGGAGGCGGGTCACTCGGTCCGGTGGCGGCAAGGAGAGGGTGCCGCCGATCCGAGAAGCGCATGGTTCTCGACCCCGGTCGGAACTGCCCCCTGTGTCACGCCCACCTTGCGGGGGCGGTTGGGGGACTGGCGCAGGGCGCGTGGCCGAACGTCTCCGCGCGCCACATCTCCCACGACGCTTCGGCGGCCGCCTTCCGACAGCCGCCGAAGTCGTCGTACGCGGTCGTCACCGCGTACCGGACGTCACCGCTTGCCGAACTTCTTGCTCACCGCGTCGAACACACCCCGGGCCTCCTTGCCCAGCCGCGGGCCGGCCAGCCAGCCCGCGCTCACCGGGCCGATGGAGGTGTTCGACACCAGCGCCGGCTTGCCGTCCGAGCCGATCGCCACCCAGCCGCCGCCCGACGAACCGCCGGTCATGGTGCAGCCGATGCGGTACATCGTCGGGTCGGACTCGACGAGCGAGAGCCGCCCCGGCTTGTCCGTGCACTGGTACATGGCCTCGCCGTCGTAGGGGGCGCCGGCCGGGTACCCCGTCGCGGTGATGCTGTCCACCTGCGGGACGGCGGGTGCGTCGAAGTCCACCGGCAGCGCCGAACCCACCATCTCCTCCAGGGACTTGCCGCTGCCCTCCTCCGGTGTCACATGGATGACCGCGAAGTCGTACGCCGCTCCGTCGCCGCCCTTCTGGCCGCCCTGCTCGATCCACTGGTCCGACGTCTGCGCCCAGTCGCCCCACCAGACCCCGTAGGGGGCGACCTCATCCTGGGTGGCCGTCTTCATTTCCGACGCCGACAGAGCGCTGTCGTTGTACGAGGGGACGAAGGCGATGTTGCGGTACCAGCCGCCCGACTTCCCGGCGTGCACACAGTGCCCGGCCGTCCACACGAGGTTGGATTTGCCCGGGTTGGCCGGGTCCTGCACCACCGTCGCCGAGCAGACCATCGTGCCCTCGGGCGCGTCGAAGAAGACCTTGCCCGCCTCCGGCGCGTTGGCGTGGTACTTCGTCGCCACCGCCTCCGCCTGGACGGCCTGCGGGGTCGGGTCGGTGACCCCCTGGTCGCCGGTGAGGTCGCTCTCGTCGACCTCCTTCTCCGGCTCCTCGGCGTCCCGCATCCGGTCCGGGTTCCACAGGTCCTTGATGATCGGGTTGACGTAGTCCTCGGCCTCGCGCAGCCAGTCGTCCTTGTCCCAGTCCTTCCAGGCCCCGCCCCGCCACTTGTCGAGGTCGATCCCGTGTTCCTTGAGCTTCTCCTTGATGTCGTCCGGGATCCGGATCTTGCCGTCGCCACCGCTGCCGCCGTCCTGGGCGGACGACGACGCCTCCCCGCTCGCCGTGGTGTCCCCCGAGCCGCAGGCGGTGGCGGTCAACGACAGGGCCGTGGCGAGACCGACCGCTGCCAGGACGGGGGACGTTCTGCGGCGCACGCTCCTTCCACGACGAGCGGCGAAGAGCGGGCGTATGAGTCGCATGGTCTGAACTCCCCTGGGGCGTTAGAGAACTCTGTGCTGCGGAAGCGGTTCACGTACGGCCTTTCCGTACGCCCGCCGCCTCCTCGTACGGCTCCGACACGACTCGCGCTCGGCTTCGTACGTCTGCTTCCTCGTACGTGGTCGCCGTACGCGCGGCTTGGTGCGGATCCGCCGAGCCGGGGCGTCCCTCCGGAGCGGCACCACACACTATGCGGTCCCTGTAGGGGACATCCGATGGAACGGCAACGGTTCCGTCACGGCAAGGATCTTCGCCTCACCCGCTTCCGAGTGCGTGCCGCGTCGTTGGTACGGGCGGGGACCCGCCGGTGCTCGGTGACCCCTGCCAACTCGCCTCTGAGCAGCGGGAGGAAGTGTAGTCGTGGCGGTGACCGAGTCTGCGGTGGCACCTGTGGAGAGCGAGCCCGAGCCCGCGCCTGCGGGCCACGAGGACGAACGGGCGCCCGCACAGCGGGAGTACGAGGGGGCGCGCACGTCCCACGAGGGGATCCTGCGGCGGCAGGCGGCGCGGGAGTCGGCGGCGCGCACCTACGCGCGTGCCCTGCCCATCGTGCCGGTGAGGGCACGAGGGCTGACCATCGAAGGCGCGGACGGCCGCCGCTATCTCGACTGCCTGTCCGGCGCTGGCACCCTCGCCCTCGGGCACAACCACCCGGTCGTCCTGGAGGCGATCCGCAAGGTGCTCGACTCGGGCGCCCCGCTGCACGTCCTCGATCTGGCCACCCCCGTCAAGGACGCCTTCACCACCGAACTGTTCCGCACGCTCCCGGCCGGTCTCGCGGAGCGCGCCCGGGTGCAGTTCTGCGGGCCCGCCGGCACGGATGCCGTGGAAGCCGCCTTCAAGCTGGTGCGGGCGGCGACCGGCCGCACCGGGTTGCTCGCCTTCACCGGCGCCTACCACGGTATGACCGCCGGGGCGCTCGAAGCGTCCGGAGGCGCCGGTGACGTGCGGGTCGCGCGCCTGCCGTATCCCCAGGACTACCGCTGCCCCTTCGGTGTCGGCGGCGAGCGCGGCGCCGAACTCGCCGCCCGCTGGACGGAGTCCGTCCTCGACGACTCGAAGTCCGGTGTGCCGTTGCCCGCCGGGATGATCCTCGAACCCGTCCAGGGCGAGGGCGGCGTCATCCCCGCGCCGGACGGCTGGCTCCGCCGGATGCGCGAGATCACCGCGGCGCGTTCCATCCCGCTGATCGCCGACGAGGTCCAGACGGGCGTGGGGCGCACGGGTCGCTTCTGGGCGGTCGAACACAGCGGGGTCGTCCCCGACGTCATGGTCCTCTCCAAGGCCATCGGCGGCAGCCTGCCCCTGGCCGTCGTGGTCTACCGCGACGACCTCGACGTGTGGCGGCCCGGCGCCCACGCGGGCACCTTCCGCGGCAACCAACTTGCCATGGCCGCCGGGACCGCCACCCTCGCGTACGTGCGCGCCAACGGACTCGCCGAGCGCGCCGAAGCCCTGGGCCGCCGCATGCTCACCCACCTCCGCCGCCTCACCGAGGAGTTCACCTGCGTCGGCGACGTACGGGGGCGGGGGCTGATGATCGGCATCGAGATGGTCAACCCGGACGCGGCCCCGTCCTCCGGTGTCACCGGCCCGCATCCTCCCGCACCCTCCCTCGCCACCGCCGTCCAGCGTGAGTGCCTCCGCCGCGGTCTGATCGTCGAACTGGGCGGCCGCCACGCCGGCGTCGTCCGTCTTCTCCCTCCTCTGACGATCACCGACGAACAGGCCGGCGCCGTACTCGACCGCCTCACGGACGCGATCGCCTCCGTGGCCTCGGCAGCAGCGCGGGGGGCGGGAACCAACGGGCCCGAAGCAATCGTGCGCCCGGGGCGCACGCCGGGCGGTTGAGTGTCCGAACAGCCAGGGAACCTCCCTTCGCCCCCACCTCCGGGCGCCGAGCGGGCCCCCCATGCCGCCGCCCCGGCGCCCTCGGCAACCGGCCCGCCCGGACGCTGACGACGTGACGACGTCTCGCACCGGCCTCGCCCCCCGGCGCTCACTCCGCGTGAGCCCGCACTCCTCTCCACCGCACACCGCACGACCACCCCGCCCGGACCACCACATCCAGGAATCTCCTTGACCGCGACCCCTGCCTTCCCAGGCCGTACCGACGCACCCGAGGGCGACGCCCCTCTCCCACGGGTTCCCCTCGCACCGGCCGCACCTGACGCCCTGCCAGAGGACACCCGCACCCGGCACCGGAGCACCGAACACCCCGCCCTCACCACCGGCGATCCGCTGGACCATCCCGACCCGCGCATCGCAGCGCAGGCAGCGGCCGTCGAGAACCTGCTGCGGTGCTGGGTACGCGAGCACGACCTCTCCCGCCCCGGCGAAGACACCCTTCGCATCCCCCTCACCGCCACGGGTGCGACCCTCGTCGTTCCGGTCCGCCACTGGTCCCCGACCGGCTGGCACCGCTTCGGTTTCCCCCGCCTCGCCGACGCCCCCGCGACGGCGCCGCCCGCAGACGCGGTGACGGTGGCGGCCCTGCTGGCCAGAGAGGTTGCCGCCGTCGGGGGGACGGCCCGGCGGGACGCGGGGGAGCCGGTCGCCGGCGCATCGCCCGGCCCCGCGGCGCAGTCCTCGGTGCCGCCCGCTGCCGACCGCTCGGCCCGGCCGGGCCGACCGGCCTCGCCCGGCCCGGCCGCCCCCCTGGGCCCACCCGCCCGGCTCGGCCGACCGGCCCCGCTCGACCAAGCCGCCTCCCCCGAATCCCCCGACCCGCTCGACCTCGTCGGCAGGGTCGCCGACTCCGCACGACGTGTCGCCGGGTTCATCGCCGAGCGTCGTGCCCGACCGGACGACATCCCGGATCACTTCCTTGCCGCAGAGCAGGCTCTCGTCCTGGGCCATCCACTGCACCCCACCCCGAAGAGCCGGGAAGGGCTGTCCGAGGCGGAAGCGCGGCACTACTCGCCCGAACTCCGGGGCTCCTTTCCCCTGCACTGGATGGCCGTCGCCCCGTCCGTTCTGTCGACGGACTCGGCATGGACGGAGCGCGGCCGAGTCGTCCCAGCCGAACAACTGACCGCACGGCTGGCCGGCACGGGTCTGCGGCTGCCCGACGGCCATGCCGCCCTCCCCGTCCACCCCTGGCAACTGCGCGAGGTCCGACACCGCCCGACCGTCGCCGCCCTGCTGGACGCCGGACTGCTGATCGACCTCGGCCCCCACGGCTCCCCGTGGCACCCCACCTCCTCCGTCCGCACCGTGCACCGCACGGCTGCCCCCGCGATGCTGAAGCTGTCACTGGGGCTGCGGATCACCAACTCCCGCCGCGAGAACCTCCGCAAGGAGCTGCACCGAGGCGTCGAGGTCCACCGTCTGCTGCGCACCGGTCTGACCAGGCAGTGGCGGGCGACCCACCCGGGGTTCGACATCATCCGCGACCCGGCCTGGCTGGCGGTCACCGCGCCGGACGGCGACCCCGTGCCCGGCCTGGACGTGGTGATCCGGCACAACCCGTTCGGACCGGCGGACGACGCGCGCTGTGTGGCTGGGCTCGTATCACCGAGGCCGTACAGGGACGGGCCGTACGCGGGCGGGCCGTACGCGGATGGCGGGCAGCAGGCGGGCCGCATCCCCGGGCAGCGAGCGTCCTTCCACAGCCGAGCGCCGCACCACCTCGCCGACCAGCGGTCGCCCGGCCGCGCCGACCGTCCGCGGGAGCGCCCCACGCCGCGGTCCCGGCTCGCCGAGGTCGTCACCCGGCTCGCCGGCCGAACCGGCCGCCCCCTGCGCGTCGTCGCCGCCGAGTGGTTCCTGCGCTACCTGGAACAGGTCGTACGGCCCGTGCTGTGGCTGGACAGCGAGGCCGGGATCGCCCTCGAAGCCCACCAGCAGAACACCGTCCTCCTGCTCGACCCCGACGGCTGGCCCATCGGCGGCCGGTACCGCGACAACCAGGGCTACTACTTCCGCGAGTCCCGTCGCGCGGACCTCGACGCCCGGCTGCCCGGCATCGGTGAGCACAGCGACACGTTCGTCTCCGACGAGGTCGCCGACGAACGGTTCGCCTACTACCTCGGCGTCAACAACGTGTTCGGTCTCATCGGCGCGTTCGGCTCGCAGGGCCTCGCCGACGAACGGCTGCTGCTCGCCGCCTTCCGCCGATTCCTGGCCGACGTCGCCACCGGCCCCGCCCGGCTGGACACCACCCTCCCGGCCCTGCTGCTCGCCTCACCGGTCCTGCGCTGCAAGGCCAATCTGCTGACCAGGCTGCACGGCCTCGACGAACTCGTCGGCCCGGTCGACACCCAGTCCGTCTACGTCACCATCGCCAACCCCCTCCACATCTGACCCGATCACTGACGACTCCCTTCGCGCCCCGAGGAACATGCCCCACCCCATCCCCTGAGAGGAGCGTCGCGTGCCTCCCACCGATGCGAGCACCACTCCCGGCACCGACACGGGCACCGCCCAGGCCCCGAGCAACGAGGACACGCTCGAACTGCGCGCGGCCGACGATCCGGCCGCGTTCCTCGGGGAGGAGGCCGACCCGGGCGGCGGTGCCGCCCGCTCGCGACGGGAGACGCTCTCGGGCAAGGGGGCACTGCTGGACCGGCTTGCAGACTGGGGGCCCGTGGCCACCCCGGTCGGCACGCTGCGTCTCCTCCCCGCCCGCCTCGAACGGGACCTTCCGCTGATCTCCCGCTGGATGAACGACTCCGCCGTGGCCTCCTTCTGGAAGCTCGCCGGGCCCCAGCAGGTGACCGCGAACCACCTCAGGGCCCAGCTCGACGGTGACGGCCGCAGCGTCCCCTGCCTCGGTCTGCTGGACGGCACCCCGATGAGCTACTGGGAGATCTACCGGGCGGACCTCGACCCCATCGCCCGCCACTACCCCGCACGCCCCCATGACACCGGAATCCACCTCCTCATCGGTCCGGTGGCCGACCGGGGAAGGGGACTCGGCTCCGCCCTGCTGCGCGCCGTCGCCGATCTCGTCCTGGACAGGCGCCCTTCCTGCGCCCGCGTCGTCGCGGAGCCCGACCTCCGCAACTTCCCCTCCGTCTCCGCTTTCCTCCGAGCCGGTTTCCGGTACTCCGCCGAGGCCGACCTGCCCGACAAACGGGCCGCCCTCATGATCCGGGACCGGCTGCTGCGCGATCTCATGTAGATCCCCTGTGCGCCTGGCGCGACGCCGTCATACCTGGTACACCGCCCGGCCCGATCCGGTTCCCGATCGGGCCCGACCGAATTCCGGGAACGCCGGGCAAGGCCCGCCTCCCCCTCCCCGCCGAAGAGAACCCGTCTTGATCCCGCTCCGCACCGCCCCTCGCACCCCCGTCCCCTCCGCCGTGATCACCCGTTTGTCAGTGCCGCCCCGTAGGGTGGTCGCGCTATGACGAAGCCCTCACTCCACGAACTCCTGCATGCCGCCGTCACCGCTGTCGGCGGCACGGAGCGCCCCGGCCAGGTGACCATGGCCGAAGCCGTCGCGGAGGCGATCGACGACGGCTCCCATCTGCTGGTCCAGGCGGGCACCGGCACCGGCAAGTCGCTGGGCTACCTGGTACCCGCCCTCGCCCAGGGAGAGCGCGTCGTCGTGGCCACGGCGACCCTGGCGCTGCAGCGGCAGCTCGTGGAGCGGGACCTCCCGAGAACGGTCGACGCACTGCACCCGCTGCTGCGCCGCCGCCCCGAGTTCGCGATGCTCAAGGGCCGGTCGAACTACCTGTGCCTGCACCGCCTCAACGAGGGGGTCCCGCAGGACGAGGAGGACGGCCTGTTCGACCAGTTCGAGGCGGCCGCGCCGTCCAGCAAACTGGGACAGGACCTGCTGCGGCTGCGGGACTGGTCGCAGGAGACCGAGACGGGCGACCGGGACGCCCTCACCCCCGGTGTGTCCGACCGCGCCTGGTCTCAGGTGTCCGTGTCGTCGCGGGAGTGCCTCGGAGCCTCGAAGTGCGCCTACGGCGCCGAGTGCTTCGCCGAGATGGCCCGGGAGCGGGCCAAGCTCGCCGAGGTCGTCGTCACCAACCACGCCCTGCTCGCGATCGACGCCATCGAGGGCGCCCCGGTGCTCCCGCCGCACGAGGTGCTGATCGTCGACGAGGCCCACGAACTGGTCTCCAGGGTGACCGGTGTGGCGACCGGCGAACTGACCCCGGGCCAGGTCAACCGCGCGGTGAGGCGAGCGGCGAAACTCGTCAACGAGAAGGCCGCGGACCAGCTCCAGACCGCCGCCGAGGGCTTCGAGCGGCTGATGGAGCTGGCCCTGCCCGGACGCCTGGAGGAGATCCCGGAGGACCTGGCGTACGCCCTGATGGCGCTGCGCGACGCCGCCCGTACGGTGATCACCGCGCTCGGCACCACCCGTGACAAGTCCGTCCAGGACGAGGACGCCGTCCGCAAGCAGGCGCTGGCCGCCGTGGAGAGCGTGCACGACGTGGCGGAGCGCATCAGTCACGGCTCCGAGTGGGACGTCGTCTGGTACGAGCGGCACGACCGCTTCGGCGCCTCCCTGCGGGTGGCCCCCATGTCCGTGTCGGGCCTCCTCAGGGAGAAGCTCTTCGCGGACCGCTCCGTCACCCTGACCTCGGCCACCCTGAAGCTGGGCGGCGACTTCAACGGCGTGGGGGCGTCCCTGGGGCTGGCTCCGGAGGGCACCGAGGGGGACGACTTCCCGCAGTGGAAGGGAGTCGACGTCGGCTCGCCGTTCGACTACCCGAAGCAGGGCATCCTCTACGTCGCCAAGCATCTGTCGCGCCCCGCGCGGGACGGCGACCGGGCGGACATGCTGGACGAGCTCACGGAGCTGATCCAGGCGGCCGGCGGCCGGACACTCGGTCTGTTCTCGTCGATGCGGGCCGCCCAACTGGCGGCGGAGGAGTTGCGGGTCCGCATCCCCGAGTTCCCGATCCTCCTCCAGGGCGAGGAGACGCTGGGCGAGCTGATCAAGGGCTTCGCTGCCGATCCGAAGACCTGCCTGTTCGGCACGCTCTCCCTCTGGCAGGGCGTCGACGTGCCCGGTCCCAGCTGCCAGCTGGTCGTCATGGACAAGATCCCGTTCCCGCGCCCCGACGATCCGCTGATGAGCGCCCGCCAGAAGGCCGTCGAGGAGGCGGGCGGCAATGGCTTCATGGCTGTCGCGGCCACCCACGCGGCCCTGCTGATGGCCCAGGGCGCCGGCCGCCTCGTACGCGCCCAGGGCGACCGCGGGGTGGTGGCCGTACTGGACCAGAGGCTGGCGACGGCACGGTACGGCAGCTATCTGAAGGCGTCGCTTCCCGACTTCTGGTACACCACGGACCGCAACCAGGTCCGCAAGTCGCTCGCCGCGATCGACCAGGCGGCGAAGGCCGTGGAAGAGGCGTAGAGACGCCGGTGGCCCGCCCCCGCTCGGTCGCCCAACAGCGTCCCGAGCGGGGGCGGGCCACCGGGCACGGAAAGCCCAGGGCCCCGGAACCGGCGCAGTGGATTCCGGGGCCCGGATCAGGGGCGCGGACGGGCATGGGCGCCGTCCGCCGCGGGGTGTCAGACGCGGCGCAGAACCGCCACCACCTTGCCGAGGATGGTCGCGTCGTCACCCGGGATGGGCTCGTAGGCGGCGTTGTGCGGCAACAGCCACACATGGCCGTCCTCGCGCTTGAAGCGCTTCACCGTGGCCTCGCCGTCCAGCATGGCGGCCACGATGTCGCCGTTCTCGGCGACAGGCTGGCGGCGGACCGTCACCCAGTCGCCGTCGCAGATCGCGGCCTCGATCATCGAGTCGCCCACGACCTTCAGGACGAACAGCTCACCGTCGCCGACGAGCTGCCGCGGGAGCGGGAACACGTCCTCGACCGACTCCTCGGCGAGGATCGGGCCACCGGCCGCGATCCGGCCGACGAGCGGAACGTACGACGCGGCGGGCTTGCCCGCGGTGTCGGTCGGCTGCGCCGCGGGCTGGTCAGAGCCGCGGACCTCGTACGCACGCGGGCGGTGCGGGTCGCGGCGCAGGAAGCCCTTGCGCTCCAGGGCCATCAGCTGGTGCGCCACGGACGACGTGCTCGACAGGCCGACCGCCTGGCCGATCTCCCGCATCGACGGCGGGTACCCGCGCCGCTGCACGGAGTCCCTGATCACCTCGATCACCCGGCGCTGCCGGTCGGTCAGCCCGGAGCTGTCCGCCCTGATGCCTGGAGGTCGGCCGGGCAGGGCCCGCTTGGGCCCCTCATGGTTCGGAACTTCGTTCATCGCGTGCACCGGCTCGAGTCGGCCCTGGGAGCGGTCCTGGGCGGTGATGGTGGCACTGTCTGCGGTCGTGGTCACGTCGGCCCCTCTCGATGGTCTCCCGTGCAGCACAACGGTAGTTGCTTTCGAAAGGTTGCGCCAAACACACGTTCGAGTGAAAAACCGTGGATTACCTGACGTGACCAAGTGTCCAGGTGTATGGCCCGACTGCTCCCGGCGGACAAAACCGCTTATTGCTGTACTCTTCACGGCCGGGGTGAAGGCTTCGTGGGCCGCTGTCGCCGCGCGGCACAGTCTGCCACTCCCCGCTTCTCCTGCCGTGTACCGGTACCCGGTTTCTTCGGCGTCCCCCGTGTTCCGGTCCGTTCCGCGACGGCGCGGACGCGCTCCGCGACGGCCCGTCCGCCGGGCCCCCGCCGTTACGGGTGCGACACGCGCGTCGTGGGTGGATTTACGTGCGAGGCCCTACATCTAGTGCTTGGATTGCAACAACAGCCCAGAAGTTGTGGTCCCCCCGGTCTGAGGGCTCGTGGTCATCCCCTATGCTTGGGGCTGCTTCCGCGGGGTCCAAGCGGCTCGTGGGGCTATTGAGTCGTGCTGTGAGGAGGGTTGGAGTTATGCACTGTCCCTTCTGCAGGCACCCCGACAGCCGTGTCGTCGACAGTCGTACGACGGACGACGGCACGTCGATCCGCAGGCGCCGCCAGTGTCCGGACTGCTCCCGTCGTTTCACGACGGTGGAGACGTGCTCGCTGATGGTGGTCAAGAGGTCCGGTGTGACCGAACCCTTCAGTCGCACCAAGGTCATCAACGGCGTCCGCAAGGCATGCCAGGGACGGCCTGTCACCGAGGACGCGCTCGCCCAGCTCGGCCAGCGGGTCGAGGAGGCCGTGCGAGCGACCGGGAGCGCCGAACTGACCACCCATGACGTGGGTCTGGCCATACTCGGCCCACTGCAGGAACTCGACCTCGTCGCCTACTTGCGGTTCGCCTCGGTCTACCGGGCGTTCGATTCGCTGGAGGACTTCGAGGCCGCCATCGCGGAACTCAGGGAAGAGCAGGGGAAGCGCCCCGGCGCGGACGACGACGTCGACAGCGCCGGCGAGGGGTGCCGGGAGAACGACCGCGGGTCCGGAGGGGCTGCTCAGGTCCCCGTGCCCGCCAACGCCGCCGACTGAGGGCGGGCCGCACCACCGGCCCACCGGGACCGGGTGATCGGCGGCGATCCAGACCTGTCGCGAACGGCTGAGCGGGCCGGAGCGCGACATCAGACAGAACACCGTGTCACAGGAACAAAGTGGCACTTCAGGGCGTTTCAGCCCGATACAGGGAGGCGGCATGACAGAGACGGCGAGCGGTCCGGCACGGAGTTCCCGCGCCAAGGGCACCAAGGCGAGCAAGGGCCTGCGTATCGAGCGCATCCACACCACCCCCGGCGTGCACCCGTACGACGAGGTGGCCTGGGAGCGCCGTGACGTCGTCATGACCAACTGGCGCGACGGCTCGGTCAACTTCGAGCAGCGTGGCGTCGAGTTCCCCGAGTTCTGGTCGGTGAACGCGGTCAACATCGTCACCAGCAAGTACTTCCGGGGCGCCGTCGGCACCCCGCAGCGCGAGGTGAGCCTGAAGCAGCTCATCGACCGCATCGTGAAGACGTACCGGAAGGCCGGTGAGGACTACAAGTACTTCGCCTCGCCCGCCGACGCCGAGATCTTCGAGCACGAACTGGCGTACGCCCTCCTGCACCAGATCTTCAGCTTCAACAGCCCCGTCTGGTTCAACGTGGGCACCCCGCAGCCCCAGCAGGTCTCCGCCTGCTTCATCCTCGCCGTCGACGACTCCATGGAGTCGATCCTCGACTGGTACAAGGAAGAGGGCATGATCTTCAAGGGCGGCTCCGGCGCCGGCCTGAACCTGTCCCGTATCCGTTCCTCCAAGGAACTGCTCTCCTCCGGCGGCAACGCCTCCGGTCCCGTCTCCTTCATGCGCGGCGCCGACGCGTCCGCCGGGACGATCAAGTCGGGCGGTGCCACCCGCCGCGCCGCCAAGATGGTCGTCCTCGACGTGGACCACCCGGACATCGAGGACTTCATCGAGACCAAGGTGAAGGAGGAGGAGAAGATCCGCGTCCTGCGTGACGCGGGCTTCGACATGGACCTCGGTGGCGACGACATCACCTCCGTCCAGTACCAGAACGCCAACAACTCGGTCCGGGTGAACGACGAGTTCATGAAGGCGGTCGAGCAGGGCGGCGACTTCGGTCTGCGGGCCCGGATGACCGGCGAGGTCATCGAGAAGGTCGACGCCAAGGGACTCTTCCGCAAGATCGCCGAGGCCGCCTGGGCCTGTGCCGACCCCGGCATCCAGTACGACGACACCATCAACAACTGGCACACCTGCCCCGAGTCCGGCCGGATCACCGCGTCGAACCCGTGCAGCGAGTACATGCACCTGGACAACACGTCCTGCAACCTGGCCTCGCTGAACCTGATGAAGTTCCTGAAGGACGACGCCAAGGGCAACCAGTCCTTCGAGGTCGAGCGTTTCCAGAAGGTCGTCGAGCTGGTCATCACCGCGATGGACATCTCGATCTGCTTCGCGGACTTCCCGACCCAGAAGATCGGCGAGAATACCCGCGCCTTCCGCCAGCTCGGCATCGGTTACGCCAACCTCGGCGCCCTGCTCATGGCGACCGGCCACGCGTACGACTCCGACGGCGGCCGCGCCCTCGCCGGCGCCATCACCTCCCTGATGACCGGCACGGCCTACCGGCGCTCCGCCGAACTGGCCGCGGTCGTGGGCCCCTACGACGGATACGCCCGCAACGCCGACGCCCACAACCGCGTCATGAAGCAGCACTCCGACGCCAACGGCACCGCCGTGCGCATGGACGACCTGGACACCCCGGTCTGGGCCGCCGCCACGGAGGCATGGCAGGACGTGCTCCGCCTCGGCGAGAAGAACGGCTTCCGCAACTCGCAGGCGTCGGTGCTGGCCCCCACCGGCACCATCGGCCTCGCGATGTCCTGCGACACCACCGGTGTCGAGCCCGACCTCGCGCTGGTCAAGTTCAAGAAGCTGGTCGGCGGCGGCTCGATGCAGATCGTCAACGGCACGGTCCCGCAGGCCCTGCGCCGCCTGGGCTACCAGGAGGAGCAGATCGAGGCGATCGTCGCCCACATCGCCGAGCACGGCAATGTGATCGACGCCCCGAGCCTCAAGCAGGAGCACTACGAGGTCTTCGACTGCGCCATGGGCGAGCGGGCCATCTCCCCGATGGGCCACGTCCGCATGATGGCCGCGATCCAGCCGTGGATCTCGGGTGCCATCTCCAAGACGGTCAACATGCCGGAGACGGCGACCGTCGAGGAGGTCGAGGAGATCTACTTCGAGGCCTGGAAGCTCGGCGTCAAGGCGCTGGCGATCTACCGCGACAACTGCAAGGTCGGCCAGCCGCTCTCCGCCAAGACCAAGGACTCGGAGAAGGCGGAGATCACCGAGAAGGCCGAGGAGACGATCCGGACCGCGGTCGAGAAGGTCGTCGAGTACCGCCCGGTCCGCAAGCGCCTGCCGAAGGGACGTCCCGGCATCACCACGTCCTTCACCGTCGGCGGCGCCGAGGGCTACATGACCGCCAACTCCTACCCGGACGACGGTCTCGGTGAGGTCTTCCTGAAGATGTCCAAGCAGGGCTCCACCCTCGCGGGCATGATGGACGCCTTCTCCATCGCGGTGTCCGTCGGGCTCCAGTACGGCGTGCCGCTGGAGACGTACGTCTCGAAGTTCACCAACATGCGCTTCGAGCCGGCCGGTATGACGGACGACCCGGACGTGCGGATGGCCCAGTCGATCGTCGACTACATCTTCCGCCGACTCGCCCTGGACTTCCTGCCCTTCGAGACGCGCTCCGCGCTCGGCATCCACTCCGCCGAGGAGCGGCAGCGCCACCTGGAGACGGGTTCGTACGAGCCCGCCGAGGAGGACGTGGACGTCGAGGGCCTGGCCCAGTCGGCCCCGCGCCAGACGGACCTGAAGGCCGTGGCCACGCCGAGGGCCGAGGTCGAGGCGGCCAAGCCCGCCCCGAAGCAGGCCCACACCAGCGCCGAGCTGGTGGAGATGCAGCTGGGCATCCACGCCGACGCCCCGCTCTGTTTCTCCTGCGGTACGAAGATGCAGCGGGCCGGCTCCTGCTACATCTGCGAGGGCTGCGGCTCGACCAGCGGGTGCAGCTGACACCCTGAGGCACTGAAGGGCGGCACGGCCAATGGCCGTGCCGCCCTTCGGCGTCGGTGGCGCAGGCGCGTCAGGACTCGCGCGGGGCGCCCATCACGCGGGCGAAGGTCGCCGGGTCCTCGTCGTAGCCGTGCAGACCGGGGAGGAAGCTCCAGGTGCCGGAACCGTCCCGTACGAACTCGGCGACGGTCGCGGCGGTGGAGTCGCGCACCCCGGCGAAGTCGTCCTCCGCCAGGACGGTGTAGTCCTCGCGGATGCGCAGGGCCGGCTTGCTGACGTCGCCGAAGGCCCTGGGACTCGCCCCCTGCTGTATGGCGACGCCGATCACGACGCGCCCGTACCGGCTGTCGAGGCGGTTCAGCTCCACCGTCATGACCTCGTCCCAGCCGAAACCCTGGCCGGTCTTGCTGTCGCGGTGGAGCGTGATGGTGCCGTCGGGCGAACGGCTGTCGAAGTGCACGACGTAGGCGGGATCGCCGTTCGGGTCGGCCGCCGGGTAGGTCGCCGCGACGATGTCGAGGTCCGTGGGCGGCTGCCCGGCCGGGCTCGGGTCCCACTTCAGCGACACCTCGACCTTGTGGATGCCCTTGTTGAGGCCGTTCAACAGAACTCTCCTCCCCGTTCTCCGATACTGGCCGGCCGAACTGCTCCCCAGTCCAGGCCAGTTGCCCATCCTCGCATGTGTTCGCCGACGCTCGCCGGGCCACAACCCGTCGGAGAGTGACCGGTGCCACGCTACGTGGCCTTACCATGGCGCGGTGCTGGTCAAGTGGATTCGCTGCACCGTGGTCGACCGCCGCGGCTTCGAGCGGGGGCAGCGAAAGTGGGCGGGGCTTCTGGGGGAGCCGGGATTCCGTGGACAGGGTGGGGGCTGGAGCCGGGCACGACCCGGAGTGGTGCACATCTTCTCGTTCTGGGAGAGCCGTGCCTTCTACGACTCCTTCATGGCCCGTTCCCACGACCGCCTCGCCGCATCGCAGTCCGGCACCTTCAAGGACTCCCAGATCAAGCTCTTCGACCACCGCTTCGACGTGAAGACCGGCTTCGAGCCGCGCTTCACGGACGCCGATCTGCTACGCGTGGCGCACTGTCGTGTCCACGAGGAGCGGGCCGAGCACTTCGCGCTGATGCAGGAGAAGGTCTGGAACCCCGCGATGGCGGGCTCCCCGGGGATGCTGCGAGGTCTGTTCGGCGAGGCGCCGGGCCAGGAGTTCCTGATCCTCTCCATGTGGCAGTCGGCCGCCGAGCACGGCAAGTACCGCGTCGAACGCATCGAGCGCCTCGCCCTGCGGGCCCAGATCGAAGCGGACGTCGCCGCCCTCGCGGGCGACATCGTGGAGCTGGAACCGAGCTGGACGGTCTGAGGCCGGTTGACCCGCCTGGTAAGTTGGAACTCCAAACGGACCAGACCTCGTCATCGGACCCGCGGGATCCATGTGATCTACGCCGTAATGGGAGCCGGACGGGTGCTCGTTACGGTCCCGTCCCCCTTAGGGTTTCGGCATGGCACGACCACGGCGCATCGTCCTTGTCCGGCACGGGGAGTCAACGGGCAATGTTGATGACACCGTGTACGAACGTGAGCCCGACCATGCTCTGGCCCTCACCGAGCTGGGCTGGCAGCAGGCCGAGGAGACCGGAAAGCGGCTCCGGGAACTGTTCGGCCGGGAGCGCGTCAGCGTCTACGTCTCCCCCTACCGCCGGACGCACGAGACCTTCCAGGCCTTCCATCTGGACCCCGAGCAGGTGCGGGTGCGTGAGGAGCCCCGACTGCGGGAGCAGGACTGGGGCAACTGGCAGGACCCCGCTGACGTACGGCTCCAGAAGGCCTATCGGGACGCGTACGGCCACTTCTTCTACCGCTTCGCACAGGGGGAGTCCGGGGCCGACGTGTACGACCGGGTCGGCAACTTCCTGGAGAGCCTGTTCCGCAGCTTCGAGGACCCCAACCACCCGCCGAACGTCCTGATAGTGACCCATGGGCTCGCCATGCGGCTGTTCTGCATGCGGTGGTTCCACTGGACGGTGGCGGAGTTCGAGTCCCTGTCCAACCCGGGGAACGCGGAGATGCGGATGCTTGTGCTCGGGGAGAACGGCAAGTACACCCTCGACCGGCCGTTCGACCGCTGGCGCGACCCGGAATCGTATGGAGCCACCGGTTAGAGTGGCAGGGCGATGACCGCTGACTCCTCTCCCGAAGGCCGCCTGGAGCGTGCCCTGGCCAGCCTGCGCGGACTCGCGGTCGGGGACGCGCTGGGCTCGCAGTACTTCGTGCCCGTGAACTATCCGCTGCTCAAGCGCCGCGAGCCCCCGCCCGGCCCCTGGCAGTGGACCGACGACACCGAGATGGCCTGCTCCGTCGTGGCCGTCCTCGCCGCCCACCACAGGATCGACCAGGACGAACTCGCCCGTTCCTTCGCCGTCCACCATGACTTCGACCGCGGCTACGGGCCCGCGGTCAACCGCCTGCTGCGACTGGTCCGCGAGGGCGGCGACTGGCGTGAACTGGCCTCCGCGCTCTTCAACGGCCAGGGATCATGGGGCAACGGCGCGGCGATGCGGATCGCCCCGCTGGGCGCCTGGTACGCAGGCGACCCCGAGCAGGCGACACACCAGGCGGAGATCTCCGCGTATCCCACGCACCAGCATCGCGAGGCCGTCGTCGGGGCCATGGCGGTCGCGGCGGCCGCCGCTCTGGCGGCCGACCCGGCGGGGCCGCCGACCGCCGAGGCACTGCTCGACGGTGTCATCGCCCTCGTCCCGAAGAGCGCCGTCGGCGCGGGGCTGCGGCGTGCCCGGGACATGCTCGACTACGCCGACGCGGACACGGTCGCGGCCGTACTGGGGTGTGGCCGGCGTACGACTGCGCACGACACGGTGCCGTTCGCGCTGTGGTCGGCCGCGCGCGCCCTCGGTGACTACGAGACGGCGTTCTGGACCACCGCCCAGGCCGGCGGCGACGTCGACACGACCTGCGCGATCGTCGGGGGAGTGGTCGCCTCCGGCGGCAAGGACGGGGCGCCTCCCGAGGCCTGGGTGGAGCAGACGGAGGCACTGCCGGACTGGGTGCCGGTCCAGTAGTCCGGTGGGGCCTTCCCCTTCGGCCTCGGCGGCCGGGGCCTCGGCCGGAGCCCCTCACCGCCCTCGACGCCAGGCACTTCCCCGGCCTCAAGGCATCACAACGCCTCAAGTGTCACAGCCATGCCACAGAGCGCTCCTCGGCCTCCGTATCGGCTCGTCCTGCCGCATAGCCTGTCCGGCACGCCGCTGTTGATCTTGACAAGGCGCGGCGACGAGACACCGGTCACGAGCCTTCTGCCGCAGCGGCACGCTGCCCGCGGGGGGTGGTGAGGGCCGGTCGGGGAAGGGGGTCCCGTGTCCGAACCACCGTCCACGCCCGCCGCGTCCGGTCCTGACGGACGAACGCCCAGGGCCCGAGCCTCGGCCGGACACCGCGGCGCGCAGGCGCAGGCGCCCACGGACGCCGCGGCGGAGCGCCCGACCGCTCAGCCGACGCCGACGGGCGAGGCCGCCGACACCGGGACGAAGGGGCCGGCCGAGCCCGAACCGACGGCCCGGGCCGCCGGGGCCGGGCCGATACGGCGCACCACCGGGTCCGATCCGACCGGCCGGGCCGCTGAGCCCGGCTCCATACGGTCGGTCGCCGGGACGAAGCCGATCCCCGGTGGGGCGCCGCCCGCGCCGCTTCGTCCGGCCGGACCCGGCGTCGAGGAGCCCGCGCCGATCCGCACGGCCACGCTCTGGGCCGCGCTGGCCACCGGGCTGCTCAGCATGCTGTTGCTCGGCGACGGTATGGCCGTCAACCTGCTGGTCGTCGCGGTACCCGCGACCCTGGCCGTGTACTTCGCAGGCCGACGGGCCGGCCGGCGGCCGCACCGCTGGTCGCTCGTCTGGGGCGCGGGAGGCCTCGCCCTGTTGATCGTGCCCGCGGTACAGGCCGCGGCGTGGCCCTCGTTCCTCGCGGTCGTCACCGCGCTCGCGGCGGGCTCGCTCGCCCTGCACGGCGGCCGCACCTGGCCGGCCGTCCTGCTCGGCCCCGTCGGTGTGCTGACGGCCGCGGTGACCGGGCCCGCCTGGGCCTGGCAGGGGCTGCGGGACCGCGCGGGCGGCGACCGGAGCAGGGTGGGACCCGTGCTGCGGGCGCTGGCCGTGGCCGCGGTGCTGCTGCTGGTCTTCGGAGTCCTCTTCGCCTCGGCGGACGCCGCCTTCGCCGACCTCCTCGGCGCCCTGGTGCCCGACGTCTCCACGGAGGACGGGCCCTGGCGGGTCCTGCTCCTCATGCTGGGCCTCTTCGGGACGCTCGCGGCGGCCCGCACCGCCGCGGCGCCGACCCGCTGGGACCGGATGCGGGTGCCCGCCGGACGGGCTCGTGGCCGCGTCGAGTGGGCGCTCCCGCTGGTCTGGCTCGTCGCCCTCTTCGCCGCCTTCAACGCCGTCCAGCTCGCCGTGCTCTTCGGAGGCTACGACGCCGTGCTGGCGGAGACGGGCCTCACCTACGCCCAGTACGCGCGTCAGGGCTTCTGGCAGCTGCTCATGGCCACCCTGCTCACCCTGGTGGTCATCGTCGTGGCGCTGCGCTGGGCGCCACGCACCCGATCCAGCGACCGCACGCTCGTGCGGGTCGTGCTGGGCACCCTGTGCGCGCTGGCGCTCGTTGTCGTGGCATCCGCCGTGCGCCGCATGGACATGTATGTGGACGCGTACGGGCTCACGCGGCTGAGGATCTCGGTGCTGGCCATGGAGCTGTGGCTCGGCCTGGTGATCGTGCTCATCATGGCGGCCGGCGTGTGGGGTGCCCGATGGCTGCCGCGCGCCGTCGCGGCCAGTGCGGTCGCCGGGGTGCTCGCGTTCGGGTTCGCGTCGCCGGACGAGCTGATCGCCGAGCGCAACGTCGAACGGTACGAGACCACGGGCCGCTTCGACCTCGAGTACGCGAGAGGGCTGTCCGCCGACGCCGTACCCGTCCTGGACCGGCTGGAGGAGCCCATGCGCTCGTGCGCGCTCTCGGACATCGCCGCCGAACTGGAGGACGGGCCGGACACACCCTGGTACGCCACGAGCCGTGGAGAGGCCGAGGCCCGGCGCATCCTGGAGGAGCGACCGGTGTCGGCGCGGGCGGGCGGGCCGGAGTGCGGCGGGCCGGAGACTGAGTCGCCGTACCGCTGGACCACCCCCTGAGAGCCGCCTCCGTGACTTGGAGCTCCGAACAAGAGTGGAGCCCGGCTCGCGACGCCTGGCACGCACGCTCGCCGCGTTGCCGAAAGCCCCTGGTGGCCCCGCTACAAGGAGCTTCCGGCGCCTTGCGACCGCACGCACCAGACGCCGCGAGCCGATCGGACTCCACTCTTGTTCGGAGTTCTTGGGCCGCGGGCCGGACCACACCCGCGGCCTCCGCCTTCCGGGTGTGGTCCGGCATCCGCGGGCGGCGGTCAGCCCCCGGCGGGGCCCGCCGTGCCCGCGAGGGCGTCGAGGTCGCTCTTGCGGACCCTGATGACCACCACGGCGGTGACCAGGGCGAGTACGGCCATCGCGATGGCGGGGATGAACGCCGTCGCGATGCCATGGGCGAGCACCTCATGGCTCCATGGGGCCGGAAGCTGCTGGGTCCTTGCGAACTCGGCCTTCTGCTCGGCCGTGGCCTCCGCCATGAAGAGCCGCACCTGCTTCTCCCCTTCCTCACGGCCGGCCGTACCGAAGACCGTGGTGAGGATGGACAGGCCCAGCGAACCGCCCACCTGCTGCGTGACGTTGAGCAGGCCGGACGCCGCACCCGCCTCGTGCGGGGCGACCCCGGAGACGGCTGTCAGGGTGAGCGTCACGAAGTTCAGCCCCATGCCGAAGCCGAACAGCAGCATCGGGCCGAGCACGCCGCCGACGTAGGAGCTGTCGGGGCTGATGAAGGTCTGCCAGGCGAGTCCGAGCGTGACCAGTGTCGAGCCGCCCAGCATGAACGGCTTGGGACCCAGCACCGGCAGGAACCGCTGCGACAGACCCGCGCCGGTGACGATCGCGACGGTCACCGGCAGGAAGGCCAGACCGGCCTCGATCGGCGTGTACCGCAGCACGTTCTGCACGAACAGCACGATGAAGAAGAACATGCCGAACATCGCCGCGGCCAGGCTCAGCATGATCACGTACGTGCCCGAGCGGTTGCGGTCGGCGAACATCCTCAGCGGGGTGATCGGCTCCTTGGCCCGGCTCTCGATGGAGCCGAACGCCAGCAGCAGGACCACCGCCGCCGCGAACGAACCGATGGTCAGGCCGTCCCGCCAGCCCTCCTCGGCCGCCCGGATGAAGCCGTACACCAGGGAGGCCATACCGGCCGTCGAGGTGAGCGCGCCCGCGATGTCGAACCGGCCGGGGTGCCGCTCCGACTCACTGATGTACATCGGCGTGAGCACGGCGATCAGCACACCGATGGGGACGTTGACGAAGAGCACCCAGCGCCAGTCGAGCCACTCGGTGAGCATGCCGCCGGCCAGCAGACCGATCGCCCCGCCGCCCGCCGAGACCGCGGCGAAGACCCCGAACGCCCGGTTGCGCTCGGGCCCTTCCGGGAACGTCGTGGTGATCAGCGCCAGCGAGGTCGGCGACGCGATCGCGCCACCGACGCCCTGGAGGGCGCGCGCCGCCAGCAACTGCCAGGGTTCCTGGGCGAGACCGCCGAGGAGCGAGGCGAGCGTGAAGACGAGGATGCCTGTCATGAAGACCCGGCGGCGGCCGAGGATGTCCCCGGCCCGGCCGCCCAGGAGCAGCAGACCGCCGAAGGTCAGCGTGTACGCGCTGACCACCCATGTCAGGTCGGTGGTGCTGAACTTGAGCGCGTCTTGAATGTGCGGGAGCGCGATGTTCACAATCGTCGCGTCGGGAAGCATCGGGCCGTGTGTTCTGAGGTTCCGAGTTCAGCTTGCCCGCTGACGGCAGCCCTTGGTTCGGGGCGGAGGCTTCGCACGGAGCTTCTGCCCCGCATGGCGCGAGGAGTGGCCGGAAGCCTGCGGTAATGCTGCGGGCGCCGTACGCTCGAATCATGAGTGCCGACATTGGCAAGCGGCTCCAGGAAGTACGCAAGCGTCGTGGTATGACGCAACGTCAGCTTGCGAGCGAGTCCGGCGTTTCACTGTCCTTGATCAGGAAGTTGGAGCAGGGGGAGCGGGCTGACACGCGTCTGGAGACCGCGCGCCAACTGGCACACGCGCTGCGAGTGCCGACGACAAACCTCCTCGCCGACCATGAGGACGAGCCGGAAGCGGCGCCGGGGGTGGATGATCGCTGGGAAGGCGTCCGGCGGGCACTCGTGGCTCCTGTGCGTGCGGACGGGATGGCCGAAGAGCCGACTGCGGACGGTGTGCGGCAGGCCCTTGAATCCGCCCTGCCGTTGTTCTCCAGCGATCGTTTCGCGGAGCTGAGCGTGATCCTTCCGCCCTTGCTGCGGGACGCTGACCTCGTCGCCGAGACAGGCGCGGAGGGTCGGGAGGTGCGCGTTCGGCTCTCTCAGCTCACAGGGTGGCTGCTCACTCAAACTCGGCAGTTCGAGGCTGCTGACATCGCGCTTTCCCGATCCTTGGAAGATGCCTCGGACCGGCTTCAAGGGGCGGCAACCGTCAACACACAGTGCTGGCTGCTGCTGCGGCGTGGTCGGCTGGCTGAGGCACGCGAACTGGCCACGCGGTGGGCGGACGACGTGGAACCTCGCATCTCGCGGGCGACTCCGGCGGAGCTGAGCGCGTGGGGCTGGCTACTGCTCCGGGCCTCCGCTGCGGCGATCCGGGACAACCGGCCGGGAGAGGCTGAGGATGCGTTGCGCTACGCCAACTCGGCGGCGGTCGCGATGGGGCGGGAGTTCGCTCCACGTGACGACTTCTTGCAGGCGTTCGGCCCGGTCACGGTGGCTCTGAAACGGGCCGAAAACGCCATGATCGTCGATAAGCCTGACCTGGTGCTCAAGCTCTCGGCCCGTATCCCGACGGGCGGTATGCGCCCCACATCCAACAACCGCAACCGTCACCTCCTGGATGTCGCGGAGGCGCACGCCCGATCACACGACTACGCGAAGACCGTAGAGGTCCTTCAAGGCATCCGTGCGGACGCTCCTCAATGGCTGCCCAACCAGCGGTACGCACGGGACATCTTCGGTCGAGTGATCGGGCGGCGGCGCACTCTCACACCGGAGATGCGGAGCCTTGCCGACGCGATCGGCGTCCCGCTGTGACACCCTGTGGCACTTCGCTCTGACACCTCGTCAAAGTGCCATTGCCATTGAGGTGCATTCGCGTCACTACGTAGCGTCATTGGTATGGCGACTCAAGGCAGAACAGCACAAACAGCCGTCCCTGAGCGCGGAGAGCTGATGTACGACCCGGCAAGACGCAAGGTCGGGGAGTATCAGGACATGGCCGGTCCGTACGCCATGCTGCGCCCCGTGGGTGGCGGCCGGGAATGGGAGGCGAACCCCGCCGTGATCCGCCCGGCTACTCCTGCGGAGCGGCTCAGCGCGAACGTGAAGGCGGCCAACCTGCGAGCGGAGCGGGAGTGGTGAGCGTCCGGTCGGTGATTCGGCATGAGACGTGGACGCTTACTCCGGACCGTGAGCCGGATGCGGAGCCGACTACGTACGCGATGGAGTGCGCGGTGTGCGGTGAGTCCTCGGACGGCAGCGAGGACTTCGCGGACGGGCAGAGCTGGGTGTTAGAGCACTGCGGCAAGAACCCGTCGCACCACACGTTCCGGGAGATCATCATGCGCCCGTGGCGCACTTGGCGGCACGCGTGATGCGCCGGGTGGTGAGCTGGTTGGCCCTCTTCACGGGCCCGCTAGTGATCATCATGGTCTCTGGCTCATGCGGCTTCGTGCTGGGCGTCGCTGCCGCGTCCGGTTCCCCGCTGCCGTAGATCTCCCGTCCCCGCCGCACGTAGCTGATCGAGACGCCCCCGACTCAGAGAAGCCCCGGCTGGGGCGGGTCTTTCCGCAGGTAGTGGCGCGCTGTGGGCACGCCGCCGGCCGTAGAGGCTTTGGACGGGAGCTGCCATGGGGCGAGTGAACAGGGGGCCTTACGCTCGCCAGCGGATCGGGCAGTCTTTGGGACCTGCCCGCAATAGCCCGATCGGCCCCCTGTTCTTAGAGGCTCGCCCCATGGTGGCTGTCTAAAGCCTCGTAGGCCGTCGGCCCCCAGCCCAAGAGGGTTTGCTCCCCGGCTTCGCCCGCGCTGGGGCTGTCCATGTTCGGTTACTCAGGGAGGTGCATGTGAAGCATTGTGATGATCAGTTCGCGCCCCCGCCGGAGATGCAGGCGGAGGCGTGCCGTCTGGCGGGAGTGGAACCGGACGTCTCTCCCGCGTTGGTGCTGCGCTGCGAACTGGAGACGCATGGGGGGCCTGATCATGCGGCGGGGATCGTGGAAGCGCAGGACGCCACAGGCCGCATGACGTGGGTGTGGTGGCGCTCGGGAATGGAGATGCGCGATCCCTGCATGGTGCGCCGGTTCGGGGATGAAACACGGGTGGACAACACCGTGTGTGGCCTGTTCGAGGGGCACGCGGGTGAGCACGCTTGGCCCTAGCGGGTAGCTCACACCTGAGCCTCGTGCCGGGCGGCGGCACCCCGGACCGGACCGGCCGAAGGCCGCACGCCGGGGAGGGGAGCGCAAGCCGCCCGGCACTTGGAACGGGCTCGATCAGCGTTCCGGCTGTGTGTCCGCCTTGGTGGTCCTGCGCGCTGAGTGGCGGGGCCGCCGCAGCGGTGGCGGAGACAGGGAGCGGCGGCGGCCCCGGCCGCCAGCGCGCGCGGTCCGCCGAAGGCGGGCCGCCTGGAGTAAGTGAAGAAAGATTCCGACACGGCTTCCGCGGGCGCATGGTCCGGGGCGTTATCGGCTGACCGCGCCCCTCCAGCCACACGCAGGCCGCCCGCCATGTCAGTTCAAGTTCCCCGCCCTCGACCGAAATTCGCTCGCGCTGGGTCGGCGCTCATGCGATCATGACTGCTCGAGCGACGAGCCTTTTTGGCGATTCTCATACACAAACTTAGACACAGACTTATTCAGCAGACATCACATACTTCTTCTGCCTTCTCTGTCTTCGCTCTCTTTCACGCTGCCTCGACACGCTCTCACTCTCACATCTGACACTTCATCACTTCGCATCCAAAGGACATCAGACATGACTCACGCCTGCGCCTCGGCTCGCGCTCCTCCCTGTCCGTCTGTTCTGGAGGTGCCCTGTGCTCAACACCTCGCTTGAGGTGACTCATTCGACCTTCCGCTCTGCTGCGCTGGAGCGTGAGAAGCGTCTGCGGCTGCTGTCCGATGTTGATCGGGACATCATCCGCCTTGCGCACGACCCCCTGTTTCCGCGCTTGCTGGAGCAGATCAAAGCCATCGGGGGTTGTGCCCATCCGGTCTACCTGTCCGGCTCCACGATCACCCACGACGCCCTGACGGGTGAGGTGATCTCTTCCTACTCGACGGCCGGAGAACCGGGCGAGCGGTTGGCCGTCCGCTGTCGCAACCGCCGTGCTTCGGTCTGTGCGCCGTGCGCCTACCTGCATGCGGGCGACACCTATCAACTGATCCGGGCGGGCCTGTCCGGCGGCAAGAACGTCTCTGAGGGTGTTCGGGACCAGCCTCGTCTGTTCGTCACCCTGACAGCCCCCTCGTTCGGGCCCGTCCACCGCTCCCGCGACGGCAAGCGGTGTCGACCGCGCAGGGACGGCGGCGTATGCGAGCACGGGCGTCCAGTCGGCTGCGGCCTGGTCCACACCGAGGATGACGCCGCGCTGGGTCGCCCGCTGTGCGCGGACTGCTACGACTACGTCGGACACGTGCTGTGGCACGCGCACGCGGGGAGACTCTGGGATCGGTTCACCACCGCCGCACGGCGTCACCTCGCCTCCGTCGCAGGGATACCGCGCTCCCAACTCGGTGCTCACCTGGTGGTGTCCTTCGCGAAGGTGGCCGAGTACCAGAAGCGGGCGGCGATCCACTTCCATGCGGTGGTCCGTCTCGATGGTCCGGCCGGTCCTGGTGACCCGTCTCCGACCTGGGCCACGCCCGAACTGTTAGCTGACGCGGTTCACGCGGCCTCTGTGTCGGCGAACGTACGTGCCCCGGAATCGGATGCCTACGGGGACGTACTGCTTGTCTGGGGGCGACAGCTCGACGTACGACCGATCCGGGCCTTCGCGGACGGCGGGGGACCCACCGATGACGCTGCGGCTGCATACGTGGCCAAGTACGTTTCCAAGGGCACTGCCGAGACCGGAGCCGGACTGGACTACCGCGTCACTGGTCCCGATGACATCCACGCGGCGGTTGTCACACCCCACGTGCGGGCCCTGATGGCCACATGCTGGCGTCTGGGAGGCCTGCCCGAACTGGAACACCTCAGACTACGAACCTGGGCTCACAGCCTCGGCTACCGGGGCCACATCCTCAGCAAGTCCCGCCGCTACTCGACCACGTACGCGGCGCTGCGCGAGGAACGAGCTGCACACCAGCGGGCTGACATCGAGCCGACCGGCAACTCGGCTGCCGTCACGGAATCGAACTGGCGCTATGTCGGCTCTGGCTATACCCCCGGTGCTGCCAGGCTCGCCGCCGGCATCGCCGAGGGAATCGCCACAAGCCGCGAACTGGCCCGTGAGGAAATGGCGGATCGGGGGTTCGAGGAATGAGCCGGAAACGCATCGAGCGTCGGGCCGACGGATCCACCGTTACGGAAGTTTGGCGTACGGCTGACTGGGGTCCTGCTGAGCGCAGGCGGCTTGCTCGGCTCCTCTTCAGGCATCTGACCGAGAAGGAAGGTAATGCATCTGAGAGGAACGAGAGTTGACGAAAAGGAACCTGGCCACGACACAGGGCGCGAAGGCTAAAGTAGCCGTACAAGAGAACGACCCCGGAGAGACGTTGGCGCGCGCTCCGGGGTCGGGCCAACCGACAGGTTGGCCTGCCAGTCGCGAAGGGACTGACATGAACCATCTTCTCACGTCCGCTGTCAAGGTCGTGGACACAGTCGTCAAGGGTGCTCAACTTCGGGCCGTCGACTACCTCAGAGTGTCGACCGAGGAGCAGGCCAAGGGCTACGGCATCGCCTACACCGGTAAGAAGACAGCGCAGTACATCCACAAGAAGGGGTGGGAACACGTTGCCACCTACGCCGACGAAGGAGTGAGCGGGAGTCTCGAAGCGCATGAGCGAGACGACCTGAAGCGACTCATGCAGGAGGTCCGGCAGGACCCCCGCCCCTTCGATGTCGTGGTTGTTCCTGAAGGCCGTGCGATTGGTCGTACCGGGCGGGCATTCTGGCGCTGGGTCTGGGAACTTGAAGATCTTGGCGTCTACGTCGCTGTTGTAAAGGGTGACTATGACAACACAACTGTCGACGGCCGTAAGAAGATGCGTAAGGATGCCGACTACGCGGAAGAAGAGCGTGAGGTTATCCGGGATCGCACGCAGGGCGGTGTTCAGGAAAAGGCAGAAGAGGGCGGCTACACGGGCGGTACCGTCCCGTATGGGTGGCGTGTTCAGGATCAGGGTGTGAAAGGGCAGAGTCGCCTCACTCTCGATGTGTGTCGGGAGGGTGACTCCCTGACAGGTGAAGCAGTCACTGTCCGCAGGGCCTATACGCTGATCGTCGATGACGGGCTGAGTTGGACCGACGCGGCTGCCAAGTTGAATCTTGAGGGTTTGGTGACTCGCTCGGGAGCGCCCTGGTCGAGTGAAAACCTGAAATGCCGCATGATGTCACGTGCCGTACTTGAGGGTGTCCAGGTTTTCAGGGATGTCGAATCAAGGGATTCCCGGTACGGTCGCGGTGCAAAGGTTGACTCCGACGGAAACCCGCTCTACGGGGTGACGGTCACGATTGGTTTGGATCCTGTGCTTGACGAAAATCAGGTGCAGAAGCTGAAAAATGCCGCTGAGAAGATTGCGAAGCGGCGCTCGCCGCGAAAAGGGAGGAATGTTTACCCGCTGTCCATGAGGATTGAAAGCCTTTGTGGCTCCTATTACGTAGGTCGAGTGCAGTCCTCCACGGGTGAGCGCACCTATGTCTGCTCTGGGAAGCAACCGAAGTATGCCGGGGCTCCCGTGTGTAAGTGCAGCCAGATTAACGCCGAACAGATCGAGGCTGAAGTTTGGGGCCGTACCGCCAAGATCTTTGGCGATCCGGACGAATTGATGACCCTTGCCTCTGAGTGGATTGATGTGACCCTCGGAGGCAATTTGGCGCATGAAGACCGAATCGAAGACCTCGATCGCAGCATGGCAGTACAAGAAAAGGCGATTGCTACCGTCATGGGGATGACGGCGAAACAGGCTGCAGAGATGGGCTTGGAAGGTGAGGCGGCGCAAGATTTGGTTGCGGCCGCAGTCAAGCCGCTGACGGAGGAATTGGCGCGGCTGAAGAAACTCAAGAGTGAAGCCGTGGCCTGGCAGTTGGAAACCCTTGCGGCCGAACAGAGGGCACGAGATCTTCGGTCGCTGGCTGAGCTGGCGCGCACGGAAATGCCCAGCATGCCGCCTGAAGACCAGGCCGGGGTGATCGACCTAGCAGACATCAGGGTCCGGGTTCAGGGGGCGGTTCCCGTGAGGAAGGCGGGCAAGGAATGCTCGGTTGGCATGTGGTTCCGAGAAAGCGGCCTAGGGATTCCCGTAGGGGTCACCGATGATGACTGGGCTCGGATTGAGCCGCTCGTAAAGAAGACTGGTCGAGGGTCTGGAAAGAAGACGGATCTTCCGCTGAGGGATGCAGTAGAAGCCATCCTGTGGAAGGGGCGAACGGGAGAGGGGTGGGGCGAGGCGGCTGCGCGTATGCAGCGAGGCGCACGCAAGTCCCTCATGTCGCGCTGGTCAAGGTGGGTCGACGATGGGACCTGGGGCCGTGTCGTGGCCGCTCTGGCTGGCGCTGAGGCGGCTCCCGTGCCGGACGTGTCCACGGCGGTTGGCCTGCCTGACCTGGAGATTTCGGGGGCCGTTGAGCCTCGGCTCCTTTTGGAGGACTCCGAGACTCATGATCAAGCTGTCGCGTCCAGTACCACCATGAGTTGGCAGGCCGCGATGACCGTGAGCGCGATGCCGGGACGCCCCTCCCGGCGGGCCGCTCCCGGCTTCTGATCCTGAATCAACGGAGAGGTCGTCACTATGGGTCCCCCACAACTGCCTTAGTGAACGCTCGCGTTCACTGTCCCGTCCACGGTAGTGATTCCCCCTTAGTGAACGCAAGCGTTCACCGAAGTCGCCGCCCTGGCATGCCCCGACCGCCCGCTCGCACCCGCCGAGATCCCCACCCCCAAGGCTCAACGGAGAAACACAGATGGTCACTTCGCGCTGGACGGCCGCTCCCGCTCAGACGGCCTCCCCGCGCCGGCGCGGCGCCGTACTCGAACGCGCGATCCTCGACGCCGCGCTGGATCAGCTCAGTACGGTCGGCTGGAACGGCCTCACCATGGAGGGGGTCGCCGCAGGCGCCCAGACGGGCAAGGCCGCGGTCTACCGGCGCTGGCCGTCCAAGGAGGACCTCGTCGCGGACGCGCTCCAGGCCGGACTGCCCCGCTTCGACGAGGCGCCCGACCGGGGAAACGTACGCGACGACCTCCTGGCGCTGTGCCGGCGGGTCCGCGAGGCGATGTTCTCGCGCCCGGGGTTCGCCCTACGCTCGGTGATTCACGAATGCGACACCCTCCAGGCGGAGCGCTTCCATGGCGTGATCGTCGAGGGCGTCATCGAGCCCACGGTGAAGCTGCTGCGGGAGATCCTGGAGCGGGGAATCCGGCGCGGTGAGGTGCGGCCCGACGCGGCCAACGGCTATGTGTTCGACGCGATTCCCGCCATGATGATGTACCGCTCGAAGATGTGCGGCAGCGAATGGGGCGAGCGGGAGATCGCGGAGATGATCGACCAGTTGATGATGCCGCTGCTGCGCTCGCGGGACACCTGACCCGGTCCCGCCGCAGGGCCGTCTCCGCCCCGGGAGCCTGGGTGTCGCACGGAGTCGCGGGCGGCGTAGGCTAAGGGCGCCATGCCGTACGAACCACCTACTCACACCGTCGAGCGCTCCCTGCGCGCCACGACCGGAGCGAAGGTCATTGCCGGTGTCGACGAGGTGGGGCGAGGTGCGTGGGCCGGCCCCGTCACCGTCTGCGCGGCGATCACCGGACTGCGCCGACCGCCCGAGGGCCTCACCGACTCCAAGCTCCTGACGATCAAGCGCCGTGAGGCGCTCGCCGAGGAACTGCTGAAGTGGGTGACGTCGTACGCCCTCGGTCACGCCTCCCCGGAGGAGATCGACGACCTGGGGATGACGGCCGCGCTGCGACTCGCCGCCGTACGGGCCCTGGACGCGCTCCCCGTGCGTCCGGACGCGGTCATACTCGACGGCAAGCACGACTACCTGGGATCGCCCTGGCGGGTCCGTACGGTGATCAAGGGCGACCAGTCCTGCGTCGCCGTCGCGGCTGCCTCGGTGATCGCCAAGGTTCAGCGCGACAAAATGATGGCCGAACTGGGTGTCGAGCATGCAGACTTCGGTTTCGCGGCCAACGCCGGCTATCCGTCGCCCGTGCACAAGGCCGCTCTGGCGGAGCGGGGACCCACCCCGCACCACCGGTTGTCGTGGGCGTATCTTGATGCGCTGCCCCAGTGGCGGCACCTCAAGAAGGTCCGCAACTGGGCGGACGGAAGCGTTCCGGAGATCGAGGGTCAGCTCGGCTTCGATTTCTGACGGATTCGTTCGCACTCATGTGCCACCCGCCGACGCGAGTCGCAGCGGCGTTTGATAAACATCAGCTCATGCCTCTCATTCCCGAGGAGCCTCAGATTCACGAGAGTGCCCAGGGTCCGCGCGCCACTCCGGCCAGCGGCCGCGTAGCGCCGACCCCCCGTCCCGTACCCGGACCCCGTCCCGCGGCTCCGCCGCGTCCCGGCCGCCCGGGTCCTGCCCGGCCGGTGCCGGCCCAGCGCGCGTCGCACACCGCGGCCCAGCCCGGGCCGTCCGCACCGGCCGCCACCCCGCAGATCCAGCTGATCCCGGCCTCGGCCGAGGGCGCGCTGGACGCCGCGGAGGAAGCCGTCGACCTGCTGCTGGAGTCGGGGCGCGCCCCCGGTGACGTGCTGGTGATCACCACCGGCGAGCAGCACCCGTGGGCCGCCCACGAGCTGTCCTTCGGGGAGAGCGCGTACTGGGCCCAGCACGACGCGGGTGACGACGTGTTCTACGCCGACGCCTCCGCCGTCGGGCGGGCCGCGCCGCGTCCCGTGGTCGTGGTCGCCGTCAACGGCGGCACCGATTCCCTCACCGAGCAGACACTGCCCCAGGCTCTCGGCCGGGCTCGTGCGCTGCTGATCGTCTGCGGCGATCCGCAGAAGATCAACGCGGTGCTGGGCGTCGGCGTCTGAGCGACCGCTGATCCTCCCGGTAGGCCCGCGAGGGCTCACCGGGGAGTGACGCGTGCCCGGCGCCGCCCCAGGGCGCCACGCCGGCCACACCCCGCGACGGGACGCTTCGGCGTGCCGGCGGGGTGTTTCGCGTGCCCGGGAGTGCGGGGCACCGGGGGCTGTGGGTGCCGTGGCTGTGGCGGGCGAGTCTCGGCGGGTGCGGGTGCGGGTGCGGGTGCGGGTGCGGGTGCGGGCGCGGGCGCGGGCGCGGATGCGGGTGTGCGTGGGATGCGCGTACGTGCGCCGTGCGCAGGTGCAGGCGACCGCGCCCACACATACGCGTGCGGAATGCCGACGCCCCGTGGTGGGAGCAGGTGCGGGTGGCCTGATCCGGGCCCGGTTCGTCGGCCCCGTTACGAGGGGGAGGGCCCGCAGGCCCTCGGGTCAGCGCGCCGCCGCTCGGCGGAGTACCTCGGAGGCCACCCCGCCGGTGCGCGGGATCGGCGGCGGAGCCACGGCCGTGGCGAACGGCTCGGCCGGTGAGTCCGCGTGCGGGCGGCGGCCGCCGCGACCCTCGCCGAGGACCTGCCAGCCGTCACGTGTCAGCGTGATGTACGCCCCGCAGCGCAGACCGTGCAGGGTGCAGGCGTCCCGCAGGCCCCACATCCACGCCCCGTCCTCCTCCGTCCAACGCGCGTCCCCGTCGCGGCAGTACAGCAGCACGGCCGTCCGCACCGGCGTGCGCCGGCGCAGATCGTGCGGGATGACCCGGCGCAGCTGCGCGAGCAGGGCGTTACGGAACATCCAGCCGTCCGCCGGGGCGGGCCGCCGGACGAACGAGGCACTCGCCGCCAGTCGTTCGTCCGGGTCCAGGACGGCGATGACCGCCGTCGCGGGCCTGGGCTGATGGCGTGCGTGCAGTCCGCTGACGACCTCCCGGGGATTTCGCAGCAGCGGAATCCCGGCGGCGGCCCATTCCGCGGGCTCGAGCAACCGGTTGGCGGAAGCGGCGGACAGGTCGGCAGACGTCGACATGGAGGCCGCCGAGGACGGAGCGAATCCGAAGGTCACGATCCTCCCTTCGGCTACGCGCCCACACTGCGGGCGGGGTCGGACTGGGGGAGCGCACGCCGCAGCAGAAGCCCTACCGGTTCACCGGTGGGCCGTGCGGGGAGCGGACCTCAATTCTTCCTGCCGAACTTGGTTGCGGCAACGAGCAATTGGGGCCACTGGAGGTTTTGTGGTGATCCACCGTTTATATCCCCGCGCTGTGGGACTCGTCGGCGACGCCCCGGGTGGCGGGGCTCGACGCGCTGTTGACGCGCCCATCCCGGGTGGGAGGCCGGCCGTGGCTCCTTGTGAGGGAGGGGTCGCGAGGGGTGAGGTGGCTGAGTGTCCGAGGTATCGGGTTGCATGGGGGCATGGACACCGTGAAGCTCCGTGCCGAAGCCGACGCCATCCTCGCCGAGCTGGTCGGCGACCCCACGGGGTCGGCGAGGCTTCGGGAGGACCAGTGGCAGGCGGTGGCGGCCCTCGTGGAGGAGCGCCGTCGCGCCCTGGTGGTGCAGCGCACCGGCTGGGGCAAGTCGGCGGTGTACTTCGTCGCCACCGCTCTGCTGCGCCGCCGGGGCTCAGGACCGACGGTGATCGTCTCGCCGCTGCTGGCGCTGATGCGCAACCAGGTCGAGTCGGCGGCGCGGGCCGGCATCCAGGCACGCACCATCAACTCGGCCAATCCCGAGGAGTGGGACACCGTCTACGGGGAGGTCGAGCGTGGTGAGGCCGACGTGCTCCTCGTCAGCCCGGAGCGCCTCAACTCCGTTGACTTCCGCGAGCATGTGCTGCCCAGACTCGCCGCCACCACCGGTCTGCTGGTGGTCGACGAGGCGCACTGCATCTCCGACTGGGGACACGACTTCCGCCCCGACTACCGTCGGTTGAGGGCGATGCTGGCCGAACTCCGCCCCGGAGTGCCGGTGCTCGCCACCACCGCGACCGCGAACGCGCGGGTGACGGCCGATGTGGCCGAGCAGTTGGGCACCGGTGGCGGCGAGGCCCTGGTGCTGCGCGGCCCGCTGGAGCGGGAGAGCCTGCGCCTCGGGGTCGTCCGCCTCCCCGACGCGGCCCACCGGCTGGCCTGGCTGGCGGAGCATCTGGACGAGCTGCCCGGTTCCGGGATCGTCTACGCCCTCACGGTGGCCGCCGCCGAGGAGGCCACCGCTTTCCTGCGTCAACGGGGCTTCGAGGTGGCGTCGTACACGGGGCGCACGGAGAACGCCGACCGGCTCCAGGCCGAGGCCGACCTCCAGGAGAACCGGGTGAAGGCGCTGGTCGCGACCTCTGCCCTGGGCATGGGCTTCGACAAGCCGGACCTGGGCTTCGTGGTCCATCTGGGTTCGCCGTCCTCACCGATCGCCTATTACCAGCAGGTGGGGCGCGCGGGGCGCGGCGTGGACCATGCCGATGTGCTGCTGCTGCCGGGCAAGGAGGACGAGGCCATCTGGCGCTACTTCGCCGACACCGCCTTCCCTCCCGAGGTGCAGGTGCGGCAGACGCTCTCTGCCCTCGCCGACGCGGGACGGCCGCTGTCGGTGCCTGCTCTGGAGACGTCCGTGGACCTCCGGCGGACCCGTCTGGAGACCATGCTCAAGGTGCTCGACGTGGACGGGGCGGTCAAGCGGGTCAAGGGCGGCTGGATCTCCACCGGAGAACCCTGGTACTACGACTCCGAGCGGTACGCGTGGGTCGCCAAGCAGCGGGCGGCCGAGCAGCAGGCCATGCGCGACTACGTGAGCACGTCCGGGTGCCGGATGGAGTTTCTGCGCCGGCAGCTCGACGACGAGGGGGCCGCCCCGTGCGGCCGGTGCGACAACTGCGCGGGAGCCTGGGCCGACTCCTCCGTCTCCACGGAGACCCTGACCAGCGCGACACAGGAACTGGCCCGCCCCGGGGTGGAGGTGGAGCCGCGCAAGATGTGGCCTACGGGGATGCCCGCACTGGGCGTCGACCTCAAGGGCCGAATCCCAGCCACGGAGCAGTGCTCCACCGGGCGTGCCCTGGGACGGCTCTCGGACATCGGCTGGGGCAACCGGCTGCGTCCGCTGCTGGCCGAGAACGCACCCGACGGACCCGTCCCCGACGATGTCCTCAAGGCCGTGGTGACCGTGCTCGCCGACTGGGCGCGCTCCCCGGAGGGCTGGGCCTCCGACGGTCCCGGCGCGTCCGCCCGGCCGGTCGGAGTCGTCGCCATGCCCTCGCTGCGGCGCCCCCGACTCGTCGCCTCGCTCGCCGAACGCGTCGCAGCCATCGGGCACCTGCCCTTCCTCGGCAGTCTCGCGTACACCGCGCAGGGCGGTGAGCACTCGGCGCGCCGCAGCAATTCAGCCCGGCACCTCCAGGCCCTCTCCGCGGCCCTCACCGTGCCCGAGGAACTGGCCGGGGCCCTCGAGCGGGCCTCGGGGCCCGTGCTGCTCGTGGACGACTACGTCGATTCGGGCTGGACCCTCGCGGTCTCCGCCCGCCTGCTGCGCCGATCGGGCGCCGGCCAGGTTCTGCCCCTGGTTCTGGCCACGGCCGGCTGAGCAGCCGCGTGACCCGCGCGTACGGGCCACAGCATCGGGGTCGGAATGCGGCGCGGTACGCGGGCGCTCCCGTGTACTCCGCTGGCGCGTCCGCCCGGCGCGGTTCTGGGCGAGCTGACCGCGGCGAGGGACCCCGCCGACGTGCATGTTCCGGCGGTTTGCCCCCCGCCATCCCCCCGACTCGCCGAGCCCGGAAGAGCTGTGCGGCCGCGGGCCGGCTGCGCTGATCGACTCCGGCACCGAGGCCGGCCCCCTTCGGCCACGCTTGAGGTCGGAGCGTACGGCAGCTCTACGCGGCGGCCGGGCCGTCGGTACCCGGGTCCTCACCGGCCTCGCTGACGCCGAGCCCGGCGGCAACGGACGCCGAGTCCGGCGTGAACGGGCGAAGCCCCGGCGACGGGAGCACCGCGGAACCTCCGGCAGTCCACCGGGCGGCTGTGGGAGATTCTCGTCTCGGCGGCACGGCTATCAGTCGAGCGGTTCGATCGTCACTCCGGCCTCGATCTCGCGTACCCGCTCGGTGTCCCGGTCGAGGACGTCCTGGTCGGCTGCGGAGAGCAGGACCCAGCCGAGTGCGGTGAAGAGGTCCTCGGTCTTCGGGACCCGGGAGCCGTTGGGGTAGCGGCACCCCAGCTTCTGGAAGGAGACCAGATCACGCAGGGAGTCGAGGACCTCGGCGTTGCGCATGATCCCGCCCTGCGCGGCGGAGAGCCAGGCCACCCGGGTGGGTTGCACGATCTCGTAGCCGTGGCTGAAGGCCCCGTCCAGATGGTGCCGCACGGCGCGGTCGATCTGGGAATCCCCCGTCGCGAGCCGCGCGGCCTGCTGCGCACAGCCTCCGTCGAGGCGCGCCGCGATCTCGATCAGGCGAGGGCCCCGGTCGGTCAGCATGATCTCGGTGTGGGCGCAGCCCGTGCGAATGCCGACCGCCTCGGCGACCCGGCGACTGTAGGACTCCAGAATTTTGACAAGCGGATCCTCGGGAAGGAGATAGTCCTCGGCGTCATAGACCCCGATGCGGTTCCCGCGGGCCGACTTGCTGTACCGGACCACCGCCACCAGACCCGGTTCCCCGTCGACGGAGTAGGTGTCGACGACGAACTCGGTTCCCGATGCGAATTCCTGGATCAGAATGCTGTCGTTGGCCAGGTCGAACATGTTGACCGAGCCCAGCAGCCGCCTGAAGGGAATCCGCCAGTCCTCGCCCGCCTCCACCTTGTGCACGCCGTCCGTGCCGCCGCTGCACCGGGGTTTGAGCACCAGCGCCTGCCCGTCCAGGCCGGTCTTCCGCAGCCATTCGGCGGCCTCCTCCTCGGCCGCGGCGGCGAACGTCCGCAGGTGCGGTATGCCCGCGCGCTCCACGGCCTGGGCCATGGGCCACTTGTCCCGGCGTGCCGCGGAGAGTGCGGGAACGTTTCCCGTCCCGGGGGCCAGCTCCTCGACCAGCGCGTCCACGAGTCTGACCGCGTGCTCATTGCCCGGGATGACCGCGAGGGGGTCGTAGCCGCGCACCACCTCCACCAGCTTCGCGAAGTCGCCGCGGTGGAAATGGGTCGCGTCGAAGGCTTCCGGTTTCCAGCCGTGCAGATACGACGTGAGCGGTGCCGGCGTGCTCAGCACGGCCACCGACGCGACCCCCCGCGCCCGGAAGGCGTTGGCGAACTCGGCGGCCTCGGAGTAGGGATCGACCAGGACTACATGGCGTCGCATCTGATTGCCTGCCCTTCTGTACTCTTCCCGATGCCTGCGCGCTCTGCCGTCCTGCGGATGCGGAGCCACCCTTAGGTTCCCGTGCGGATCTCCGCAGCGGCTGATCCGGAACCGTCGGCCCCTTTCCCCCTGTTGCCGGCCCGGCCCTCGTTTGCCTCCTTCGCCGTCGGACGCACACCGCCCCACGCGGCCGCCGCCGCGAGCAGGCCCACCACACCGCAGCCGAGCCACAAGCCCTCCTCGAAGCGATTCCAGATCATCACTCCGACGAACGGGCCGATCGCGCTACCCAGTCCGTACAGCGCGTTCGACGCGCCCAGATAGCGGCCCCGCAGCCCCGGCGGGCCCGCCTGCGCGGGGTAGGCGAAGAAAAGCGACGGGTATCCGATGATTTCACCGAGGGACCAGACGAGGGTGGCGATCACCAGCGCGGCCAACCCCAGGGGCAAGGCGTAAAGACTCATGCCGACACCGGTCAGCACTACCCCGATGATCACGGCCGTCCGGATCCGCCAGCGTTGCACCAACTTGGCGACGAGCAGTTCGCAGGTGATGACGAGAAGGCCGTTCAGCGCGATCATCGCCGCGTAGACCTCGATTCCCATACCGAGGTGCTTCACGGCCAGCGGCAGAGCCGCGATGTGCTGGATGTAGATCACGGAACTCACGAACATCGCCAGCAGGAACAGCAGATACCGACGGTCGGTCAGTACCGCGGCGTACGACGCCTTGTGCGCCGCCGCATCCCCGCCGGCTTCCGCACCGCCGGCTTCCGCACCGTCGTCTCCCGCGCCTCCGTCTGCCGCGCTTCCGTCCCCCCGGCCCCTGTCCGCGCGTGCCGTCGTCTCCGTCGTCTCCGTGGTCATACGGTGTGGCAGGGTGGCCGCGGCGACCGCCGAGAAGACCACCACGGCCAGCGCCTCGCCCCAGAACAGGAAATCCCAGGAGATCCTGACGAGCGCCGCGCCCAGCAGGGGTGCGGCCGTCGTGCCCAGGTTGATCGCCAGCCGGCCCATGGCGAAGACCATCACGTGTCGTTCGACCGGGGTGAGATGGCTGATCATGCTGGTGGAGGCGGGCTGGTACGCCAGGCTCGCCGCACCACTGACGGCGATGACCACGAGGATGGCCCCATAGCCGTCCAGATAGAGAACGCAGGGGAGCAGCGCCGCCGATCCCAGCAGCGTGGACACGATGGTCAGCCGCGGTCCGAGCCGGTCGGACATCCAGCCCCCGACGAGCGTCCCCAGTACGGCTCCAGCGCCGTACACACCGAGGGCCGCACCCGCCTGGGCGTCGGAGAACCCACGTTCAATCAGATACAGCACCATGAAGACCTGCACGAAGCCGCCGAGGCGAATGATCATGGTGCCGGCCAGCAGGAATCGCACCGCCGTGGGGGACTCACTCCAGACCTGCCGCACCCCCGCGTGCTGTGACTTGCCCGCCCCGTCCGACGCTTTCATCGCGTTGTCCTGTGCCATGCACCTCACTGTGCGGAAGCAGCCGGCGCGGTGACAGGGCACGCACTGACGATGAACATCGAATTACTGCCATCGCCGCTGCCGCGTTCCTGATCGGCCCGGAGAGGCGGACGACGGCCGGTGCCGCTGATCGCGTACAGACCGCGGTACCGGGCATCCGCAGCGGGATCGTCTCCACGCGGGCCCTTCAGCAAGCCCTTCGGTACCGCGGCTGACCCCATGCGCGGAGTACGCGGGCCGATCCCGTCCGGCGACGGCGCAGGGACTGTCACAGGACCACGTGCTACTGCGACATTGGTGACCATGCTGAAGAACGTGGCCGCGGTGCTGCTCGACAACGTCCATCCGTTCGAACTCGGCGTCGTGTGCGAAGTATTCGGTATCGACCGCACTGGGGAGGGGCTGCCCGCCTACGACTTCGCTCTCGTCGCCGCGGAATCCCCGTCGGTGCGGGCGGTGCCCGGATTCACCATCAGCACGCCCTACGGGCTCGATCGGCTGGAGGAAGCCGATCTCATCGCCATCCCGGTCGGGGACGACTTCCACACCAGGGACTTCCCTCCCGCCCTGCTGGAGGTGCTGCGTCAGGCGGTGGCCCGCGGCGCCCGGGTGGTGAGCGTCTGCGTGGGTGCGTTCGTCCTGGGCGCCGCGGGACTGCTCGACGGACGGCGGTGCACCACCCACTGGCGGTACGCCAAGGCGCTTGCCGAGCGCTACCCCAAGGCCCGGGTCGAACCCAGGGTCCTCTATGTCGACGAGGACCCGGTCCTCACCTCCGCCGGCACGTCCGCGGGCATCGACGCCTGCCTCCACCTGGTGCGCAAGATCCAGGGCAGCGAGGTCGCCAACGCCATCGCCCGGCGCATGGTGGTGCCCCCGCATAGGGAGGGCGGCCAGGCCCAGTACATCGAACGACCGGTGGTCCACCGCGGGAAGGACGGCGTACGCGAGGTCCTGGACTGGGCCGAGCGGCACCTGGACCAGGAAATCAGCGTGGAGCAGCTGTCGGCACGCGCCTGCATGTCGCCGCGCACCTTCGCCCGCCGCTTTCGGATGGAGACGGGCACCACCCCCTACCGCTGGCTGCTGGCGCAGCGGGTGCTGAGCGCCCAGCGGCTGCTGGAGAACACCGACGACACGATGGAGATGGTCGCCGCCCGTACGGGATTCGCCAACGCGGCGGCCTTGCGGTACCAGTTCGCGCGTTCACTCAACACCACCCCCAACGCCTACCGGCGTGCCTTCCGTGGCCGCTTACCCGACATGTCCACGCACTGAGCCCCTGAGTCCCGCCAGGAGGCCGAGGCCGACAGGACGAGACGCGTGCCGCGCAACACGGCGGTGGGCGCCACCGGGGCGGTGGCCGGGAGCGCCTGACGGTGCTCGACGGCGGGATCGGGCGTCGAGCAGGTGAACGCCGCCGGACGGGCGCGGGCGCAGGTATGTCCGTCCACCGCCCCTCGCTCCCCCTGCGCGCGAACTCCGGGACACCGGGCAGCCTTCGGCAGCCACCGGTGTCGTCCATGAGGACGCCGAGGGACGGGGGAGCGCACGAGTGCGGCTGCGGGCGGGTGGCGGTCGGTCGGCGAGTTCGCCACCGCGAGCGAGATCTGGCTGACGGCACCGGCCGGGGCGTGGGATGTGGCCCGGCATCCGAGCGGCGCTCGCCGCCTCGACGACCTGTGCCTGGCACAGGCCTCCGGGTGGAGGGCAGGGCCGTACACATCGCGGTGCGCGCTGAGGGGCCGCCGCTGAGGCCTGTCTGACGGCATGCTCTGCTCCATCCGTCCGGCGCCGGCGCCCGGCACCGACCGCCTCTCCGTTCGTCGAGGCCCGTTCCCCGCACGGTGATCTTCCTGGTCGACTGGGGGCCGACTCCGCTCCCGAGCACATGCGGGAGGGGCTGAGCGGGCCATCGGAGGATGCCGACGGTCCGTCGTGGGCTGGTTCGCGTCGTTCATGACCCCATGCAAGCGGATGCCTCGGACATCGCGCGGACGCGCAAGGCAGGTCTGTGGACAACCTCTGACGTGGCCATGGTCGGACTTATCCACAGGGGCAAGCGGAATTTCAAGATCCGCGAGATGGTCACCGCATGACGAATCACAGCGAAGCGGCCGGGACTCCCGGCAACGGTGACATCCACGGGCAGAACGGACGGAGCGGGCGCGACGAGACCACCCCGCTCATGGGACACGGCGAAACCAGGACGTATGCGGGGCACGGCGCGGCCACCGGCAACTGCGGCGAGCAGCAGGTCACCTTGCGAACCCCGGCCGAGCTCGCCGACGCCCTGCCGTACTTGCTCGGCTACCGTCCCGAAGACAGCATCGTCCTCGTCGCGCTGCACGACCGCGACACGAAGGGACGGTTCGGCGGGCGGGCCCGGCTCGGCATCCCGCCCCAGACGGACGACTGGCCGTCCGTGGCGCAGCAACTGGCGCATGGGCTGGTGACCGGCAGCGAGCGCCGGGGCGCCAAACCGGAGAGCATGGTCGCCTTCCTGTGCCAGGACCCGGGCGTCGGTGAGTCGGCGCGCGATGTCATGGAGCGCCTGCGACCACTGGCCCAGCTCCTGCGCCGGGCCTGCGGCGCCCTCGACGTCCCGGTGGTGGAGGCCCTGTGCATCTCCGGCGGCCGCTTCTGGTCGTACTGCTGCCCGGGCCACGGATGCTGCTCCCCGGAGGGCGAGGCGATGGGCCTGCCGGGTACCTCGGTACTGGCCGCGGCCGCGACCTATGCGGGTCTTCAGGTGCGAGGCACACTACGGGAGCTGCGCGCGCGGCTCCTGCCTTGGGAGAGCGCGGCCGCGCTGCGGCAGGAGGCCGCGCTCGACGCCGCGCAGGCCGCCCTGGTCCCGCGCATCCTCGACACGGAACGTCGCGTGGGCGTGGCCGAGGAGACGCTCGCGGTGGCCCGGAGCGCCATGGAGCGCCTCGCGGCCGCCCCGACCGGGTCCGGCACCCTCGACGCGGACCTGCGCGACGACGAACTGATCGGTCATGACGATGCCGCGACCATGATTCTGGGCCTCCAGGACAGGGCGACCCGGGACCGGGCCGCCGAGTGGATGGAGGGCGACGAAGCCGGCCCCGCTCTGCGACTCTGGCGCGCGCTCGCCCGCCGCTGCGTAGGCCCCTACGGAGAGCACGCCGCAGCCCCTCTCACACTGGCCGGCTGGGTGGCGTGGTCCACCGGCGACGAACTCGAGGCCCGCGAAGCCCTCGCCATGGCCCTCGCAGCCGACCGCGACTACCTCTTCGCCCGCCTCCTCCACCAGGCCTGCAACGAGGGCCTCGACCCCGAGTCGATCCGCCGCTGTCTCCGCGCCGAACGCACGGGACGAGACCTGCCGGCGGCCACGACGGAGGCGGGCACCGACGGCGGACCGGGCGTTGCGGAACAGCCGAGCGAGGTGGCATCCGCGGTCACAGCGCCGCCCGGTGGGGCGGCATCCGTGGACGAGTCGTGCGGCCTCGCCACCGCCACCGGCACCGGCACACGGCGCCGACGCCGCCCGCGACCGGACCGGAGCTCCGGCACCCGCGCCCCCCGGCGATCCCCTGCCACGGCCCAGGCAGGTCGGGCGCGTTCCATCGACGGCAACTCTCCGGGCAGCCGACGCCCGGGAAGTGCCGTCGACGGGCCCACCGGCCGGGCACGGGCACGGCGGAATTCCGACGGCCGGCGCACACAACCGGAAAGCGAGGCATGAGGACGCCGACCCGGACCGGCTGCCATCCGACCGCGCTGCCCCCGCCCGGATCCCAGCCAAGCGCCCCAGCCCCGGCCGGGGTCCCATCCGGCGCCCCTCATCCGCCCCGCGATCCAGCACGGCCCCGCATCCCCCAGCCACCCCTCCCCACTGCGGTGAGCGCGTCCCCCTTCCCCGGGACGGCGCACCCGGCCGCCGCTCCCTGCGCTTCCCGCACAGGGGGCCGTGACCCGGAGCGGAGCCGCTCCGTTCACCTGAGTGGCGGTATCGGCGGCCTGCCCTCGCCGCCGCATCGTCCCGACCCACGGCCGTTCCCCACCAGGTGCCGAGCGCATTCCACGCGCACCGAACACAGAGGAAGCCACTCGATGTCCCTGCCTTCCTTGTCCGGCTACGACGACATGCCGTCGTCCCTCGGACTCCGTCAGCCGACTCCCCGCACCCACGGCGCAGACGGCGTCAGAACCCAGCGCCCGGAGATCCGCAGCCCCTCGCCTCCCCCCATCGGCGTGCGGCAGAGGAGGCCCAGCGGAGCGGAGTCCCCCGTGTCCGGCCATGGCGCCCCCACGCCATCGGCCTCCGTTCCCATGGAAGGTCCGGCCACTCCCCGACCGTCGCCGCCGGCCCCTCGACGCCACACGGAGCTGCCCCCCGCCCACACCGCCTTGATCTGCGTCGCTCTTCCCGGCCTCGCGATCTCCGGCGAACAGGGCCAACTGACCGGAGCGGGACTTGAGGGCTTCTACCGCGGGGGACGGCGCATGCTCTCCCGCTGCCGGATCCGGGTGGCCGGGCGAGAGCCCCTCCCCGTGCAGGCGCGGATGATCACGGCCGACAGTGCCCGCTTCGTGGGAACACTGCGCGTCTCCGCCGACGCCGGTCCCGACCCGGACGTCATGGTCGAGCGCACCCGCCACGCGGACGGCACCGAACGGATCACCCTGCACAACACGGCCCGTCGCCCGCTGCGCCTGCCCGTCGAGGTGTCCCTGGGCACCGACCTCGCTGAACTGGGCGCCGTCGCCTCCGGCCGCGCCGGGCCGGAGCTGCCCGCCAGTGTCCGTGGCTCGGGCCTGCGCTGGTCCTGTTCCGGCGGCAACTCGACCGTCACCGCCGTCCCGCCGCCCGCCGACGCCCTGGCCTCCGCCGGGCTGCTGCGCTGGGAGTTGGAACTACCTCCCGGCGGCTCGCGCAGCGTGGAGCTACGGGTACGGCCGGACGGGGCAGGCCCCGTCAGACCAGTGGGACGCGGCGCCACGAGCCCCCTCGCCCAGGCGGAGGCCGCAGGGGACGACCCCCGGACAGGGGTACTGCTGCACACCTGCCTGCGGGACCTGGAAGCGCTGCTGCTGCGCGACGCCGTGGACCCGTCCGACACCCATCTCGCGGCCGGCGCGCCCTGGCGCTGCGGCATGGCCCCGGCCGACGCCCTGGCCGCCGCCAGGATGACCCTGCCCCTCGGCACACGTCTCGCGGCGGGCACCCTGCGGACCCTGGCCCGAACCCAACTCGCCGGACCGCCCGCCCAGTCGGGCATGATCCCCGGCCCGCGGAGGGACACCGGCCCTCATCTGCCGCCGGGCTGCACGGGCACCGAAGCCACCCTCCTCTTTCCTGCGCTCCTCGCCGAAGCCCGGCGCTGGGGACTTCCCGAGCAGGAGACCGAGGAACTGCTGCCTGCCGCCGAGCGCTGCCTGCGGTGGCTGCTGACCAGCGCCCGGGGCCGGATCTATCTGCCCGACCCACTTCGCTGCGGGCCGCTGCGCTGCGAGACCCAGGCGCAGGCCCACCGGGCCGCGCTGCTGGGCGCCGACCTGCTCGACGCGTACGGCCGACCGGGCGGGGACGAGCTGAGGGAATGGGCGATAGGCATGCGCACCCGATTCCAGACCGAATTCTGGGTCGAGGACCACGGTGGCGGCAGACCCGCCGCCGCCCGCACACCGGACGGACACCTCGTGCCGCATCTGGGCGCGGCCACCGCCCACCTCCTCGACACGGGACTGCTCGGCGGGGGCCGTCAGGCTCCCGGCCTGCTCGACAAGGTGCGGACGGAACAGCTCGCGCGGCTGCTCGGAGGACCCGCCATGGACTCCGGGTGGGGGCTGCGAAGCCTGAGCACGAAGGAGACGGCGTACAACCCGTTCGGTCATCGCAGCGGTGCCGTGCGCGTGCAGGAGACGGCGATCGCGGTCGCCGGGCTCGCGGCGGCGGGTCATGAGAAGGAGGCGAGCTCGTTGATGCGGGGAGTGCTGGCGGCGGCCGAGCGGTTCGGCCACCGGCTGCCCGAGATGTACGCGGGGGAGCAGCGCACGGCGGGTGGCGCACCTCTGCCGCATCCGGCGGCCTGCAGACCGGCCGCGACGGCGGCGGCCTCGGGTGTGCTGCTGCTCGCCACTCTCGTCGGCATCCGTCCGGACACCCCGGCCGGCACGGTGACCCTGCGTCCGGTGAGCAGTGCGCCGCTGGGAGAGATCGGACTGACCGGCCTGCGCGTGGCCGGCGCCCCCTTCGCCGTGCGCGTCAGCAGACTGGGGCTCGCCATGGTCGAGGAAGCGGCCGGCGGTCTGCAGTTGGGAGTGTGACCTCGTAGGACGAGTGATCGGACCACGCCCTGTGCGGATCTCGCGAAGGCGACGGGTGGATCACGAGTCCGGTGTCGGACAGAAGCGGATCAAGAAGCGGATCAAGGAGGGAAGCGACCTCTGAAGGGAGTGTTTATCGTCAGGAAGACGACTATGATCGCGGCATGCCCTACGACCCGTCGGACTATCCGCCCTTCGCCGTCACCGTCGACCTGGTCGTGCTGACCGTCCGCCGCCACGCGCTGTGCGCGCTGACCGTGCGGCGGGGCGAACAGCCTTTCCAGGGGCGGTGGGCGCTGCCCGGCGGCTTCGTACGGCCCGACGAGGATCTGGCACAGGCCGCCGCACGGGAGTTGTCCGAGGAGACCGGGCTGACCGCCCACGACCCGTCCACCCCCGCGCAGGACAACGGTGCGCACCTGGAACAGCTGGCGACCTACGGCGACCCGAAGCGAGACCCTCGGATGAGGGTCGTGAGCGTCGCCCACCTCGCACTCGCCCCCGACCTGCCCGCACCCCGTCCGGGCGGCGACGCCAACAGCGCCCGGTGGGCACCCGTCGAGGAGTTGCTGGCGCAGGGTGGTTACGGGCGCGACGGAGAGCCGGTGGCACCGCTGGCCTTCGACCACGCACAGATCCTCGCGGACGGTGTGGAGCGCGCCCGTTCGAAGATCGAGTACTCCTCGCTGGCGACCGCCTTCTGCCCGCCGGAGTTCACCGTCGGTGAGCTGCGCCGCGTCTACGAGGCGGTGTGGGCCGTGGCACTCGACCCGCGCAACTTCCACCGCAAGGTGACGGGCACGCCCGGCTTTCTGGTGCCGACCGGTGGCACCACGACGAGGCAGGGCGGCCGTCCAGCCCAGCTCTTCCGTGCCGGTGGCGCCACCCTCCTCAACCCGCCGATGCTCCGCCCCGAGGTCTGACGCGGCTCCAGCGGGAAGAGCCGAGGTCTGTCCGGCGGCTCGCCCGCTGTCTCGAAGTGAGCCGCGGGGTGCCCTGAAAACCGGACATACCGCGCTATCTTGCTTCGGGTGATCCAGGCCATCGGATTGACCAGCAACCCCCGCAAGGAGCTTCCGCCCGCCGTCGACGACGTGTCGTTCGAGGCGCACTCCGGCCATGTCACCGCACTTCTCGGAACGCCCGGTGCGGGTAGGACGACCGTGCTGAAACTGATGCTCGAACTCCAAGAGGGCCGCGGTATCACCTACTTCAGGGGCCGCCCCCTGCATCGCATCGCACACCCCAACCGCGAGGTGGGTGTTCTGCTCGGTGAGGTGCCGGGGCATCCGGCCCGTACGGTCCGCGGGCACGTGCGGATGCTGTGCGCGGCCGCGGGGCTGCCCGTGCGGCGGGCCGACGAAGTCCTTGAGGTGGTGGGCCTGGTCAGCCTGCGTGAGGCCCGGCTGGGCACCCTCTCACGGGGCATGGACCGCCGACTCGGACTCGCCTGTGCGCTGCTTGCCGACCCGCACACCCTCGTCCTCGACGAGCCCGCCCACGAGCTGTCCGTCCGTGAAGGCCGTTGGGTGCACGGGATCATGCGTGCGCACGCGGCTCAGGGCGGCACCGTCCTGTTCACCACCGGCGACTCCAAAGAGGCCGGACGGATCGCCGACCGGGTCCTCACCCTCGAGCAGGGCCGACTGGTCGCCGACCAGGACGTCGCCGACTTCTCCCGTACCCGTCTTCGTCCCCGAGTTGCCGTCCGTACCCCGCACGCCGCCCGCCTCGGCGCCCTGCTGGCCAAGGAGGCCCGGGTCGCGCGACGTTCCGTGGAGATCGCCCGGGAGGGTGGCAACCGCCTCTCGGTGTATGGCAGTACGTGCGCCGAGATCGGAGAGACCGCATTCCGGCACGGCATCCCCGTCCATCAACTCGCCGACGAGATCGGCGACATGGGACCGACGGCCGTGCCATTGCCGTCGGGCGGGGAGGGGGGCGGGGAGGCCACCGCGGATTCCGTCGAGGAGCGGAGAGGGCTGAGCGAGGGTCACCGGACGGCTTCGGAAGGGCCCCGGCCCTCCACGGCGGATTCCTCCACCCGCTCCGGTCCCAACGATGACATCAACCCCATGGAGCGCGCCGGCTCCGTCGACCAATCCAACCCCATCGACCACACCAACCCCATCGATCACACCAACCCCATCGACTACACCAACCCCATCGACCGCACAGGCGCCCCTGACCGCAGCAGCACCACCAGCACCACTGCAGGTCCGCGGAACCCCGCCCCCGGCGAGCCCCGCTCGGTCGATCCAGGCTCTATGCCGCCGCTTCCGCCCCCCATCACCGTCCGGCCGGCGCCGAACCCCCTGCGGCCGCTGCGGTACGAACTGCGCCGCGCCACGGGGGTCGCGACCGGTTATGCGACGGCCGCCGTCGTGCTCGTCGTCTCCGCGCTGATGTCGGTGGTGCTGGCCAGGATCGGGCACACCCCCCAGCCGCGACTGCTGGTCGCGTGGCCGCGGGAGCTTCCGCTGCCGCCCGCGGCCATCGGCGCGGGGCTGCTCGGCGCGATCGCCTTCGGCGACGAGTTCCGGTACCCCGCGCTGGCCGCGGACCGCGGCACCGTACCCCGTCGCCTGGGGCTGCTCGCCGCGAAACTCCTCGTCTCGGCCGCCACCGGGCTGGCGCTGGCTCTGCTCACCGTGGGCTGCGATCTGGAGGTGCTCCACCTCGTGTACGGACCGGAACTCACCTCGGTCCCCGGCGACTGGCTGCAGCTCGGTGCGAGTTGGCTGGGCCTGGTCGTGGGGTGCGCCTGGGCGGGGGTGCTCGCGGCCGGCGTCTTCCGTTCCATGAACGCGGGGCTCGCGGCCGTCGTCACCGTGCCCCTCGTCGTCGTCCCCCTGATGCAGAAGGCGTTGGAGGGGCCTGCGGTGCGACATGCGGTCGGATTTCCGATGCGGTTGCGAGAGCTCGTGCTGACGCAGTGGCCGTTCGGGGGCGAGCGCTATGTGGAGGCGGCGGCGCGGGTGATCGTCCAACCCGAAGGAGGCGCACTGCTGTTGTCGCTTACCGCCCTGCTGGGGGCCTACGTCCTCACGACCGTGCGCCACCGGGCCCGATGACGATCACGCGCCTCATGCTCACCCTCCGTGGTCGAGTGCCGTCGCAATGTGCACAACTCCTCGTAGAACGCCCATTTCTTTCCGATAAGGCGTCAATTGCGACGGGGGGAGCGATCACCCTTTCGTGTGCTTTTCACCAAAGACCTCAAGGGAGTTGAGAACACGGCCGACAAAGGATGCGTGAGTACCCTTGCGCACACCATGATGACCGCCGCCCGCTCCGCCGACTCCGGCCTCGCAGGACCGGGCGAACTCGACCGCTACCCCTACGCCGGGCACCCCGGCGTCGACCGTGTCGGCATCCCCTCCTGGGACGGTGCGGACCCCGAGCTCGGGCGCATGAGCCGTCGTGCCGCCGGCAGCCGCGGACGCGGACTGCACGGTCAACTCGTCCAACAGCTCGGCCAGATGATCGTCTCCGGTGACCTGGGTGCCGACCGCCCCCTCGTCCCCGAGGAGATCGGCCAGCGCTTCGAGGTCTCCCGCACCGTCGTCCGTGAATCCCTCCGCGTGCTGGAGGCGAAGGGGCTGGTCAGCGCCCGCCCGAACGTCGGCACACGCGTCCGCCCGGTCAGCGACTGGAATCTGCTCGACCCGGACATCATCGAGTGGCGGGCCTTCGGCCCCCAGCGCGACGACCAGCGGCGCGAGCTCAGCGAGCTGCGCTGGACGATCGAGCCCCTCGCCGCCCGCCTCGCCGCCGGGCACGGTCGCGACGACGTCCAGCAGCGGCTCGGCGACATGGTCGAGCTCATGGGGCACGCCATGGCGCAGGGCGACGCGCTGACCTTCTCCCGTGCGGACGCCGAGTTCCACTCGCTGCTCATCCAGGTCGCGGGCAACCGCATGCTGGAGCACCTCTCCGGCATCGTCTCGGCGGCGCTCCAGGTCTCCGGCGGTCCCGCCACCGGTTGTGACCGGCCGGGCGAGTCGACCCTCGCGCACCACGCCCGGATCGTCGACGCCCTCGCCGCGGGCGACGGAGGGGCGGCCGAGGCGGCCATGCGGCAACTGCTCACGGTGCACCCCGAGGTCGAACGTGTGGTGCCCGCGCCCCGCGAACACTGAGGGCACCCGCAGCGCGACAGGGCGGCACGGTCGCGGTGCGCCCCCCTCGACAAGCCTGACCGACCGGCGAACCGTGTGCCGCCGGACCCCATCGGATCCTTCCGGGATTCGGCGGGGCCCGGCGGCGCGACGGGCGCCGAGGGGCCGACGTGGCGACGGGAGGGAAGTCTCCTGGCGGCCGTTGAGGCGGGCGGTACAGGCGCGTGATCGGACGAACCGGTCCGAGCCGGAATCCGGCGGGAGTGCGGTGCACCCGGCGAGGGCGGCGGCCCGCGCCCACGCCTCCCACGCCGACGCACGGCGACCCCGGCCGGTGGGAAGCCGCCTCGGCGGGAAACAGGCGCCCCGCCCGGCGCCAAGCACCCCGTGCGCCGAGCGGCCCCGGCCCGGTGAGCGGCGACCTCGCATCCGCGGCAGGACGAGTCCCGACCCGCCCGGATCGGGAACGCGCCGACCCGCGGGAACGCGTCGAGCCGCCGACCGCCCAGCCCCCGGGAGCGGACGGTGCCGCTCCGCGAGAGCGACGACTCCCGATAGGGGAGTTCGTTCGGGAACCGTGCGGGTACACGAGGTATCAGCACCGGTCGTGGCCCTGCTCGACTACCTCTGGCCGTGTCTGACCGCTTTTGAGCGCTTACGGGGTGTGACTCGGGCCACGCAGATTGGGCGTAACGCTCGCGGGAACAACGCGATGACCTAAGAGGTGACAGCCGCGGAGGGAATACGGACGCCGTTCACGGCGCTGTGCATCTTCCCGGCCCCCGCCCGCACCGTCGGCCCATCCCCAAGCCGGTGGTCGGCTCCTGTCCGCAGTGGACGGGGCCGGAAGCCGTTTTCCAACGTTCCGAGAGGTTGTTCGTGTCGGCCAGCACATCCCGTACGCTCCCGCCGGAGATCGCCGAGTCCGTCTCTGTCATGGCGCTCATTGAGCGGGGAAAGGCTGAGGGGCAGATCGCCGGCGACGATGTGCGTCGGGCCTTCGAAGCTGACCAGATTCCGGCCACTCAGTGGAAAAACGTACTGCGCAGCCTCAACCAGATCCTCGAGGAAGAGGGTGTGACGCTGATGGTCAGTGCCGCGGAGCCAAAGCGCACACGAAAGAGCGTCGCAGCGAAGAGTCCGGCCAAGCGCACCGCCACCAAGACGGTCGCGGCGAAGACGGTGACCACCAAGAAGGCCACCGCCACCGCCGCGCCGGCGGCACCCGTGGCCGATTCCTCCGCCGAGGACGCCGCACCCGCCAAGAAGGCCGCCGCCAAGAAGGCGACTGCCAAGAAGGCGGCCCCCGCCAAGAAGACCGTCGCCGCCAAGAAGACGGCGGCGAAGAAGACCACCGCCAAGAAGGACGACGTCGAGCTGCTCGACGAGGAGGTCCTGGAGGAGACCCCCGGCGGCAAGCCCGGTGACGAGCCCGAGGGCGCCGAGAGCGCCGGCTTCGTGCTCTCCGACGAGGACGAGGACGACGCGCCCGCCCAGCAGGTCGCCGCCGCCGGTGCCACCGCCGACCCCGTCAAGGACTACCTCAAGCAGATCGGCAAGGTCCCCCTGCTCAACGCCGAGCAGGAGGTCGAGCTCGCCAAGCGCATCGAGGCCGGTCTGTTCGCCGAGGACAAGCTGTCCAACGCCGACAAGCTGGCCCCCAAGCTCAAGCGCGAGCTGGAGATCATCGCCGAGGACGGCCGCCGCGCCAAGAACCACCTCCTGGAGGCCAACCTCCGTCTGGTGGTCTCGCTCGCCAAGCGCTACACCGGCCGCGGCATGCTCTTCCTGGACCTCATCCAGGAGGGCAACCTCGGTCTGATCCGCGCGGTCGAGAAGTTCGACTACACCAAGGGCTACAAGTTCTCCACGTACGCCACCTGGTGGATCCGTCAGGCGATCACCCGAGCGATGGCCGACCAGGCCCGCACCATCCGTATCCCGGTGCACATGGTCGAGGTCATCAACAAGCTCGCGCGCGTGCAGCGCCAGATGCTCCAGGACCTGGGCCGCGAGCCCACCCCGGAGGAGCTGGCCAAGGAACTCGACATGACCCCGGAGAAGGTCATCGAGGTCCAGAAGTACGGCCGTGAGCCGATCTCCCTGCACACTCCGCTGGGCGAGGACGGTGACAGCGAGTTCGGTGACCTCATCGAGGACTCCGAGGCCGTCGTCCCGGCCGACGCGGTCAGCTTCACCCTGCTCCAGGAGCAGCTGCACTCTGTCCTCGACACGCTCTCCGAGCGCGAGGCGGGCGTCGTCTCCATGCGTTTCGGTCTCACCGACGGTCAGCCGAAGACCCTCGACGAGATCGGCAAGGTGTACGGCGTCACGCGTGAGCGCATTCGCCAGATCGAGTCGAAGACGATGTCGAAGCTGCGCCACCCGTCTCGCTCGCAGGTTCTGCGCGACTACCTCGACTGAGTCGGTCGCGGACCCGCCGCCGCGCCAGGCATCGAAGGCCCGGTTCCCTCGAAGGAGCCGGGCCTTCGGCGTCGGCGCGGCATGCGGGCGCACGGCACGTGGATGACTCTGGGTGTGCTATCCATCTCAGGGAGTCAGGAGTGCGTATGCGTCCAACCATCGCCCGACTGCTGGCACTGACGGCCACCGCGGCCGTCATACCGCTGGCCGCGCCCCCGCCCGCGACCGCCGACGTCGTCATCGGGGGCCATCCCGTCGAGATCTCCCAGGCGCCATGGACCGTGGCGCTGTCCAGCCGTGACCGGTTCGGAGGTACGAGGGCCGGACAGTTCTGCGGCGGCGTCGTGGTCGGCCCCTCCACCGTCATGACAGCCGCCCACTGTGTGAGCGAGGACGTGCTGGGAGCCCCACCGGAAGAGATCCCCGACCTGGTCGTCATCACCGGCCGTGCCGACCTGCAGTCGAACGACGGCAGGGAGATCCCCGTGCGCGGCACCTGGGTCAATCCGGAGTACGACGCCTCCACGAGCGCCGGCGACTTCGCCGTGCTCACACTGGCGGCGCCGCTCCCGGCGACTTCCGTCCTCCCGTTGGCGCAAGCCGGCGATCCGGCGTACCAGGCCGGCACGGCCGCCTCGGTCTACGGCTGGGGAGACATGACGGGCGCCGGGGACTACGCACGGAGCCTGCGGGCGGCGCCGGTGCGAGTGCTGGCCGATTCCGAGTGCGAGCGGGCCTACCCGGGCAGCGCGCAGGGCTGGTACCAGGCCGAGTCCATGGTCTGCGCGGGGGAGCCGGCCGGCGGCCGAGACGCCTGCCAGGGAGACAGCGGGGGACCGCTCGTCGCCCGGGGGAAGCTGGTCGGGCTCGTGTCGTGGGGCAGCGGCTGCGGTCTGGCCGGGAGCCCGGGGGTGTACACCAGGGCCTCCTACGCGGCCCAGGTGCTGTCGGAGAGCCGCTGAGGGGCGGCTGGACGCCACACCCCGATGCCGCAACCCCCACGGTGCCGTGCCGGGCTGCGGAACGAGAGCGGGCGGCCACCCCGTGTATGCGGGAGTGGCCGCCCGGTCACCGGCCTTGAGCCGGTGTCGGCTCGTCGTTGATGCGAAGCGTCAGCGTTCGTCGGTTTCCGCGGTGGCGGGAACGGACGTCAGCCGCTCCGTCTCGTCCTGTATCTCCGCAGCGATCTTCTTGAGCTCAGGCTCGAACTTACGCCCGTGGTGGGCGCAGAACAGCAGCTCTCCACCGCTCAGCAGGACGACGCGCAGATAGGCCTGGGCGCCGCAGCGGTCGCATCGGTCAGCGGCCGTCAGCGGGGTCGCGGGGGTCAGAACAGTAGTCACGTCGCCTCTTCTCTAGCTCGACGAGCTGTCGTACCAGGGTCAACATCCAACCAGGCCGAAAACGTTCCCGCTCGCGGCTTTTCCTCGAAAAAATCTTTCCAGGCCGGCTGTCTGTTGCCGGTTGGCGGCGAATGAGCCGTAGTGCGTGTCTTCGTGTCGTACGGGTTCGCGCTGTCTGTCGGTGGTTCTGGCGGTTGCTCTCGGTTGTACGGTCCTCCCGGCTGGGTTGCCGGTTGTTCATGAGGACGTGCCCGGAGCCTAAATGGTTCATGCCTCGAAGGGAACGTGATATGTACTTCACCCCATCGAGGGATCGAACACGCATGCGAGCCTGGACTACCCTGAGTTTCCAGCGAGGGTGGCGTTACAACGGCTCTACCAGGGCTCGGTACCCTCGGACCGGCAACAGAGCCGGGCCCCTTACCCAAAAGGGCCTCACCTGAAATTCAGCGAGGAGCGAACCGCGTGACCGCCGAGACGTCCGTGCCGTCCACAGCGCTGCTGACCGGAGCAGACCGGGACGGTTCCAACTACACCGCGCGGCACCTGCTCGTCCTCGAGGGGCTCGAGGCCGTGCGGAAGCGCCCCGGAATGTACATCGGCTCGACCGACAGTCGAGGTCTGATGCACTGCCTCTGGGAGATCATCGACAACTCCGTGGACGAGGCCCTCGGGGGCTACTGCGACCACATCGAGGTGATCCTCCACGACGACGCCTCCGTGGAGGTGAGGGACAACGGCCGCGGCATCCCCGTCGACGTGGAGCCCAAGACCGGCCTGTCCGGCGTCGAGGTCGTCATGACCAAGCTGCACGCGGGCGGCAAGTTCGGCGGCGGCTCCTACGCGGCCTCCGGCGGTCTGCACGGCGTCGGCGCCTCCGTGGTGAACGCGCTCTCCGCCCGTCTGGACGTCGAGGTGGACCGCAGCGGTCACACCCACGCCATCAGCTTCCGGCGCGGCGTCCCCGGCGCCTTCTCGGGCAACGGCCCGGACGCGAAGTTCGAGGCCGCGAGCGGGCTGCGCAAGGCCAAGAAGATCCCCAAGACACGCACCGGCACGCGCGTGCGCTACTGGGCGGACCGCCAGATCTTCCTCAAGGATGCCAAGCTCTCGCTGGAGAACCTGCACCAGCGCGCCCGCCAGACCGCCTTCCTGGTGCCCGGCCTGACGATCGTCGTCCGTGACGAGTTCGGGCTCGGCGAGGGCGGGAGCAAGGGCGAGGAGTCATTCCGCTTCGACGGAGGCATCAGCGAGTTCTGCGAGTATCTGGCCACCGACAAGGCCGTCTGCGACATCCTCCGCTTCACCGGCGAGGGCACCTTCAGGGAGACGGTTCCCGTCCTGGACGAGCACGGCCAGATGACCCCCACCCAGGTCACCCGGGAACTCGGCGTCGACGTCGCGCTGCGCTGGGGCACCGGCTACGACACGACCCTGAAGTCGTTCGTGAACATCATCGCCACGCCCAAGGGCGGCACCCATGTCGCCGGCTTCGAGCAGGCCGTGGCGACCACGATGAACGAGGTGCTGCGCGCCAAGAAGATGCTCCGGGTCGCCGAGGACGACGTCGTCAAGGACGACGCGCTGGAGGGACTGACCGCCGTCGTCACCGTGCGTCTGGCCGAACCGCAGTTCGAGGGCCAGACGAAGGAGGTCCTCGGCACGTCCGCGGCCCGCCGTATCGTCGCGCAGGTGATCTCCAAGGAGCTCAAGGCGTTCCTGACCTCCACCAAGCGGGACGCCGCCGCCCAGGCGCGGGTCGTCATGGAGAAGGTCGTCGCGGCCGCGCGTACGCGTATCGCCGCACGTCAGCACAAGGACGCGCAGCGGCGGAAGACCGCGCTGGAGTCGTCGTCGCTGCCCGCCAAGCTCGCCGACTGCCGCAGCGACGACGTCGACCGCAGTGAGCTGTTCATCGTCGAGGGCGACTCGGCGCTCGGTACGGCGAAGCTCGCCCGGAACTCCGAGTTCCAGGCGCTCCTGCCGATCCGAGGCAAGATCCTCAACGTCCAGAAGTCGTCCGTGACGGACATGCTCAAGAACGCCGAGTGCGGTGCGATCATCCAGGTCATAGGGGCCGGGTCCGGGCGTACGTTCGACATCGACGCGGCCCGGTACGGCAAGATCATCATGATGACCGACGCCGATGTGGACGGGTCCCACATCCGGTGCCTGCTGCTGACGCTGTTCCAGCGGTACATGCGGCCGATGGTGGAGGCGGGACGTGTCTTCGCCGCGGTGCCGCCGCTGCACCGGATCGAGCTGGTCCAGCCGAAGAGGGGCCAGGACAAGTACGTCTACACCTACTCCGACCGGGAGCTGCGGGACAAGCTGCTGGAGTTCCAGACCAAGGGTGTCCGCTACAAGGACTCCATCCAGCGGTACAAGGGCCTCGGCGAGATGGACGCGGACCAGCTGGCGGAGACGACGATGGACCCCCGGCACCGGACGCTGCGGCGGATCAATCTGTCGGACCTGGAGGCGGCCGAGCAGGTGTTCGACCTGCTGATGGGTAACGACGTGGCGCCGCGCAAGGAGTTCATCTCCAGTTCGGCGGCCACGTTGGATCGGTCCCGCATCGACGCGTGAGCGTCGCGCCCGTCCGGCGGGCGCATGGCTTCGAGGCGGCTCGGGGGCGCGCAGGGGGGATCCCGCGCGCCCCTTCCGTGTGGGGGCGGCTGTAGGCGCGGGGGCGCCGCGCGCCGCGGGTCCGGGCGTTCTTCACCTGATGGGGTGAAGAATCCTGGAGGGGGTCGGCGGGGATCTCCAAGGTCTGTCCATGCTTGGGCATGCAGTCAAGTACCGGCCGGTCCCGCCGTCGCGCGGGTGGTTCCGAGAGTGCGGTCGAGGGGCAGCGGGCGGCGCCCGCGGACGTGCGGTTCGATGATCCCTGGTATGACGCGTTGGCCTCCGGCTGGGGCGAGGTCGACGGCACGGGCGGGGTGGCGTCCGTCGTACCGACCGCCCGCGGGGAGGGACGCGGCGCGGGCGATGTGTATGTGGAGGTGCAGCGCAGTGCCGCCTTCCAGGAAGTGCGTCGCCGGTACCGGAGATTCGTGATCCCCGGGGTCACGGTCTTCTTCACCTCGTACGTGGGGTACGTGGTGGCGGCGACCACCGCGCCGGGGCTGATGGCGCGGCCCGTGGCGGGCGCGGTCAACGTGGCGATGCTCGCGGGGCTCGGGCAGTTCCTCACGACGTTCCTGTTCACCTGGGCGTACGCACGGCACGCCCGGCTGCGGCGGGACCGGGCGGCCCTCGATCTGCGGTGGGACACACAGGAGTTGACCCGCGGGGTCGGAGGGGGCGAGCGGTGACCGGGAACCATCAGACCCTGGCCCTGCTGCTGTTCAGCGTCTTCATCGCGGTCACCCTGGGGATCACGACCTGGGTCAGTCGCAACCGGCATGGTTCGGCGGAGGAGTTCTACGCCGGCGGGCGGCTGTTCTCTCCGATGGAGAATGGTTTTGCCATCGCGGGCGACTACATGTCCGCCGCGTCCTTCCTGGGAATCTCCGGACTCATCGCGCTCTTCGGGTACGACGGACTGCTGTACTCAGTGGGCTTCCTGGTGGCCTGGCTCGTGGTGCTGTTCCTGGTGGCCGAACTGGTGCGCAACTGCGGGCGGTTCACACTCGCCGACGTGGTCGCGGCGCGGATGAGCGAGCGGCCGGTCAGGATCGCGGCGGGAACCTCGTCGGTCACCGTGTCCGTTCTGTATCTGGTGGCGCAGATGGTGGGGGCGGGCACCCTCGTCGCGCTGCTGCTGGGAGGCGAGGGCGAGGTTGCGCAGGCCTGGACGGTCATCGGCGTCGGTGCCCTCATGGTGGTCTATGTGTCCCTGGGAGGGATGCGGGCGACCACCTGGATTCAGATCGTGAAGGCGGTCCTGCTGATGGGTGGGGCGGTCGCGCTGACCGTGCTCGTTCTGCTGCGGTTCCACGGGGACTTCGACCATCTGCTGCGGACGGCCGCGGAGCGCAGCGGGCACGGGGCCGCCTTCCTCGCACCGGGGTTGAAGTACGGCGGCGACTGGACCGCCCGCCTCGACTTCATCAGCCTGGGGCTCGCCCTTGTGCTGGGCACGGCGGGGCTGCCGCACATCCTGTCGCGCTTCTACACGGTGCCGACCGCGCGGGCCGCGCGCCGCTCGGTCGTGTGGTCGATCGGGCTCATCGGCGGTTTCTACCTGATGACGATCGTGCTGGGCTTCGGCGCGGCCGCGATCGTGGGCCCGGCGGCCGTTCGCGCCTCGAACGCGGCGGGCAACACGGCGGTTCCGCTGCTCGCGCTCGATCTGGGGGGCGGAGCGGGCTCCACCGGTGGAACAGTTCTGTTCGCGGTCGTCGCCGCCATCGCCTTCGCGACGATCCTCGCGGTCGTCGCCGGCATCACCCTCGCCTCGTCGGCCTCGGTCGCCCACGACCTGTACGCGTCACTGCGGCGCCGGCGTTCCAGGCCGTACAGCGAAGTCGCCGTGGCGCGTACGGCCGCCGTGGGGATCGGGGCCGTCGCGATCGCGCTCGGGCTCCTCGCCCGCGACCTCAATGTGGCCTTCCTCGTCGGGCTGGCCTTCGCCGTCGCCGCCTCGGCCAATCTGCCCGTCCTGCTGTACTCGCTGTTCTGGCGCGGCTTCACGACCCGCGGTGCCGTGTGGTCCGTGTACGGCGGACTCGTCCCGTCGGTGGTGCTGGTGGTGCTGTCACCGGTGGTGTCGGGCAGCCCCGAGTCGCTGTTCCCCGGCGTCGACTTCCAGTACTTCCCGTTGCAGAACCCGGGCCTCGTCTCGATCCCCCTGGGCTTCCTCGCGGGGTGGCTGGGCACGGTCACCTCCGCCGAACCGCCGGACGAGGCGAAGCACGCGGAGACGGAGGTACGGTCGTTGACGGGCGCCGGGGCGGTGTGACGGCCCCTCGGGGCGCTCGCCGGAGGCGTTCCGGGTGTCTCCGGGTGCCGTCAGGGGTGCTCAGGGGCGGGTCGCCCACTCGTACCGGTGTTCCGGACGCCCCGCGTCGCCGTACTTGAGGGTCAGCCGGGCGCGTCCCGTGCGTTCCAGGAGCTTCAGATAGCGCTGGGCCGTCTGGCGGCTCAGGCCGGTGCGGTCCGCGATCTCCTGGGCGGACAGCGGGCCCTCCGCGGTCATCAGGGCACGGCGTACGACCTCGGTGGTGGTGGCGGAGTGCCCCTTGGGCAGGTCCGGCTCGCCGCCCGCGGAGAGCGCGCCGAAGATCCGGTCGACCTCCGCCTGCTCGGCCTCCCCGCCGCCGTCCAGGGTGCGGCGCAGTTCGGCGTACGCCTCCAGCTTGGCCCGCAGCCCCGCGAACGCGAACGGCTTGACCAGGTACTGCAGGGCGCCCTGCCGCATCGCCGCCTGGACCGTCGAGACGTCGCGGGCCGCGGTCACCATGATCACATCGGTCTGGTGGCCGCGCCGGCGCATCTCCTGGACGACCATGAGGCCCGTCTCGTCCGGGAGGTAGTGGTCCAGGAGGACCAGGTCCACGTGGGGCAGCGTCTCCAACTGCTCCAGCGCGTCGGCCGCGTTGTGCGCCACGGCCGCGACCCGGAAGCCGGTGACCTTCTCCACATAGGCGGCGTTCACCCGGGCGACCCTCGTGTCGTCGTCCACGACCAGGACCTCGATCATCGCGACTCCTTCTCGGCGGCTGGGACGGCGGCTTCCGGCGCGTGCGCGGTGCCCGGTCCCGCGTCCCGGCCCGCCGTCGGCTCATCGTGCGGGCCGGCTCCGTCGTCGGGCGCCGTAGACGTAAGCGCCGGCGCGGACGATTGCGTCACCAGCCCCGGCTCCGCCAGCGCCTCCGGCAGGACGACCGTGAACTCCGCGCCGCCGCCCTCCGCCTCGGTGACCCGGGCGCTGCCTCCCTGCCGCTCGGCGAGCCGGCGCACCAGGGGGAGCCCGATGCCGCGCTCACGGTGGGCCGGGGGCGTCTTGGTGGACCAGCCCTCCGTGAAGATCAACTCCCGTTGTTCGGGCGGGACCCCGGGCCCGGTGTCGCGGACCCGGAGGATCGCCGTACGTCCCTCGGCCCGCAGCTCGACCTCCACGCGCGCGTGCGGTGTGCCCGCCACGGCGTCGAGGGCGTTGTCGACGAGGTTGCCGACGATGGTGACCAGTCCCCGTGGATCGACCAACCGGTCCGGCAGCGGGGTACCCCCGGTGACCGTCAGGGCCACGCCGCGCTCGGCCGCGACGGTCGCCTTGCCGACCAGTACCGCGGCGAGCAGTGGATCGTGAATCTTCTCGGTGACCTGCTCGGCGGTCGCCCGGTGGTCGCCGACCACCTCCCCCACGAAGTCCACGGCCTCGTCGTACATCTCCAGTTCGAGCAGGCCGAGGAGGGTGTGCATCCGGTTGGCGTGCTCGTGGTCCTGGGCGCGCAGGGCGTCGATCAGCCCTCGCGTGGAGTCGAGTTCGCGCCCCAGCTGCTCCAACTCGGTGCGGTCGCGCAGGGTGGCCACGGCGCCGCCGTCGTCGGTGGGCATCCGGTTGGCGACGAGCACGCGCCGGCCGCGGACGGTGAGCAGGTCGGTACCGGTGACCCGACCGGCCAGCACATCCGTCGTACGGCCGGGGCCGAGTGCCTCGTCGAGCGACCGGCCGACCATCTCGTCGCCGATGCCCAGGAGGCGCTGCGCCTCGTCGTTGAGGAGGCGCACGCGGCCCCCGCGGTCCAGGGCGACCACGCCCTCCCGGATGCCGTGCAGCATCGCCTCCCGCTCGGCGAGCAGCCCCGCTATGTCGGAGAAGGCCAGATCGCGCGTCTGCCGGTGGACCCGGCGGGAGATCAGATACGCGGCCAGCGCGCCGACGGCCATGGCGCCGCCCGCGTACGCGAGGAGCCCGGGAATCGCGTGGATCAGCCGTGCGCGCACGTTGTCGTACTCGATGCCGACCGAGACGGCCCCGACGATCCGCCCGTCGGCGTCGCGCAGCGGCACCTTGCCCCGGGCGGAACGCCCCAGGGTGCCGGAGTCGATCTCCATGACCTCGTGCCCCGCCAGGGCACGGCGCGGGTCGGTCGACACGATCCCGCCGATCTCGGCGGGGTCCGGGTGGGACCAGCGCACCCCGCGGACGTCCAGCACCACGACGTATTCGGCCCCGCTGGCCTTGCGGATCCTCTCGGCCTCGACCTGCACCGGTCCGTCCACCGACGGCTTCGTCGCGACCAGGTCCTCGGCGATCTGCGGCTGGGCCGCCGTGGTCTGGGCGATCGCGAGGGCGCGGCGCATCGCCTGGTCGTCCAGCTGCTCGCTGAGCGGTGCGAGGAACAGCCCGGTCGCGAGGACGGCGACACCGGCGGCGATCGCCACCTGCATCAGCAGGACCTGCGAGAACACCCGCCGCGGCATACCGAGACGCAGGCGGCGTGCGGGGGGAGTGGGGCTCATACCCATGACGGTACGTGGACGGCGTGCGCCGGACGTAGAGGGGTGTGGCGGGGATCTCAGGGAGGCGCGAGGGCTCGGAGGGCACGCATCAGACGCCGCTCCTTGACGGGCAGACGTTGCCTGCCGCGGCACTGTGTATCGCCCTAACCCGCCAGCGCCGCCGGCACCAGTTCTCGTACGGCCGTCACGTCCATCCGGGCCGGAGAACCCAGGGGAGAGCCGCAGCTCTCGGGGCGCGGCGGCTGGGCCGCGCCCTGGTGGACGGTGACGTTCCAGCGGCGGCCGTCGACGTGGGCGACGGTGACCTCCCAGCGCGGGGCGGCGCCGTCCGTGCGCAGAACGGTGAGGGCGTCTGCCGCGTCCTCGCCCGTCGCCGCGCGCACGGCCAGCTCCGCCGCCTGCCCTGGGCGCTCCCAGGCGGAGTTCCCGCGGCAGCCCTCGGTGACGACCCGCCCCTCCCGCACGCCGTGGAGGACCTCCTTGACGTGGTGGGCCTCGGCTCGTCCGTACACGTAGCCGGAGGGGAGCACGAGAAGGGTGGGCGAGAAGCGGTGACCACCCAGATGGGTGACCTCCCAGGTGCCCTTGACGCCGGAGGCCGCCAGCTCGGCGGCGAGCGGTCGGCCGAGGAGGGCGCAGCAGCGGTCGCGTCTGCCATTGGTGCACACGAGCGCGAGGGGGTGGCCGGTGTGGGGCCTGCCCCCCAGCGCCGACTCGAAGGTGCGGGGGTCGCCGTCGCCGAGCGAGGCGAAGTCGAGGTCGAGCAGGCGCTCCGGGGCGGTCGTCGTGGCGCTGTGCAGCCAGACGTTCCCGGGGGCCGTGTGCGCCACGTACACCTGGCGCTCGTGGACCTCGCGGCAGTCCGCGTGGCGGCCCGGCCGCCGGATGAGCGCCACGCGCACGCCGGTGCCCTCGGTGGCGGCTTCCAGGGCCCGGCCGAGCGCGGGGTCCAGGTGGCTGGATGTGAGCGCCTGCGCGCCCCAGGGGCCCGGCTGTTCCAGCAGCAGCCATGTCCTGGCCGTGGCAGCGGTCCCCGCGAGAGGCTCGTCGAGGTGTCGGGACGCGGAGGTGCACGTACTCACAGAGGTGAGCCTAACCTGACTTCCTCCCGGGCGGCTTCCGGCCCGGCCGAAGGGGTGCACACCGGGGCCGCGAGAGAGGTATCCGGGGGCGCGGATCGCACGCACCTCCTCGCGTGCTCGCCCCGTACCCCCGGACTCGCCCGGCAGCGCTCACTCCGGCAGCGGCTGAGGAGGCCGGACGCCCACGTACTGGCCGCTCGGGCGCATCCGCAGGGGGCGCTCGCCGTACTCCTCCAGTGCGTGGGCGATCCAGCCCGCGGTGCGGGCGACGGCGAAGATCGTCTCTCCGGCGGTGGCGGGCATGCCGAAGGAGGCGGTGAAGACGGCCAGTGCCAGGTCGACGTTGGCGTGCAGGGGGGTGTGCCTGGCGGCGGTCGACACGATGTCGCGGGCGGCCGCGAGGGCGGGAGCCGCCTGGGGCATGTCGGCCATCAGGGCGAACAGGGCACGCGCGCGCGGGTCCTCGCCCGTGTAGAGGCGGTGACCGAGACCAGGAATGCCACGGCCGGCACGCAGCTCCTCCGCGATCACCGGTACGGCGCTGCCGTGGTCCAGTACATCGGTGAGCAGCCGGTGGGCGAGGGCGCCGGCCGAACCGTGCAGAGGTCCTTCGAGGGCCCCGAGGCCCGCCGAGACGGCCGCGTACGCGTGGGCACGGGCCGACGCGGCGACACGGACCGCCAGGGTGGAGGCGGCGAGGTCGTGGTCGGCGAGCAGCCCGAGCGCCGTGTCCAGGACCCGCAGGGCGGCTTCGTCGGGCGCGCGCCCGCTGAGCCTCGCCCAGAGGCGGTGGGCGAGCGGACCCGTGTCGCGATGGCCGCGCGAGGACAGGGGGAGGGCGGCGACGAGGGTGGGGATGAGGGTGCGTGCGGTGCCGAGCACCGCCTCCTCGGAGAGGTCGAAGCGCAGGGGGTCGGCGGCCGCCGCCGCGACCGCCGCGACCCGCAGCCGGTCGACGGGGCCGCTGTGCTCCGGCAGCGCCTCGACCGCGCGGCGGGCGGCGGTCACGGACGCCTTCGGCGGGGTGAATGCGGCGCCGGGGCGCAGTTCGCCCGTCCACAACCACTCGGCGACCTCCTCGTAGGAGTGGCGCACGGCGAGCGCCGTCGCGTCCACGCCCCGGAAGTAGCAGTGGTCGTGCTCGATGAGGGTCAGCCGGGTGCGGACGGACAGCTCGGCTCCGCCGGACGGGGGCCCGCTGCCCTCCCGACGGTTGCGACGCGCGAGGGCGGCGACCTCCTCGGCGTCGAAGGTGCTGCCCCGCCCCGCCGCGTCCCGGCGGCTGCTGAGCTGGCCGCGGCTCACATACGCGTACACCGTTTCCGGCTTCACGCCGAGCAGCTCGGCGGTCTCCTTCGTGCTGAGCCGCCGCACCGCACGGGCGGAGGAGTTCGCCGGGTTCTTCGACGCGCGCACGTCTTGCTCCTTCATGGGCGTCACCGTATCCGCAAGCCATGCATATTGATTCAATCAATATTGACACAGATCTAGTCAAGCATGGACAGTCGAATCAAGTTCAAGGAGGAGACATGCCGATCAACAGGGCCGCGACCGCCTGTGTCGAGGTGCCGCGAGGACTCGCGGGCGTCGTCGTCACCGACACCTCATTGGGTGACGTCAGAGGGCAGGAGGGCTTCTACCACTACCGCCAGTACTCGGCCGTCGAGCTCGCGCAGACCCGTGACTTCGAGGACGTCTGGCACCTGATGATCCATGGCGAGCTGCCCGACGCGGCGCAGCGGGCCGCGTTCGCCGCGGAGGTCGGACCCCTGCGCCGGCTGCCCGACGGCGTACGGGCCGCCCTGCCGGCGATCGCGGCGGCGAGCGCACGCTCGGGGCCGCTCTCCGGCCTGCGCACCGCGCTGTCGCTGCTCGGCGCCGCGAAGGGCTTCCGCCCCGTGTACGACCTCGACGACGGCCGGCGTCGCGCCGACGCCCTCGCGGCCTCGGCGGCCGTACCGACGCTGCTCACTGCCCTGTACCGGCTGGGGCAGGGGCTCGACCCGGTCGAGCCCCGCGACGATCTGCCGTACGCCGCGAACTACTTGTACATGTTGACGGGTGCGGAAGCCGACCCCCGGCACGCGCGGGCAATCGAGCAATACTTGATCTCAACCATTGACCATGGATTCAATGCATCAACGTTCACGGCACGGGTGATCACGTCGACGGGTGCCGACGTCGCGGCCTGCCTGACCGGTGCGGTGGGCGCGCTCTCCGGGCCTCTGCACGGGGGTGCTCCCAGCCGCGCCCTGGACACGCTCGACGCGATCGGCACCCCGGACCGCATCGACGCCTGGATCCGCGAGCGCGTCCTCGCCGGCGACCGCATCATGGGCTTCGGCCACCCCGTGTACCGCACCGAGGACCCCCGGTCCCGCTTGCTGCGCGACATCGCGGAGCGGTTCGGTGGTCCGCGCGTCGCCTTCGCGGTGGAGGTCGAACGGCAGGTGGAGGCCATCCTCGCCGAGCTGAAGCCGGGCCGTGAGCTGCACACCAATGTCGAGTTCTACGCGGGCGTCGTCATGGAGCTGTGCGGGCTGCCCCGCGAGATGTTCACTCCCACGTTCGCCTCAGCCCGGGTCGTCGGCTGGAGCTCCAACATCCTCGAACAGGCCCAGGACTCGAAGATCATCCGCCCGGCGGCCCGTTATGTGGGACCGGTGCCCCCGGTGGCCGTGCCGCCGGCGGCCTGACGGGCGACGCCCGGCACCATGGGGGAGGCGCCGGGCTCCCACGCCCCGGCCCTCGCCGGCCCGGCCACATGTCGTCGTTCGCGGCGTCGAAGAACCGCACCTGCGGCGCGCGCGCCGCCGCCGCGCGAGAACCAGGGTTTCGCGGTGGCGATCAGGATTCGCTCGTAGTCGGCGCGGGCAGCGTCGGATGGCGGGCTTTCGCCTTGAGGTTGCCGGTCCTGCCACCTCAACGACCGCCCAGGGCCAGGGATGTGCTTCCGCTCGTATTCTGTAGCCAGTCCACAGATCGCAGCGTGTGCCGTGCAACGAGGAAGGCACGCGCGGAGTCAGCCGAAGGATTTGAACGGGTTGTCCATGTCGTCAACGTTGTCGGAGTCGGCGGGCGCCCGGGCGCAGATCCCGGTCGTGGTCCTCGCCGGATTCCTGGGATCCGGCAAGACGACCCTCCTCAACCACCTTCTCCACCGCAGCGGCGGCACCCGGATCGGCGCCGTCGTCAACGACTTCGGGGCCATCGAGATCGACGCGATGGCGGTGGCCGGGGCGCTCGGCGACTCCACGGTGTCGCTGGGCAACGGTTGTCTGTGCTGTGCCGTCGACGCCAGTGAGCTGGACATGTACCTGGAGCGGCTCGCCCATCCCGCCACCGGGATCGATGTCATCGTCATCGAGGCCAGTGGGCTCGCCGAACCGCAGGAACTCGTGCGGATGGTGCTCGCCAGTGAGAACCCCCGGGTCGTGTACGGCGGGCTCGTCGAGGTCGTCGACGCGGCCGAGTTCACCGACACCAGGCAGCGGCACCCCGAGATCGACCGGCACCTCGCCATCGCCGACCTGGTCGTCGTCAACAAGGTCGACCGGGCCGAGGACGGCGAGCGCGTACTCGGACTCGTCCGGTCGCTCAGCGAGGGCGCCGCCGTCGTGGCGGCGACCTACGGGCGCGTCGACCCCGAGTTCCTCTTCGACTGCCGGCCCAGCGGGGAACGCATCGGCCAGCTCTCCTTCGACGACCTCCACCGGCACGGCGAGGACGGCGACACGCACGGCGAGGACGGCGACGCGCACGGCGAGGACGGCGACACCTCGGGGGATCACCTCGGGCATCTGCACACCGCGTACGACAGCGTCGCCTTCGTCTCCGACCTGCCGGTGCACCCCCGGCGGCTGCTGGACTTCCTCGACGGCCGGTCGGACGGGCTGTACCGCATCAAGGGATACGTCGACTTCGGGCCCCATGACACCCGCAACCGCTACGCCGTGCACGCCGTGGGGCGGTTCCTGCGCTTCTACCCCGAGCCGTGGCCGCCCGGCGACGAGCCGCGGCGCACCCAGCTGGTCCTCATCGGGACGGGTATCGACGCCGCCGCGCTGACCAAGGAACTGGAGGCGTGCAAGGACGACACGTCCCAGGCCGACGAGCACGGCATGTGGGGCGTCCTGCGCTACGTACCGGAGAAGGAGCAGGAGGCCGGCGAGCCGGAGACCGCCTACGACGACCTCTGAGAGAGCCGCCGGAGCCGCCGTTGCCGGCGGCCCCGCTCGGCCTCCTGCTCAAGAAAGCGGCAGGCTCCTGCCGGCCCCGGTCACACCGGGCCCGCCACCGATGCCACCGGCTTGCCCAGGGAGACGCCCGAGCCGTCGCGGCGGGGGTCCATCTCCGGCAGGTCGGCCGGAGTGCCGTTCTTCTGGGCGGCGCGGGCGGGAGCGGGGCCCGCCCAGGCGAAGGACAGGCAGTCCTCGCCCTTCAGATACCGCTGGCAGCGGACACCGCCCGTGGCGCGGCCCTTGCGCGGGTACTGGTCGAACGGGGTGAGCTTGGCGGTGGTCTGGACGGAGTCGTCCAGCGTGCCGCGCGAGCCCGCCACCGTGAAGACCACCGCGTCCGCGGCGGGGTCGACCGCCGTGAAGGAGATGACCTTCGCGCCGTCCGTGAGTTTGATGCCCGTCATACCGCCGGCCGGTCGGCCCTGCGGCCGGACCTGTGAGGCCTGGTAGCGCAGCAGCTGGGCGTCGTCCGTGATGAAGACCAGGTCCTCCCCGCCGGTGCGCAGCTCCACCGCGCCCACGATCCGGTCGCCCTCCTTGAGGGTGATGACCTCCAACTCCTCCTTGTTCGACGGGTAGTCGGGCACCACCCGCTTGACGACACCCTGTTCGGTGCCGATGGCGAGACCGGGCGACGCCTCGTCGAGCGTCGTCAGGCAGACCACCGTCTCGTCGTCCTGGAGGGAGAGGAACTCCGCGAGCGGGGCGCCGCCCGCGAGGTTCGGGGCCGCCGCCGTGTCGGGCAGCTGGGGCAGGTCGATCACGTTCAGCCGCAGCAGACGCCCCGTGGACGTCACCGCGCCGATCTCGCCCCGGGCCGTCGCCGGCACCGCCGACACGATGACGTCGTGCTTGGTGCGCCTGGCGTCCGCGTCGGCGGCGAAGGGCTCGGCGTGGGCCGTACGGGCGAGCAGACCCGTCGAGGACAGCAGCACCCGGCACGGATCGTCCGCGACCTGGAGCGGGACCGCAGCCACGGGGGAGCCCGAGGACTCCAGCAGCACCGTACGGCGCTCCGTGCCGAACTTCTTCGCCACGGCGGCCAGCTCCCCGGAGACCAGCTTGCGCAGTTCCGCGTCCGACTCCAGGATGCGCGTCAGCTCCGCGATCTCCGTGTTGAGCCGGTCCTTCTCCGCCTCCAGCTCGATGCGGTCGTACTTGGTGAGACGGCGCAGCGGGGTGTCGAGGATGTACTGCGTCTGGACGTCCGACAGGGAGAAGTGCTCCATCAGGCGCTCCTTGGCCTGCGCGGAGTTCTCGCTGGAGCGGATCAGCCGGATGACCTCGTCGATGTCCAGCAGCGCCGTGAGCAGACCCTCGACCAGGTGCAGCCGGTCGCGCTTCTTGCCGCGGCGGAACTCCGAGCGGCGGCGCACGACGTTGAAGCGGTGGTCGAGGTAGACCTCCAGGAGCTCCTTGAGGCCCAGGGTGAGGGGCTGGCCGTCGACCAGGGCCACGTTGTTGATGCCGAAGGACTCCTCCATCGGCGTCAGCTTGTAGAGCTGCTCCAGGACCGCCTCCGGCACGAAGCCGTTCTTGATCTCGATGACGAGCCGCAGGCCGTGCTGGCGGTCGGTGAGGTCCTTGACGTCGGCGATGCCCTGGAGCTTCTTCGAGCCCACCAGGTCCTTGATCTTGGCGATCACCTTCTCGGGGCCGACGGTGAACGGCAGCTCCGTGACGACGAGGCCCTTGCGGCGCGCCGTCACGTTGTCCACGGCCACCGTGGCGCGGATCTTGAAGGTGCCGCGGCCCGTCTCGTACGCGTCCCTGATCCCGGAGAGGCCGACGATCCGCCCGCCCGTGGGCAGGTCGGGGCCCGGGACGTGCTTCATCAGGGCGTCCAGGTCCGCGTTCGGAAATCTGATCAGGTGGCGGGCGGCCGCGATGACCTCGCCCAGGTTGTGCGGCGGCATGTTGGTCGCCATACCGACGGCGATCCCGGACGCGCCGTTGACCAGCAGGTTCGGGAAGGCGGCGGGCAGCGCTACCGGCTCCTGCTCCTGGCCGTCGTAGTTCGGGGCGAAGTCGACCGTGTTCTCCTCGATCGACTCCGTCATCAGGCTGGTCGCGGCGGCCTGACGGCACTCCGTGTACCGCATGGCGGCGGGCGGGTCGTCGTTGCCGAGGGAACCGAAGTTGCCGTGGCCGTCGACCAGGGGGAGCCGCATCGAGAAGGGCTGGGCCATGCGGACCAGGGCGTCGTAGATCGACGAGTCACCATGGGGGTGCAGCTTGCCCATGACCTCGCCGACGACTCGGGCGCACTTCACATAGCCGCGGTCGGGGCGCAGACCCATCTCGTTCATCTGGTAGACGATGCGGCGGTGCACCGGCTTCAGACCGTCACGGGCGTCGGGCAGGGCTCGGGAGTAGATGACCGAGTACGCGTACTCCAGGAAGGAGCCCTGCATCTCGTCGACGACGTCGATGTCGAGGATCTTCTCCTCGTACGCGTCGTCGGGCGGCGGGGTCTTCGTGCTGCGGCGGGCCATCGCTGCCGGCTCCTTGCTGCAAGTGAACGGACTCTGACGCGGACCATTGTGGACTGCCGCGCTGACAACCCGGACACGACCCGGCAATCACCGCCGGGGCGGGCCTCCGCGCCACCGCGTCAACCGCGTGCGCCGACCCTGACCACCGGCCGTCGGCGACCACCGGCGGTCCTGCTCCCGGCATACGGCGTTCTCGCTTCCGGCGTAAGCGATCTCGCTCCCGGCGTACGGCCTCCGGGAACTTCGCCGGGCGTCCGCACGCTTGCATACAGTGGCAGGACCGGCAGGACAACCGCGGTTGCACCGACCGCGCTCGCCATCGAAGGGACGTACATGCCCATGGGTCACACGGCCACAGCCGAGGCAGGCTCCGAAGGCCTGACAGTGAAGGAGCACCGCCTGGCCAACGGCCTGCGCGTGGTGCTCTCCGAGGACCACCTGACCCCGGTCGCCGCGGTGTGCCTCTGGTACGACGTCGGCTCCCGCCACGAGGTCGAGGGCCGCACCGGCCTCGCCCACCTCTTCGAGCACCTGATGTTCCAGGGCTCCAAGCAGGTCTCGGGCAACGGCCACTTCGAGCTGGTCCAGGGCGCCGGCGGCTCGCTCAACGGCACCACCAGCTGGGAGCGCACCAACTACTTCGAGACGATGCCCGCCCACCAGCTGGAGCTCGCGCTGTGGCTGGAGGCCGACCGCATGGGCAGCCTGCTGTTCGCGCTCGACCAGAAGAACCTGGACAACCAGCGGGACGTCGTCAAGAACGAACGCCGGCAGCGCTACGACAACGTGCCGTACGGCACCGCCTTCGAGCGGATCTTCCGGCTGGCCTATCCGGAGGGCCACCCCTACCGGCACACCCCGATCGGTTCCATGGAGGACCTGGAGGCGGCCAGCCTGGAGGACGCCCGGCAGTTCTTCCGGACGTACTACGCGCCCAACAACGCCGTCCTCTCCGTCGTCGGCGACATCGACCCGGAGCAGACGCTCGCCTGGATCGAGAAGTACTTCGGCTCCATCCCCGCCGACGACGGCAAGCCGCAGCCGCGTGACGGCGGGCTGCCCGACGTCATCGGCGAGCAGAAGCGCGAGGTCATCGAGGAGAAGGTGCCCGCGCGCGCGTTGATGGCCGCCTACCGCCTCCCCGAGGACGGCACGCGCGCCTGCGACGCGGCCGATCTGGCCCTCGCCATCCTCGGCGGCGGCGAGTCCTCCCGCCTCTACAACCGGCTCGTACGCCGCGACCGCACGGCGGTGACCGCCGGGTTCGGTCTGCTGCGCCTGGCGGGTTCGCCCTCCCTGGCGTGGATGGACGTGAAGACCTCCGGCGACGTCGAGGTGCCCGTCATCGAGGCCGCCGTCGACGAGGAGCTCGCCCGGTTCGCCGCCGAGGGCCCCACGGCCGAGGAGATGGAGCGCGCCCAGGCCCAGTTGGAGCGCGAGTGGCTGGACCGGCTCGGCACGGTCGCGGGCCGCGCCGACGAACTGTGCCGCTTCGCGGTCCTGTTCGGCGACCCCAAGCTCGCCCTGACCGCCGTCGACCGGGTGCTCGACGTGACCGCCGAGGAGGTCCGGGAGGTCGCCGCGGCGCGCCTGCGGCCCGACAACCGCGCGGTGCTCGTCTACGAGCCCGTCGCCGGCGACGACGCCGACGACGAGGCAGCCGAGGCCGAGACCGCGGCGGCGGACGCCGACGCAACCACCGACGAGAACGAGGAGTCGGCGAAGTGACCGAGCTCGCGACCATGGACTTCCACCCGCAGCCCCAGGCCGGCGAGGCCAGGCCCTGGGCGTTCCCGGCGCCGGAGCGCGGCACCCTGGACAACGGCCTGACGGTGCTCCGCTGCCACCGCCCCGGCCAGCAGGTCGTCGCCGTCGAGGTTCTCCTCGACGCTCCCCTGGACGCCGAGCCCGCCGGTCTCGACGGCGTCGCCACGATCATGACCAGGGCCTTCTCCGAGGGCACCGACAAGCACTCGGCCGAGGAGTTCGCCGCCGAGCTCGAGCGCTGCGGCGCCACCCTCGACTCGCACGCCGACCACCCCGGCGTGCGCCTCTCCCTCGAGGTGCCCGTGTCGCGGCTGGGCAAGGCGCTCGGCCTGCTCTCCGACGCCCTGCGGGCCCCCGCGTTCGCGGACAGCGAGATCGAGCGGCTCGTGGCCAACCGCCTCGACGAGATCCCGCACGAGACCGCCAACCCGGGACGCCGGGCCGCGAAGGAACTCTCCAAACAGCTGTTCCCGGCGGACTCCCGCATGTCCCGCCCCCGCCAGGGCACCGAGGAGACCGTCGCGCGCATCGACTCCGCGGCCGTACGCGCCTTCTACGAGCGGCATGTCCGCCCCTCGACGGCCACCGCCGTGGTCGTCGGCGACCTCACCGGCGTCGACCTCGACGCGCTGCTCGGCGACACCCTGGGCGCCTGGACGGGCTCCCCGGCCAAGCCCCGCCCCGTGCCGCCGGTGAGCGCCGACGACACCGGGCGCGTCGTCATCGTGGACCGCCCCGGCGCCGTCCAGACCCAGCTGCTCATCGGCCGGGTGGGCGTCGACCGGCACGACCGGGTGTGGCCGGCCCAGGTGCTCGGCACCTACTGCCTCGGCGGCACCCTCACCTCCCGCCTGGACCGCGTCCTGCGCGAGGAGAAGGGCTACACCTACGGCGTGCGCGCGTTCGGCCAGGTGCTGCGCTCCGCGCCCGACGGCTCCGGTGTCTCGATGCTCGCCATCAGCGGTTCCGTCGACACACCGAACACCGGTCCGGCGCTCGACGACCTCTGGACGGTGCTGCGCACCCTCGCCGCCGACGGTCTGACGGACGCAGAGCGCGACGTCGCCGTGCAGAACCTCGTCGGGGTCGCCCCCCTGAAGTTCGAGACGGCGGCGGCCGTGGCGAGCACCCTGGCCGACCAGGTCGAGCAGCACCTGCCGGACGACTACCAGTCGACGCTGTACCGGCAGCTCGCCGCCACCGGCACGGTGGAGGCCACCGCGGCCGTCGTCAGCGCCTTCCCGGTGGACCGTCTGGTGACCGTCCTCGTCGGTGACGCCGCAGAGATCGAGGAACCCGTCAGGGCCCTCGGCATCGGTGAAGTCACGGTCGTCCCGGCGGAGTAGAACCCGCACGCGAACGGGGGGAACGAGGGGCCCTGGTGACGGAAGAGTCACCAGGGCCCCCGTTTGTCCCTATTGGTGGCGGAGGTTGCAGGTCTGACCTGTGGCGTACGCCTCAAAACCCGTGATGCGTTTGTTATTTCGGAGGCGGCCCGCTTAGCGTCGGTCCGGCTGTTCGTCAGCAGTTCGCCGCACCCGCGGCACCGGACAGTCATCGCCGAGTCCCCGATGGTGCGAGCCAGGGGAGCCGGGGACCCACCGCAGTCCCTGGGGTGAATCGGGTGCCCTTCGCGAGCTTCGCGAAACGAGGGGTGTCCGTAGGAGACCTTCCTGCTCCGAACCCGTCAGCTAACCCGGTAGGCGAGAGGGAAGGAAAGGACCAGCCACTTCATGGGGTTCACCCGCGCTCCCGGGAAACACCGCCGTCCTGGCCGCGTGAAGCGCACGACCACGAGGACCGTGGGCGTGGCCGCTCTCACCACCACCGGTGTCGTCGGCACCGTGGCCGTCCCGGCGCTCGCCGCGGAGCCCGCGCCCGAGCAGACCGGGCTGAACCAGATCATCGTCCTCGGCGACACGGTCGCCGAGCAGGTCGACGCCCAGGCCGCCGCCCAGCAGCAGGCCGCCGAGGTGGCCGCCGTCAAGCAGAAGGCGCAGGAGGAGGCCCGCAAGGCCGCCGCCGAGAAGGCCGAGCAGGAGCGCGCCGCGGCCAAGGAGCGCGAGGAGATCAAGGCACGTGCCGCCCGTGCGGCCGAGCGTGAGCGCCTCAACTCCTACGTCGCCCCCATCAGCGGCTCCTACGTCTCCACCGGCTACAAGTCCGGCGGCGCCGTCTGGTCCTCCGGCAGCCACACCGGTGTCGACTTCCACGCCGCCTCCGGCACCGCCGTCCGGTCCGTGGGCGCCGGCACCGTCGTCGAGGCCGGCTGGGGCGGCGCGTACGGCAACAACGTCGTGATCAAGATGAACGACGGCACGTACACCCAGTACGGCCACCTGTCGTCCATCACCGTCTCGGTGGGCCAGACGGTCACCCCCGGCCAGCAGATCGGCCTCTCCGGCGCGACCGGCAACGTCACCGGCCCGCACCTGCACTTCGAGGCCCGCACGTCGGCCGAGTACGGCTCGGACATCGACCCCGTCGCGTACCTGCGTGCGCACGGTGTGAACGTCTGACGAAAGCATCACCGCTTCAGGAAGCCCCGGCTCACCGAGCCGGGGCTTTCCTTGTTGTGGCGTACCTCCTGTCCAAAAAATATCCATGGATTCCGGCCCGCCATCGGAAATTCCGGCTCGCTGCAATAGAGTCGCCTGAACACACGTCAATCAACGACGTTTCACGGGGATTAAGGCGGAGGTCGGTCATGCGTATTCCGGCGCACTCGGTATGCACGGCGATCCGTGATGACATCGTCGCGGGTGTCTACGAGCGCGGCAGCCGCCTCACCGAGGAACTGCTCGCCCGCCGGTACGGCGTCAGCCGCGTGCCCGTGCGCGAGGCGCTGCGCACGCTGGAGGCCGAGGGCTTCGTGGTGACCCGCCGGCACGCGGGCGCGTGCGTCGCCGAGCCGACCGAGCAGGAGGCCGCCGACCTGCTGGAGATGCGCATGCTGTTGGAGCCCCTCGGCGCGGCCCGCGCCGCCCAGCGCCGCACCGAGGCGCACCTCAAGGTGCTGCGCGGCCTGGTCAGGCTGGGCCAGGAGCGCGCCAGGAGGGGCAACAGCGAGGATCTGCGCTCCCTGGGCGGCTGGTTCCACGAGACGCTGGCCCAGGCCTCCGGGAGCCCCGCGCTGACCTCGACGCTCGCCCAGCTGCGGCACAAGATCGCCTGGATGTACGCGGTCGAGGCGCCGGCCAACCCGGTGGAGTCCTGGGCCGAGCACGGCGGCATCGTGGACGCCGTGGCCCGCGGCGACAGCGAGCGCGCGCGGACGATCACCGCTCTGCACACCGAGCGCGCGACCTCGGCGCACCGGCTGCGCTTTCCCGGCCGGCCCGCCGCGGCGGAGCGACAGGACCGTGTGAGGACTTCGCAACACCCCGTAAACACGCCGAGCCTGCGGCATTAACACAAGGGCCGTATACAAAGAGGACAGGAATTCGAGGGGCGCTATTTCTGCTGCCCGCGGACGGATTTCCGGAAGCGTCTGCCCCTGGGAAAGACGCTTCTGCCCATGGAAATGCGAAGGGCTCGCCCGATAAACCGGACGAGCCCTTCAGTGCTGCCGCGAGCGGCCTTTCAGGCCTTTGTCACGCGGGTCAGACCGTCTCGGGGAGCTCTTCGAGCCCCTCGGCGACGAGCTTCGCCAGACGGTCGAGCGCGGCGTCCGCGCCCTCGGCGTCGGAGGCGAGGACGATCTCCTCGCCCCCCTGGGCGCCCAGGCCCAGGACCGCCAGCATGGAAGCGGCGTTGACGGGGTTGCCGTCGGCCTTGGCGATCGTCACGGGGATACCGGAGGCCGTGGCGGCCCGGACGAAGATGGAAGCGGGGCGGGCGTGGAGGCCCTCGGCCCAGCCGACGTTGACGCGGCGCTCAGCCATGTGATGCTGCCCTTCAGGTGTGTCTCGGGTACCTCGAAGAGGTCTAGACCGGGTTGTCTAGACCAGTTTCCCATATCGTGAAGCGTCACCGGCGCGAGGCCCACGGCCTGACCGCGCACCGGCTGTTGTGTTTCCCCAGACTGCCTCGCGACGTTGCCGGACGCGAGCCGTACTCTGGGGCCCATGCAGACCTCGTCGGACCGGCATGAGTACCCCGCCCACTGGGAGGCCGACGTGGTGCTGCGCGACGGCGGCACCGCACGCATCCGGCCCATCACCGTTGATGACGCCGAGCGCCTGGTCAGCTTCTACGAGCAGGTCTCCGACGAGTCGAAGTACTACCGCTTCTTCGCGCCGTACCCTCGCCTGTCCGCCAAGGACGTCCACCGCTTCACGCACCACGACTTCGTGGACCGGGTGGGGCTCGCCGCCACCGTCGGCGGCGAGTTCATCGCCACCGTACGCTATGACCGCATCGGCGCCGACGGCATGCCCGCGTCGGCCCCCGCCGACGAGGCCGAGGTCGCCTTCCTCGTCCAGGACGCCCACCAGGGGCGCGGCGTCGCCTCCGCCCTCCTCGAACACATCGCCGCCGTCGCCCGCGAGCGCGGCATCCGGCGCTTCGCCGCCGAGGTGCTGCCCGCCAACACCAAGATGATCAAGGTCTTCACCGACGCGGGATACCAGCAGAAGCGCAGCTTCGAGGACGGCGTCGTACGCCTGGAGTTCGACCTGGAGCCCACCGACCGCTCCCTCGCCGTACAGCGCGCGCGGGAGCAGCGCGCCGAGGCCAGGTCGGTGCAGCGGCTCCTCGCCCCCGGGTCGGTCGCCGTCATCGGTGCCGGGCGCACGCCGGGCGGAGTGGGCCGCAGCGTGCTCGCCAACCTCCGGGACGCCGGCTTCGCGGGCCGGCTCCACGCGGTGAACAGGGCCGTCCGGGAGAAGGAGCTCGACGGGGTCCCGGCCTACGCCTCCGTCCGTGACATCGAGCACCCCGTCGACCTCGCCGTCGTGGCCGTCCCCGCCGCGCAGGTCCCGGAGGTCGTCGCCGAGTGCGGTGAACACGGCGTGCAGGGGCTTGTGGTGGTCTCCGCCGGGTACGCCGAGAGCGGACCCGAGGGTCACGAGCGCCAGCGCGAACTCGTCCGCCTGGCCCGCGCGTACGGCATGCGCCTCATCGGTCCGAACGCGTTCGGCGTCATCAACACCGCCCCCGACGTCCGGCTCAACGCCTCGCTCGCACCCGAGATGCCGCGCTCCGGGCGCATCGGTCTCTTCGCCCAGTCCGGCGCCATCGGTATCGCGCTGCTGTCCCGGCTGCACCGACGCGGGGGAGGGGTCACCGGAGTGACGGGGGTCTCCACGTTCGTGTCGTCCGGCAACCGGGCGGACGTCTCCGGCAACGACGTCCTCCAGTACTGGTACGAGGACCCCGACACCGATGTCGTGCTCATGTACCTGGAGTCCATCGGCAATCCACGCAAGTTCACCCGCCTCGCCCGGCGGACCGCCGCGGTCAAACCGCTCGTCGTCGTCCAGGGCGCACGCCACGGGGCCGCCCCCCAGGGGCATGCGGTACGCGCCACCCGGCTGCCGCACGCCACCGTCTCCGCGGTGTTGCGGCAGGCGGGCGTGATCCGGGTCGACACGATCACGGAGCTGGTGGACGCGGGGCTGCTGCTGGCCCGCCAGCCCCTCCCCGCGGGGCCGCGGGTGGCGATCCTCGGGAACTCGGAGTCGCTGGGGCTGCTCACCTATGACGCCTGCCTCGCGGAGGGGCTCCGTCCGCTGCCTCCGGTCGATCTGACGACCGCCGCCTCGGCCGACGACTTCCACCGGGTGCTGTCGGGTGCCCTGACGGACGACACGTGCGACGCGGTCGTCGTGACGGCCATACCGGCACTGGGCGAGACGTCCCCCGACGACGCCGCCCTCGCCGAGGCGTTGCGCTCCGCGGCGGCGGCGAACCCCTCGAAGCCGGTGCTCGTCGTGCACGTCGAGCTGGGCGGCCTCGCCGAGGCGCTGTCGGCGGCGGCGAGCACCGCACCCCAGGCCGGCGACAGGGCGCCCGCCGTCCCGAGCGGCACTCCTCAGCCCCCGGCCTCCCCGGACCAGGCGGACGCGCATCGCCCCGCGGCACGGCCGCCCGTCCGGGGAACGGGCGCCCCGGCGGCACCCTCGTCCGCCGCCACCGACTCCCGCCCCGGTCCCGCGGGCTCCCGGCTCATCCCCGCCTACCCGGCCGCCGAGCGGGCGGTCCGCGCGCTCTCCGAAGCCGTGAAGTACGCGCAGTGGCGGCGCGAGGCCGCGGAGCCCGGCAGGGTGCCCGAGTACGAGGACATCGACGAGAAGGGGGCGGCGCGGCAGATCGACGAGCTTCTGGAGCGGGGCGAGGGGCTCACTCTCGGCGCGCAGGAGACCTGCGCGCTGCTCGCGCGGTACGGCATCCGGGTCCGGGAGGCGCGGCCCGCACCCACACCCGACGAGGCGGTGGCGGCGGCCGAGGCGATCGGCTATCCCGTCGCGCTCAAGACGACCGCCCCGCATCTGAGGCACCGGGCCGATCTGGGCGGCGTACGGCTCGACCTGGCGGACGAGGAGCAACTGCGGCGTGCGTACGCGGAGTTGACCGAGCTGTTCGGCGGGCCGGAGGAGCTGCGGCCGGTCGTCCAGGCCATGGCCCCGCGCGGCGTCGACACGATCGTACGGACGGTGGTCGACCCGGCGGCCGGAGCGGTGCTCTCCTTCGGTCTCGCCGGGCCGGCGTCGCAGCTGCTCGGGGACATGGCGCACCGGCTGATCCCGGCCACCGAGCGGGACGCCGCCTCACTGGTCCGCTCGATCCGGACGGCACCCCTCCTCTTCGGCTGGAGAGGTTCGGCGCCGGTCGACACCGAGGCCCTCGAGGAACTGCTGCTGCGGGTCTCGCGACTGGTGGACGACCACCCCGAGGTCGTGGCCGTCTCCCTGGAACCGGTCGTCGTCGCCCCGCACGGCCTCAGCGTCCTCGGCGCCACCGTGCGCCTCGCACGTCCGCCCGCCCGCGACGACCTGGGCCCGAGGACGCTCCCGGTCTACTGACGGCGACCCGCGAGGGGAACCGGGAATTCGATTCCGGCGCCATCGGAAGGCGATCCTGACACCCGTCCGAGACGGCCCTCACGCCCCCCTTTGCCCATGGCCCTCATTCCCCGGTCGAAGCTCAAATGCATTGTCCTGGGTAATGCGCGACAATTCACGGTCGACGGGTATCCGTCCCTCTGCGGACCCGGACGGCACCCCGGCCGGCCCCGGGCTACCCATGGCCGGATGGCAACGTGGGCACACGACGCGTGCCCACACCGGCCCGCGGAGGCCGGCTCCGAGGCCCTCGTGTGCGACGACGGCCAGGGCGTCGACCGGTCCCGGCGCGGACTTCCGGCAGTACCGGAAACGAGGAAGCGGTTTCACCGGGCGGGCGGGACCGCTGCCCTCCGGTCTGAATTCGGGACCGGATCCGACGGAAAGAACGCAGGTCGACCAGTGAGGGAAATGAATTCTCCCGCCCCGCTGCGGAAAGCGCGGGCGCACCTTTTCCCGAGGCCCGGAAGAACCGCCCCCGCCGAGGGGACGGTCCGCTGCCGGAGCCGCCGCGGTGCCCGTGGCGGCACCTCGCCCACGGGTCACCGCCGGACCCCGTACGCAACAAGGCACGACGGCCCGCTGTCCGCATGCCCCCGGGATGCTCTTGACTGAGCCGGACCGCCCTTGCCCACGGACTAGGATGGACGTCATGGCCAAGACCAGTACGACGACCCAGGGGCTGCGTGCGGCGATCGAGCGCAGCGGCTACTACCCGGCTCTCGTGGCCGAGGCGGTGGAGGCCGCCATCGGCGGCGAGGCCATCAAGTCGTACCTGGTCCACCAGGAGACGACCTTCGACGCCAACGAGGTGCGGCGCCATGTGACGGTCCTCGTCCTCACGGCCAACAGGTTCATCGTCAGTCACACCGACGAGCAGGCCGCGGACTCCACGTCGCCGACGCCCTACGCCACGACGTCCACCGAATCGGTGAAGCTCGGCCGGATCTCGTCGGTCGTGGTCAGCCGGGTGGTCGCCAACCCCGAGTCCTACACCCCCGGCACCGTGCCCCGCGAGGTCGTCCTGACCATCGGCTGGGGCGCCGTCTCCCGTATCGACCTGGAACCCGCCGCCTGCGGCGACCCCAACTGCGAGGCCGACCACGGCTACACGGGCAACTCGACGGCGGACGACCTCAGTCTGCGCGTCAGCGAGGCCGGGGACGGGCCGGACACCGTCCGCCAGGCCCTCGCCTTCGCGCAGTCCCTCTCCGAGGCGACCGCGGACCTCGCCCGCTGATGGCACTGCCCACCTGGGACCACCCGGAACCCCTCGCCGTCGGCTCCGCGCCCGTCCCCGAGTACGGCGCCGGCTCGCTCGCCGACCTCCTGCCCACCCTCGCGGCGGGCATGGAGGTCCCCGGTACGACCGCCGCGATACAGGAACTGGCGCCGGCCGACCGCGCCTGCGTCTTCCTGATCGACGGGCTCGGCTGGGAGCAGCTGCGGGACCACCCCGACGAGGCCCCCTTCATGACCTCCCTGCTGGCGTCCTCGCGCGGCGGCACCGGCCGCCCCATCACCGCCGGCTACCCCGCCACCACGGCGACCTCCCTGGCCTCCGTGGGCACCGGGCTGCCGCCGGGCGCGCACGGCCTCCCCGGCTACACCGTCCGCAACCCCGAGACCCAGGAGCTGATGAACCAGCTCCGCTGGCAGCCCTGGACGGCACCGCAGGTCTGGCAGCCGTACCCCACGATCTTCCAGCTCGCCCACGAGGCCGGGGTGCACACGGCACAGGTCTCGTCCCCCACCTTTCAGCACACCCCCCTGACGAAGATCGCGCTGAGCGGCGGCACCTTCCACGGCCGCCTCTCCGGCGAGGACCGCATGGACCTGGCCGCCCGGCAACTGGGCGCGGGCGACCGCTCCTTGGTCTACACGTACTACTCCGAGGTGGACGGCGCCGGGCACCGCTACGGCCTCGACTCGGACACCTGGCGAGGGCAGCTCATGCACGTCGACCGCCTCGTCCAGCGGCTGGCGGAGCAACTCCCGCCGCGCAGCGCCCTCTACGTCACCGCCGACCACGGCATGATCGACGTCCCCTTCGACGAGCGGCACCGCATCGACTTCGACGAGGACTGGGAACTGCGCGCCGGGGTCGCCCTGCTGGGCGGCGAGGGCCGGGCCCGCCATGTGTACGCGGTACCGGGCGCCGAGTCGGACGTCCTGACCTGCTGGCGCGAGGTGCTCGGCGAACAGTTCTGGGTCGCCTCACGGGACGAGGCGATCGCGGCGGGCTGGTTCGGGCCGACCGTGGACGAACGGGTGTACGGGCGCATCGGTGATGTGGTCGCGGCCGCCCGTGACGACGTCCTGATCATCGCCTCCGAGCGGGAGCCGAAGGAGTCGGCGATGGTCGGCAACCACGGCTCGATGACCCCGGCGGAACAGCTGGTCCCGCTCCTCGAAGTACGCTCCTGACCGTCCCGCGCGCCCGCCCTGACCGCTTCCCCGCCCTCCTTGCCGAAAGGTGCTCACCTCACCATGTCCGAGCTGGTGTTCTTCTCCGGAACCATGGACTGCGGGAAGTCGACGCTGGCCCTCCAGATAGAGCACAACCGCTCGGCGCGGGGCCTTCAGGGCATGATCTTCACGCGCGACGACCGCGCGGGCCAGGGCAAGCTCTCCTCCCGTCTCGGCCTGGTCACCGACGCCGTCGAGGTCGAGGACGGCCAGGACCTCTACGCCTACCTCGTCGACCACCTCTCCCAGGGGCGCCGCGCGGACTACGTCATCGCCGACGAGGCCCAGTTCCTCGCCCCCGAACAGATCGACCAACTCGCCCGCGTCGTGGACGACCTGGGCCTCGACGTCTACGCCTTCGGCATCACCACCGACTTCCGCTCCAAGCTGTTCCCCGGCTCCCAGCGCCTGGTCGAGCTCGCGGACCGTGTCGAGGTCCTCCAGGTCGAGGCCCTGTGCTGGTGCGGCGCCCGCGCCACCCACAACGCCCGCACCATAGGCGGTCACATGGTCGTCGAGGGCGCCCAGGTCGTCGTCGGCGACGTCAACCAGCCCGACGACATCGGCTACGAGGTCCTCTGCCGCCGCCACCACCGCCGCCGCATGACCGCGGCGACGGCCCACGCGGGAGCCCTGGCCCCGGACGTCCTCCCGGTCGAGACGGCCTGAACCCGATGGAAGACGGAGGCCGACTCCCGCCAGGCGAGCGCCTCCGCGAGAATTTGTCCAGGACGGTGGGTCCCAGAACGACCCCGGAGGGAGTCCCGCCGTCGAGATCAGGAGCAGCCCTCAGAATTGCAGGTGGCGAACCGTCGAGGCCGCTTCGCGGACCCACCGGCCGTCACCTACGTGGCATCGGTCTGGGGATCGTCGTCCCAGTCGGTCGCCAGTGCCGGCGGCAGCGGCAGTCCGTACTTGTCGCACAGGAACCGGGTCTGGCAGTACCGCTGGGCGTCGGCGGCCACTCTGCCGAGAACCGCTGAGTTCATGCCGGCACCGATGAGGACCCCCACGAACGGCACGACCTTGGCGACGTTCTTGACGGGCACCCTGGAGCCGGACGGCCCCAACTGCTTCATCAACTTCTCAAGGGCGGCCAGGAGCCGGTGGTCCTGGCGGAGCTTCTGTGACCAGTTCACGCGCCCCTTGACCGCATCCGCTGCCCGTGCGACGTCACGCAACGGCTTGGCTTTGGTCGCCTGGGCCATGAAGGACCGCTGTACCAGTCGTTGAATGAAGTCCTGCTCCTTGGGGTCCTTGGCGTCGTAGCCGTAGGAGTACGCGATGCGCGCCGCTATGGACGTGCTGAGGACCTGGACGACGAGGATGTCCGCTGTCATCGCGGCGGGGACACCTGCGACGGGGACCATGGCGAGCAGGCCCATGGCACCGCCTTCAAGTGCGCCGGTGGTCCGCCATTTGAGGGTGTTACGGGTCAGCAGCCGGTCGCAGACCTGCAGGTCCTGCTGCCCGAGTTCGGTGAAACTGTCGATGTCGAAGCCTCGCTTGCGTGCGAGCTTCTCGACGCTCTTCGGGTCGTTGAGATCCATGGCCCAGTCGTTGACCAGCTCGAGCAACGCTGCCGCGCCCGCGAGCGCCGGTCGCATGGCCGTGTCGGCGACCGCGTCGCCTGCGCGACGGATGGGTTCCGCGATCGTCTCCGGCACGGAGTCCTTGACCCGTCTGACGGCGTTTCCCGCGACCTCACCGGTGCGACCGAGCGCGGTGCTCGCCCAGCTCGGCAGACCGCGGCGGTCGTTGCGGCGCTCCCAGTGCTCGTTGAGCGTGTCCCATACCTGCCTCTCGTACGCGCTCATCGGGATCGCGCCGTCGACGAGTGGCCCGGCGTAAGGGCTCATTGGGGTTCTCCGTTTCAACTGTGATCGCTGGGCCCACGATGCCCTGCCCGCCGACATGTGGGTGAAGTACATCGTCCAATAACAAGTTCGGAAAAAGGTGGGGATGCGCAGGAAAGATAAGAGGCGGTCATCCCGAGGCGGTTGCCCGTTCGCTCGTGGAGGGTGAAGCGAGGCCCACCCGTAGACACTTCGGGCGGGTGTCGCGAGCGGAGGCATGCGGAGACCGGGTTCAGTCCCGCTCCTGGTCTCCGCCGCGCCGATACTCGGCCAGTGCTCCATTCGCCCAGAGCGGGACCAGTCGGGGGATCTCGGCCGTCGGCACCCTGCCGTTCAGTGCGCGCAGACCGAGCTTGGCCAAGGAGTCGGCGGCCTCGTTGAGCGGGTTGCCGACGTGGGCCTTCTCATGGACGAAGGTAAGGCCGGGCGTGTACTCCGCGTACATCTGCAGCTTGACGAGGCTGGGCGGGCGGCCCTGCGAGCGCAGCCGGGTCTCATAGCCGTCCGGCATCCGGTCGCTGCCCCTCTGCCACTCGTGCAGGAGGGTCAGGGCTTCGAGGTTGTCGACGCGCACCTCGACGGGGCCGCCCGGGGTGCGCCGTGAGGACCCGCAACAACCCCCAGTACGTGGCCCGAAGTTCTGTGACGACCACACGGACGCGGGGCGTGGTGAGGTAGTGCGGGTAGAGGTGGGCGCGCAGTCCGGTCTCGCCGGTGGTGGCGAGGTAGCCGGTGCCTACCTTGTCGGCGGTGACGGAGGCGTCCGTGGCGAGCACGATCGGCGTCCGGTCGACCGCCTTGACCGTGTCGTCGAAGTGCACGTGCTGACAGTCTGGGACAGGGCGGCGGGGTGCGCGGGTGAGTGGAGAACGACGGCCCATCGACGGGCCTCCTGTACGTCGGGCGGGTGGCGGAGAGGATACGGGGCGAGGGGGACGGAGCGGGGCTGCCCGGTTTCAGCCAGCTGCCCGGCCCCCACGAGTGCGTGGCATGTGTTGGCGACCGGTCAGCCGACCTTGGTCCACTTCTGGCAGCCGTTGGTCTCGAAGTACTCGCCCTTGTTGACCGTCACGCGGCCCTGGCCCTGGAGGTTGGCGTTGGCGATGATCGCCTCGAACTCCCCGGAGGCGTCCTTGGTACGGGCCCAGTAGCAGTTCTCGATGACACTGCCCTTGTCCGGGCCGGCGGTCTTGTAGGTGCCGGCCCGCATGTCCTCGCCCACGAGGTACTGGCCGTCGCCCTCCACCGTGGTGGCGGGCCCCGGCTTCTCTTTCGGCTTCGGCGTGACCGTGACCTTCTTGGTGACGGTCACGGCGGGCTCGGGCTCACCGCCGTCGGGGGCGGCCGCGGTCTTGGTGACGGTCACCGTCGGGGCGGGAGCGGCGGAGTCGTCCGTACCGCCGGAGTCCCCGTCGCCGCCGATACCGGCGCCGATCACGAGCGCGACGAACGCGGTCGCACCGTGGGTGAGCCACGCCTTGCGGCGCGACGGCTTCGGTCCCATCGGCTGCCCGAAGGGGGGCTGCCCGCCACCGGCCGGCGGGAAGGGCGGCACGGCGTTCCCGGGCCCGCCCGGCCCGCCCGGTATACCGCCGGGGCCGGGGAACTGCGGGTTGCTGGGCGGTATCGAGGGCGTGTGGCTCATCGCGGTGATCCTCCGGTCGGCGTCGTGGCACTTGGCCACCACAAGGTGCCTGCCGGTCCGCGCTCTGGAAGAGAACACTGCTGATAACCCGTATTATCAGCAAGGTTATGTGCGGCTCTCCGGGATGGCGGTAGATTGCTGACGCCTGCCCCGCCGAAAGGGGCGGACAGCGAACCGCGAAGGCGAGGACGCCGGCCTCAACGGCCCGAGGGGAGAGGGGGGAAGCACGTCCGATGGCGACCCACACGACCTCGAAGACGCCCCCCATCCTGCCCGAAACACCGGCCTGGCGGATCACCTACGCCGAGATCGCCGCCCTCGCCCAGGTCAAGCGCCCGGTCCCCACCACCTGGGCCCGCCGCCACCCCGACTTCCCCACCCCCGTCGCCCACGAGGACGGCCGACCCCTGTTCGACGCCCGCGCCGTCGTGGACTGGCTCGCCTCCACCGGCCGCGGCAACACCGACCCCCGTCGGCTCCGCGCCGAGCTCGCCCTGCACACCCTGGCTGCCTGGCGCACTCCGGCCCTGCCCGCGTCCGTCCTGATCGGCGCGCTGACCTCCCTGGTCTGCCTGCACCAGCAGCTCGACGCCCCCGTCGCCGACGGCTGCCCCTGGGCGACCGTCCTCGACCGGGCCGCCGACCTCGACCCCGACGACCGCTTCCTTGTCTCCGAACTGCGCGCTCTGCCCGACTCGGACCACACCGGCCCGGCCCTCGCCGCACTCGCCGACGAACTGATCGACGCCGCCTACAACCCCGCAGAGGCCTTCGACTGGATCCTCCAGGCCCGCCATCGCCTCGGCTCCCGCGACCTCGCCGCCGACGAACCCGCCCCGGCCGTCGTCCGCGCCCTCGCCACCCTCTCCGGCGTCGACACCCTCGACGAGGGCTCGGTGATCGCCGTCCCGCACGCCCGCACCGGCGACCTCCCGGCCGCCCTCCACGACCACGCCGCCGAGGACTCCGGCCACCTCTACCTCGCCGCCGACCCCGACCCGGCCCGCGTACGTCTCGTACGACGGCGGATGCTGGTGCGTGGCGTCTACGAGTTCCGGCTCGACGTCGTCGACGGCGAGGAACTGACCGCCGACGAATGGGGCTACCCGAACCTCCTCGTCTGCGCCCTTCCCTACGAGGCCGCAGAGACCCGCGACCCGAAGACCGTCCTGGACCGGATCGCCGCCCTCACCGACTACCTCGACACCGGCGCCACCGCGGTCGTCCTCGGCCCCGCCGACGTCCTCACCGGCCCGCTCGCCCGGCACGGTGACGCCGACCGCCTGCGCCGCTCCTTCCTGAAGCCCGGTTTACTCAAGGCGGCGATCAGCCTGCCCGACGGCGCGTACGGCTTCCGCCCCGGCTACCGTACGGCGGTCTGGGTCCTCGCCCGCGTCCCCGAGAACGAGCGCACCGGTCTCGTCCTCCTCGCCGACTACTCCGCCCAGCCGCTCACCGAGCCGGTCCTCGACGGCCTCGCCGAGGACATCGCCATCTGGCGCACCTCCGGCTGGAAACCCGACCCGCGCCACGAGCCGCGCCACGCCGCCATCGTCCCCGGCAGCCACCTCGACGACCGTCCCGGCGCCGCGTTCACTCCGCAGCACCGCACGCTTGCGTCCCGCCACACGCGGACGGTGGTGGAACGCCCGGTGGTCATCGCGGACTTGGAGCGCCGCCTGAGTGAGCTTCAGGAGCGTTCGCGTACGGGCGAACTCCGGCTGCGTGCCCAGGCGGAACTGCGCCCCGAGAATCAGCCGGTACGCCGTACGTCCGTCGCCCGCCTCCTGCGCACGCGACGCCTGCGCCGCCGTCCCGGGCACCGGTTCGCCCCGGAACACCTCACCTCTGACGGCCACTACACGGTTCTCACGCCCGAGGAGATCCTGGGCACGGCGCGCATCGGCGGTCGCCGCATGGACCGTGGCATCTTCCTCACGGCGTACGGGCACGCCCAGTTCACCGAGCCCGGTGACCTCGTCGTAACCGCCCACCCGCACTTCGGCGTGTACGTCGACACGGAGGGCGTCTCGCTGGTCGCGGCCCCGGCCCGCATCCTGCGCGTCCACCCCGACGCCGACCCGCCCGTACGACCCCGGGTGCTGGCCGCGCTGCTGTGTGCCGCCGCCGCCGAGCATGCCCGTACCAGCGGTGCCGTGCGCGCGTCCCGCCGTATCGAGGACCTGGTCGTCCCCGACCTGAGCGGCGCCGAGGCCGACCTCTACGAGGCCGTCCTCGCCGAGATCGAGAGCCGGGCGGCGCTGCTGCGTGAGCAGACCGCCGCGCTCGACGACCTGACCCGCGTGATGGCGGCCGGCATGGCCGACGGCACGCTCACCATCCGGCAACTCCCGTACACCAACGCTGATATCGACACCCACTGAAGGAGACGGTTTACCCGATGCCTCCACGCCAGAAGAAGCCCGCCGACCAGGCGGAGCTGTTCAGCGCCTCCACCGCCAAGGAGATCCAGGACATCCTCTGGAAGGCGGCCGACAAGCTGCGCGGGTCCATCGACGCCGCACAGTACAAGGAGTTCGTCCTCGGGCTGATCTTCCTGAAGTACGTGTCGGACGCCTTCGACGAGCGCCGCACCGAACTCGCCAAGGAGCTCATGAAGGAGGGTATCGCCGAGGACCGCCTCGACGACTTCCTTGAAGACCGCGACGAGTACACCGGCGCGCATGTCTTCTGGGTGCCGGAGACCGCCCGATGGTCGTGGATCGCCACGCATGCCAAGGCCCAGGGCGTCGGCAAGCTCCTGGACGAGGCGATGGACGCGATCATGCGGGAGAACGCCTCCCTCACCGGCGTCCTCCCCAAGATCTTCAACCAGGACCGCGTGGACCAGAAGCGCCTGGGCGAACTCGTCGACCTCATCAGCGATGCGCGGTTCGGGGGCAGTGGGGACAAGCCGGCGCAGGACCTGCTGGGCGAGGTGTACGAGTACTTCCTCGGCAACTTCGCGCGGGCGGAGGGCAAGCGGGGCGGTGAGTTCTACACGCCGAGCTCTGTGGTCCGGCTGATCGTCGAGATCCTGGAGCCGTACGAGGGACGGGTATACGACCCGGCGTGCGGGTCGGGCGGCATGTTCGTCCAGGCCGCGAAGTTCATCGAGGCGCATCGGGGACGCGGCCACAAGTCCGACATCTCGATCTACGGCCAGGAGCTGAACGAGCGCACCTGGCGGCTCGCCAAGATGAACCTCGCCATCCACGGCATCGACGGCAACCTCGCCGCCCGCTGGGGCGACACCTTCGCCGACGACAAGCACGCGGACCTCAAGGCCGACTTCGTGATGGCCAACCCTCCTTTCAACATCAAGGACTGGGCGAGGGACGAGAGCGACCCGAGGTGGAAGTACGGGGTTCCGCCGAAGAACAACGCGAACTATGCGTGGCTCCAGCACATGATCTCGAAGCTGGGGGAGAAGGGGACGGCCGGCATTGTCCTGGCCAATGGCTCGATGAGTTCCCAGTCCAGCGGGGAGGGAGAGATCAGGCAGGCGCTGATTGAGGCCGACCTGGTGGCATGCATGGTTGCGCTGCCCTCGCAGCTCTTCCGTACGACCCAGATCCCGGCGTGCCTGTGGTTCCTGTCCAAGGACAAGACCCCACAGGGCGCACGGCGGTTGGACGACCGGCGGGGCGAGATCCTCTTCATCGACGCCCGCGCGATGGGTGAGATGGCCGATCGTACGGAGCGCGTCTTCGCGGAGGCCGACCTCACGAAGATCGCCGATACGTACCACGCGTGGCGCGGTACGGCGTCGGCGCGCGAGGCAGGGCTGACGTACGAGGACGTTCTGGGCTTCTGCTACTCGGCCGACTTGGAGAAGGTGCGGGAGCACGGGTACGTGCTGACGCCAGGGCGGTACGTGGGGGCTGTTGAGGCGGAGGAAGAGGACGCGGAGGCTGTCGCCGAGCGGATCATCGGACTGACTGAGGAGCTGTACAGGCTTTTCGACAAGTCGGCGGAGCTGGAGAAGACGGTGCGGCAGCAGTTGGGGAGGCTTGATGTCTGAGTGGAGCCGCACCACAGTGGGCGATGTCATCACTCTGCAGAGGGGATTCGACATCACCAAGGCACAGCAGAACGCCGGTGACGTGCCTGTGGTCTCTTCCGGAGGAATCAGCAGCTATCACGACACGGCTATGGCGGAAGGGCCCGGCGTGGTCATGGGGCGTAAGGGCACCTTGGGGAAGGTGTTCTGGCTGGAGGGGGACTACTGGCCGCACGACACTACACTCTGGGTCAAGGATTTCAAGGGAAATGACCGCCGCTTCGTTTACTACTTCCTGGGTACTTTGAACTATCTCTCCATGGATGTTGGGTCCTCAAACCCGACACTCAACCGGAACCACGTGCATCCAACGCCGATCAACTGGCCTCCGCTGGAGGAACAAAAGGGGATCGCCGCTATGCTCGGGGCTCTGGATGACAAGATCGTCATCAACGATCGCATCGCGGGCACTTCTGAAGAGGTGGCGCTCAACCTTGCCTCCCCGGTGCGATGGCAGGCGCGGGTGCGAGTAGAGGAAGTCTGCGTGCTTCGGAGAGACCAAATCTCTCCTCGGGACATCAGCGAAGAGCTGGTCGATCACTACAGTCTCCCGGCGTTTGACGCGAGGAAAACACCCGAGCGTACATCCCCGGAAGCAATCAGGAGTGGGAAGTTCTCCGTCGCTGAACCGGCTGTCCTGTTGTCCAAGCTGAACCCGGAAATCCCTCGCGCTTGGGATGTGACGCCAGACGCTAGTGTTCCTTCGCTGGCATCGACGGAGTTCCTGGTCCTGGTTCCACGCGGAACGCTGACTTCGCATGAACTGTGGGCAGTTGTGCGTCAGCAAACGTTCTTGGACAACCTTGCGTCGCGAGTTACCGGGACGTCTAAGAGCCATCAGCGCGTTCGGCCCGCGGAGGTGATGGCCACGGAGGTTGTCGACCCCCGCCAGTTCGGTGAGGCGAGTGGCCCGATTCGGAACCTGTGCGCCACTGCCGCCCTGGCACGACACGAGTCTCAGACCCTAGCCAACCTCCGCGACACCCTCCTCCCCCAACTCATGTCCGGCCGCCTCCGCGTCAAGGACGCCGAGAAGATTGTCGAGGACGCCACATGACGACGCACCATGACGGAAACGAGCCCGACGACGTAACCCACCGCCGCCCCACCGAAGCAGACTGGGAACTGCTCGCCCTCGAAGAGCTGGTCGAGTTGGACTGGTTGAAGGCCGCCGGCAACGAGTTCGCGCCCGGCTCCGGGCACCGGAAGTCCTGGGACGACCTCATCCTCTACCCGGACCTCCAGGAGGCCATCGAGCGCCTGAACCCGGACCTGCCCCCGGACGCTGTCCACGAAGCCGTGACGACCGCCGCCACCCCCGGATCCCAGGACACCTACGAGGAGAACCGGGCCGCCCACCGCCACCTCACCACCGGCATACGGTCCGTCTCCTACACCGACTCCCACGGCGCCGAGCACAACCCCACCATCCGCCTCCTCGACCTGACCGACCCGGACGCGAACACCTACCGTGCCCTGAACCAGGTCACGGTGATCGACGGCGACAGGAACCGCCGCTTCGACGTCGTCCTCTACGTCAACGGTCTGCCCCTCGCCGCCATCGAGTTGAAGCGCGCCGGCGACGAGGACGCGACGCTCCAGACGGCCCACGCCCAAGTGGCCCGCTACGTCCAGGAGTTCCCGACCGCCTTCCGCTACAACGCCGTCGTCCTGCTCTCCGACGGCATCACCGCGAAGTACGGCACGCCGTTCACCCCGTACGAGCACTTCGCCCCGTGGAACACGGACGAGTTCGGCGCCCGCGTCGACCCGCTGACCGCCGACGGCTTCTCGGAGTCGGGGCAGAACCTGGCGCTTCACGGCCTGTTCACCCAGTCCCGCTTCCTCGAACTGGTCCACTCATTCATCAACTTCGTCCCGTCGAAGCGGATGAAGCGCATTGCCAAGCCCCACCAGTACCACGCCGTCACCCGCGCCGCCGAGGCCGTCCGCACGGCCTCGGCCAGCGACGGCAAGGCCGGCGTCGTCTGGCACACCCAGGGCTCCGGCAAGTCGGAGGAGATGGTCCTCACCACCACCCTGGTGATGCGGGACCCGGCCCTCCTGAACCCCACGGTCGTGGTCATCACGGACCGTACGGACCTCGACGACCAGCTCTACTCGACGTTCCAGGAGAGCGAGATCCTCCCGGAGCAGCCCAAACAGGTCGTCACCCGCGCCGAACTCCGGGAGGAGCTCGCGGCGAAGAGGACGGGAGGGATCCTCTTCACCACGCTCCAGAAGTTCGGCAAGACCAAGGAGGAGCGGGAGTCGGGCACCGACCACCCGATGCTCTCCGACCGCCGGAACATCGTCGTGATCGTCGATGAGGCACACCGCAGCCACTACGACGACCTCAACGGCCTTGCCCGCCACCTGCGTGACGCGCTCCCGCATGCCACGCTGCTCGCCTTCACCGGCACGCCGATCTCGGAGGCGGACCGCAACACCCGCGAGGTGTTCGGCGACTACATCGACGTCTACGACCTGAAGCGCGCCGCCGACGACGGCGCGACCGTGAAGGTCTACCACGAGGGCCGCGTGATCCAGCTCGTCCTGGACCGCGATGTCGACCCGACCACGATCGACGAGGAGGCCGACCGCATCACGGACGGCCTCGACGACACCGAGCGCCGCCGAGTCGAGCAGGCCGTGGCGACCATGAACGCGATGTACGGCGCCCCGGCCCGGATAAGGGACCTGGCCGCCGACCTGGTGGAGCACTGGGAGGACCGCCGGGATCGGATGAAGCCGTTCGTCGGTGCCTCCGCGGAGGGCGGAGCGCCCGGCAAGGCGATGGTGGTGTGCGCGACACGCGAGATCTGCGTACGCGTGTACAAGGAACTGCGCGAGCTCCGCCCCGAGTGGCACAGCGACGAGTTCGAGAAGGGCGCGATGAAGATCGTCTTCTCCTCGAACTCCCGCAAGGACTCAGAGGAACTGCTCGCCCACGCGCTGACCGACAGCCGCCGCAAGGCCGTCATCAACCGCGCCAAGGACCCCGACGACGAGTTGGAACTGCTCATCGTCAACAACATGCTGCTGACCGGCTTCGACGCCCCGCCGATTCACACCATGTACCTGGACCGGCCGCTCAAGGGCGCCAACCTCATGCAGGCCCTGGCCCGTGTCAACCGCCGCTTCCGAGGCAAGGAGGACGGTCTCCTCGTCGGCTATGCGCCCCTGACCGAGAACCTCCAGAAGGCGATCGCCGAGTACACCGAGGCCGACCAGCGTGACCGTACCCTCGGCCAGGACGTCGAACGCGCGCTGGACGAGCTGCGCAACGAGTACGACGTCCTCACCGGCATCCTGCGCGGCTTCGCCTGGGAACCCCTGCTCGACAAGCCCGGCCCCAAGGCATTCGTCGACGCGGCCCTGAAGACAGCGAACTACCTGCGCGACCCCCGCAGCAAGGGCAACAACCCCGACCTGCTCGACGACCCACGCCAGACCCTGGGCCGCCGCTTCCGCGACCACGCCTACCGCCTGGAACGCTTCTGGGCACTGGCGGGCAGCTCGAAGGATGTGGGGAACCGTTTCTCGGACCGGCCGGCATGGAAGCGGCACATCCAGTTCTTCGTCGAGGTCCGCGCCTACATGGCCAAGCTGGACGCGATGGAACGGGAGGCGCGTGGCCTCCCGGTGGCCCGCGACGTAGAGCTGTACCTCTCCCAGCTCACGTCCTCCGTGGTCGAGACGGGCGGAGTGACGGACCTGTTCGCCGAAGCCGGGCTGGAGACAGCAGACCTCACCCACCTCACGGACGCTCTCGTCGCCCAACTCCAGCAGAGCGACACCCCGCACCTGGCGGCCGAGGCGCTCCGGCGCCTCGTCGAGCGGAAGATGCGCGAGGTCACCCGGCACAACATCGTCCGGCAGACCACGTTCTCCGAACGCCTCCAGGACCTGATGGTGCGCTACATGCGCCAGCAGTACACCAGCGCCGAACTCATCGCCAAACTGGTGGAGATGGCCAAGGAGGTCGCCGCTGACGCCCGCCGAGGCGAGAAGTTCGACCCGCCCCTGAACTGGCGCGAGCTCGCCTTCTACGACGCCGTTGCCGACCACGGCACAGCGCGCTCACTCATGGGCGACGAGGTCCTGGCGGGCATCGCCCGCGAACTCGTCACCGAGGTCCGCCGCCAGCTCAAGCCCGACTGGATCGCCCGCGAGTCCGTCCGCGCCCGCCTGCGCAGCACCATCAAGCGCCTCCTGGCCCGCAACAATTACCCGCCGGACCAGCAGAAGGAGGCCATCGACCTGGTCCTCCGCCAGATGGAACACTTCGCCAACGAGTGGTCCCAGAACGGCATGCCGAACGCCTGACGTGGTCCAACGGGCCGCTTCAACCCAGGGGGTTACTGTGAGTGAGTTATCCGAGCTGGTCGCCAAGCTGGAGCGGCAGGTGCGTGAGGCGGAGGAGGCGCACCGCATCGCCAACGGCCTGTGGGACGCCTGCGAGGAGCAGTTCGACGAGATCCGGCACATCCCTTCCACCCTTTTCGAGCTCAGTTCGGACCTGGACGGGTACATCGCAGACTGCGACTACTTGGCTGTACAGCGCGCGGCGGACGAGATCCGCGGAGCCACCGACGCCGACCGGCTGCTGCCCGTACTTCGCCAGGCCCTCCTGCTCCGAGCGCTCCGGGACGGCGAAACGCTCCCAAATCCGGCAGCGATTGAGTCGTTGCCGGATTTGCCCGCCGAAGAGGCAGCGCACCCGACCCTCACTTGGGAGGAACTGCTGCGTGACTCTCAGAAGGAACTTGAGGAACGAGAGGCGTCAGCACGGCAGATCTGGTGCGACGAAGGTGACGAGGCCGACCTTGAGGATGCCCTTCACGAAGCGCGAACGGAGGCCATCCAAGACCGGGCGACCCGCGCGGGACGGCATCTCATGGAGCTGGGCGAGTACATCGCCGAGGAACTCTGTCCCGAGCTCGTGACCAGCACCGAGAACGGGAACATTCAGGAAGCGCTCAAGACGCTCGCGGCCATGGACGCTGCCGGCAAGGAGGCGGAACCGGCTTACAAGGTCTATGAAGTGGCGCTCTCGGAGCAGTACGAGAACAGCCCTTCCTCGCTGGGCGCCGTAGGTGAAGACCTCATGTTGTTCGAAAGCTGGCTCGGCACCCAGTAAGCCCCACTTGCGATCAGCGCAGCAGGTACAACGAGGGCCCTGCCGAACGAGATCCAGGTCGGCAGGGCCCTACGAGCGTCAGACACGCGGCTCCGACGAGGCCAGCCCGATGAACCCCGCCCACGCCTCACGCGAGACCGTGAGCATGGGACCGGCCTCAGCCTTCGAGTCCCGGACGTGCACACCTGCCGTAGCAGCCGCAACCTCTACACATTCGCCGCCCTCGGTTCCGCTGTAGCTGCTCTTGAACCAGGCGAGGCCGGAGGACTCAGCGTTGTTCATAGCGATCCCAGCAACCTTTCGATGAACTCCGTGGACTCTCGCGGACTGAGAGCCTGTGATCGGATAATCCCATAGAGTGCGGCCGCTACAACCCCTTGCTCCGGGTCGGTCTGCAGAGAGCCGATACCCCGTGCCTCGGCGTACACGAACTTCTTGCCGTCCTTGCGCGTGACGACGGTGAACGGCCCGTTCACGCCCGCGTTGTCCTCACGGTCGAGCGGCATGACCTGGATCTCGACGTTGCGCTTCTGGCCGATCAGCAAGAGGTGTTCCAACTGGCCGCGCTGCACCGCCTTACCTCCGTACGGACGCCGTAGGAGCGACTCGTCGAGTACGAAGCTCAGGAAGGGAGCGGGCCGACGATCGAAGATGTCCTGCCGTGCCAATCGTGCCGCCACGCGCTGCTCGATGGTCTCCTCGTCCAGAGGAGGGCGCCTCATGGCAAGCAGCGCCCTCATGTACTCCTCGGTCTGAAGTAAGCCGTTGAGCACAGGCATGCTGTACGAGACCAGCTCAACGGCCTCCTTCTCCAGCGCCGCCATCCCCTGAAAAAACCCCGGATACTGCGCCCTCTCCACCTGCTCCTTCCACAGGCACAGCAACCCGCCCGCCCCTAATACCTCGTCCGCCCGCTCGATCGTCCGGGGCGACGGAATCCTCCGCCCCTGCTCGAACGACGCGACCGTGGACGCCGAGTACCCGATCCGCCTCCCGAACTCCTCGCGCTCCAGCCCTTCCCGTACCCGCAGCGTCTTCATGGTCTGGCCGAACGCGACCACCACGCCGCGCCCACCCTCGTCCTCCGGCCGCCGCGCTGCCCCGTCGTCGTTGTCCCAGCCGTCCCCGAGACTCACGACCGCGCCCACGCCGTCGTGTTCACGCTCCCCGGGAACCGTCTCGACCCCCGCCACCGCGCCCTGGCGCTCCGCCATGTCCATCACCGCCTCCTTGCCGCAACGCCCCGCACGGGACGCCGTCACGGCGCGCAACGCGTACGCGCGCATACCCCTCACGTACAGCCGCTCCCTGTCGCTGCGTCACTACTGGTCACGCTACGCGACCGAGGGCACTGTCGTCGGCGTGACGACGAAACCCGCAAACCCCGCGAACCTCACCAGCACCACCCAACCCACCATCCAACCCACCACCCCCTACGCCCCCTTGAAGGCAGCCCGCACCTTCGAGATGCGCTTCACGTCCACGCCCCGCGGAGCCCGCCTCGCCCGCCGCCTCGCCGCTGTCCGTCTGGACGAGTGGGGGATCCTGTACGGCGCCGGCCCGCACGACGCGATCGTGCTGATCCTCGGGGAGCTCACCGCGAACGCCGTGCAGCACGGACACGTCCCCGGCCGGGACTTCCACCTCCGCCTCCACGCCGTGCCCGACGGCCGTACCGTTCGCGTCGAGGTCACCGACACCCGCGCAGAACGCCACCCCCGTCGCCCCGCCACCCCGGAGGGCGCCGCCGATGCGGAGGAGAGCGGGCGCGGGCTGCTCCTCGTGTCGCACCTCGCGACCCGCTGGGACTGGCACCCCCGCCCGGACGGCCCCGGCAAGACCGTATGGGCCGAGTACACGCACCCCGGTGACGCTTACCCGCTACTACAACTGCACTGATAACCAGGGTTATCGGGTTTCCGAAGCTCCAACATCCGGCCGCTTCACTACGGTTCCACCACATCGACACGGAATCCGCGGGAGGCAGCACCACATGGACGCAGCACACACGCACACGCCCACGCACCCCGACAGCGTCCTGCCGCTGCCCCAGCTCGTAGAGGCGCGGTTGGCCCAGGACCCGAAGCTCACCGACGGCGCGAAGAGCCGTATCCGTGAGGCACTCGGCGACTCCGAAGACGGCGCGGGGGAGTCCCACACCCTCGCCGGGCCCGTCTACCTGGGGAAGGTCACCGTCACCGGCTTCCGCGGCGTCGGTTCCCAGGCGCGGCTGAACCTGCGGCCGAAGCCCGGCGTCACCCTCGTCGTCGGACGCAACGGCTCCGGCAAGTCGAGCATCGCCGAGGCCATCGAGACCCTGTTCACCGGCACCAACGCCCATTGCGCCGAGCAGCGCCCGAACCGCACCGTCCGCTGGCGCAACCTGCACCGGGGCGAGCAGACCGCCGTCGAGGCCAAGCTGACCGTCGAGGGTGACCCGTCCCCGAGCACCCTCACCCGCACCTGGACCGGCGAGGCATTCACCGACTCCCAGGCCGTGCTGAGGCGGCCGGGCCACGGCACCGTTCCGCTGGAGCAGGTCGGTTGGGAGCAGGCGACGCGCGCCTACCGGCCGTTCCTGTCCTACGTCGACCTCGGCAACCTGATCAACGGCAAGCCGTGCGAGATGTACGACAACATCGCCGCGATCCTCGGACTCGACCACCTCAACGCCGCCGCGCGACGGCTGACGGCCGCGAAGAAGGAACTCGACGCCGTCGTGAACGCCGAGAAGGAGAAGAAGCCGCTTCTCCACGCGGCTCTGGAGGACGTCGGGCACGACGACCGGGCGCTCAAGGCCCTTGTGGCGATGGAGGGGACGGGTGGTGGTCCCGACTACGCCGTGCTCGACGCCCTGATCGCCGGTGTGCCCACGGCCGACGAGGGCCGACTGCGGGAGGCGCGGCTGGAGGCCGCCGCGGAGGGGCCCGACCTCGACCGGGTGGGCACGGCCGTCGACGCGCTGCGGCACGCCCTCGCCGACCTCGACGACCTGAAGGGGACCGTGGCCGCCGACGCCCACAGCAGGGCTCAGTTGCTCCAGGCGGCCCTGCGGCACAGCGACCGCCACGCCGACGACACGGCGTGCCCGGTGTGCGGCACGGAAGAGGTCCTTGGCCGGGAGTGGGCCTCGCGCGCCGAGGCGCAGATCGCCGCGCTCCTGGGCGAGGCCGACGCCGTACGCGAGGCCGAGGCCGGTCTGCGGACCGCGACGCGGACCCTGCACGACCTGATCCTCCCGCCGCGGGAGGTCCCGGCCGTGCTCGGCGAGCCGTGGCAGGTCTGGAGCGACTGCCGGCGGATCACCGACCCCACCGAACTCGCCGAGCGCGCGTTGCAGGCAGCGGTGACCCTGGCGGACGCGTGCGAGGTCGTGGCCCGGAAGGCGCGTGAGGAACTGGCGGCCATGGACGAACGGTGGCGCGCCGTAGTCGAGCTGCTGGCGGAGTGGACGACGCTCTCCCAGCAGGCCGTGGCCGTCACGCCGCACAGGACGGAGGTCAACGCTGCCCTCACCTGGATCAAGAAGCTGACGACCGAGATCCGCGATCTCCGCGTCGACGCCTTCGCCGAGCACACGCAGCGCATCTGGGAGAAGCTCCGCCGGCAGAGCAGCGTCGACCTGAAGAACGTCAAGATGCACGGCAGTGAGAAGGCGGCCGTCCGCAAGCTGATCATGGACGTCACCGTCGACGACACCGAGGCCCCGGCCCTGAGCGTCATGAGCCAGGGCGAACTGCACTCGCTCGCCCTCTCCCTGTTCCTGCCCCGGGCCGCCACCGCCGACAGCCCCTTCGGGTTCGTCGTCATCGACGACCCCGTGCAGTCCATGGACCCGGCGAAGGTCGACGGCCTCGCCCAGGTGCTCGACGAACTCGGCCGTGACCGGCAGGTCGTCGTCTTCACCCACGACACCCGGCTCCCGCACGCCTTCCGCAGCCAGGGTCTGCCCGTGACCGTGCTGAAGGTGGAGCGCGGTGAGAAGTCCAAGGTGAGCGTCACTTCCGAGACCGATCCGGTCAAGGAGGCCATCGACGACGCCATGGCCCTCGCCAAGACCGCCGACTGCCCCGACACGGCACTGCGCAACGTCCTGCCGTCCCTGTGCCGCGAGGCCCTCTCGATGGCGATCGTCGAGGCGGCCTGGCTCCGCCGGAGCCGCACCGGACAGCACGCCGACCGTCTGCAGGCCGCCATCGACCGGACCGACCGGCTCATCCCGCTCGCGTCCTTCGCCCTCTTCGACGACGGACTCGTTCACCCCGACGAGGAAGTCAAGAGCCGGTTGCGCGCTCTGTATGGGCCTGACAGCACGACCCTGATCCGTCAGTGTCAGCGGGGCGCCCACCCCGACGGGTTCCTCCCGTCCGACCCGGTCGCCTTCGTCAGGAAGGTCGAGGACCTCGCCCACCGCATCCGCAAGCAGGAGGGGAACGCCTGATGCCCGCCACCCCCGCGAGCGCCGGCACCGTCGCCGGACTCCTCACGACCGCCGACAGCCTCCTCACCGCAGGCCTGGGCGGCCCGCTGACCCCGGCCGGCCGGGCCCGCGGCGCGGCCTACGCCCTGCGAATCGCCCTGGAAGCAACCGTCGACGCGTTCCTCACCGCCAAGGAAGCCGGACTCCCCCAGGTCACCATGCGAGCGAAACTGCTCTGCCTGCGCCACTACGCCGGCCCCGACCTGGCCCTCCGCGTCAGCGCCGTGTGGAGCGGACTCAGCACGGGCTGCAAGTACCACCACGACGAGCTCGGACCGAGCCACGCCCAGGTACGCACCTGGCAGACGTCCGTCGAGACGCTCGTCGCCGAGCTCGCCCTGCCGGGGGACAGACGGACCTGACCTCCCCTCGGACGCCGACACCGCCCTGCCTGTGGACGGCGCGGTCACGGCTGACGATCGTCCCCATGACGGGGCGGAGAGCGTGTCCGACGAGACACCGGAAGCGGCGCCGGAGCCCGAGCGGGACTCGCAGGCCGAGATCGCAGCCCCGACCCGTCTGCTGGAGGAGGAACGGCGCAACGCCGATGTGGCTCGGGCCGAGCACGAGCGGGAGCGTCGGGCCGCCGCGGCCGCGCCGGCCGAGGCGGAAGCAGCGGCACGTTCCTCGCCCGCGAACGAATCGTCCGTGTCGTGGACGGCCTCTCCCCACGCCCGCCCCGTCCTCAGCGCTCCCCGCGCACCAGCGCGAAGACGGCGCCCTCCGGATCCGCCACCGTGGCCACGCGGCCCTGCGGGGTGTCGTGGGGCGCGGCGAGGACACGGCCGCCGAGGGTGAGGACCTGCCGGGCGGCCTCGTCGGTGTCGGTGGCCTCGAAATAGGTCAGCCAGTGCGGGCCGCGGTCACGGGGCAGGGCGGCACCGAGACCGTGGATGCCCGCGACGGGGCGGCCCCCGACGTGGAGGGTGACGTGGTCGGTGTCGGGGTCGGGGGACGCCACCGGTCTCTCCTCGTATCCGAAGGCCACCTCGTAGAACTTGGCGACGCTCTCGGTGTCGTAGGTGAGGAGCTCGTCCCAGGCGGGGGTGCCCGGCACCCCGGTGATGTCCCTGCCGAGATGCTCCGCCGCCTGCCAGATGCCGAAGACTGCACCCGTCGGGTCCGAGGCGATCGCGAGGCGGCCCGCCTGCCCGGCGTCCAGCGGCCCGACCCCGACGGTCCCGCCGCAGTGCCGTACGGTCGCCGCCGTCAGATCCACGTCGTCGGACGCGAAGTACGGCGTCCAGGCGATCGGAAGGTGCCGGTCCGGCGGCAGCTGCCCGATGCCCGCCACCTCGCGCCCGTCGAGCAGCGCCCGCACATACGGGCCGAGCTGCTGCGGACCCGGCTGGAACTCCCAGTCGAACAGCGATCCGTAGAACTCCTGGGTCGCGGCCATCCCGTGCACCATCAGGCTCACCCGGCAGGGCGTGCCCGGCGGGTACGCCCCACCGTTCGGTCCGGTCGACCCCCGTGCGTCGGTCATCGTCACTCTCTCCTCGGCCCCTCGCGGCCGCGTCCGTCCGCCCCTCCGTACACGTGTACCGCGTCCACCCGCGATCACGCCCCGTGCCGATGCTCGCACCACCCGTGGCGCCGCGCGCCCGCGCCGCACCGCCGCGCCCCGGCGCACGTACGTACGCGAAGGAGGCGCGGTCGACCACGGCACGTCGCTCTCCCCGTGGCCTGCCGTGGGGTGACCGCCGACTGTACGGCATGTGTCCGATCCCGTACGCCTGGTGATCGGAACCGTCCGGCGGGCAGAGTAGCCGGACCCGGGCGAGGCGGCCACCCCGTGCGCGAGGATGGGGCCATGAACGCCATCATCTCCGCATCCGACCTCGCCGAAGAGCTGGCCGGACCCCGCCCGCCGGTCCTGCTGGACGTGCGCTGGCAGTTGGGTGGCCCGAATCTGCGGCCCGAGTACGACAAGGCGCACATCCCGGGGGCGGTCTTCGTCGACCTGGACTCCGAACTGGCCGGCCCGGCGGGCGCCGCCGGCCGTCACCCGCTGCCGGACCCGGAGACCTTCGGTGCGGCGATGAGGGCGGCCGGGGTGTCCGCCGACCGCCCGGTCGTCGTCTACGACGGCGGTCTCAACTGGGCCGCCGCGCGCGCGTGGTGGCTGCTCCGCTGGTCGGGCCACCCCTCGGTACGCGTCCTCGACGGCGGTCTCGCGGCCTGGGACGGCCCTGTGACGGCCGAACTCCCCGAGCCGGAGCCGGGAACCTTCACCCCAGCCCCGGGCGCCCTCCCGCTGCTCGACGCGGACGGCGCCGCGGCGCTGGCCCACGGCGGTCTGCTCCTCGACGCACGGGCCGCCGAGCGATACCGCGGCGACGTGGAGCCCATCGACCCGGTCGGCGGCCACATCCCGGGCGCCGTGTCCGCGCCCACCACCGAGAACGTGACCGCATCCGGTCACTTCCGATCCGCCGCCGAACTCGCCGACCGCTTCAAGGCACTCGGCGCCACCGGGGACACGGAGGTCGGCGTGTACTGCGGTTCGGGCGTCTCGGGCGCCCACGAGGTGCTCGCCCTGGCCGTCGCGGGCATCCCCGCCGCCCTGTACGTCGGCTCCTGGTCGGAGTGGTCCCGGGACGGCAGCCGGCCGGTGGCCACCGGACCCGACCCCCGGTGACGCGTTCGCCCACGGCATGCCGCGGGGCCCGCGTCTGAACGACACGGGCCCCGCACACGTATGAAAGACCGACCCCCACCCACGGAAGAAGAACCCGGAAGCGGAAGAAGAACCCCGGAAGAACCAGGACGCAGAAACGGATCGGCGTGCACGACCGTTCCCGCTCGTTGCCGTCGACCCCGCCCCGACTCCCGCTGTACCCGCTACTCCTGTTTCTTGCGGCGCGTGCCGAACACGATCTCGTCCCAGCTGGGCACCGCCGCACGACGACCCGGCCGTACGCCGTCGGCCTCGGCCTGGCGGTCGGTGGAGCCGATGAGCCGGTCACGGTGGCCGTTGACCGACCGCGGCGGCATGAGGACGTCCGCGTAGGCGGAACCGGCCGAGGCCGCCGGAGCCGCGGACTCCTCGTCCACCTCCTCGACGGACTCGTCCTGCGGTTCGGCGGCGGGCAGTTCGGGAACCACCAGGTCGCCCCGGTAGCTCGGGACGGCCTCCAGGATGCTCGTGAGCGAGTCGCGCTCGCTCGCCGCCTCCTCGTCGGACTCGGGTGTCACGGGCGGCAGGACGGGACGTTCCGCCTGACGGTCTCGGGGCAGCCGCGCGATCCTCGGCACGAAGGGGAAGCTCGGTTCGGGCGCGCCCAGATCGTCGGACTCGCCGATCAGGGAGCGCGCCTCGTCGTCGACGGCCTGGACGAGCCGCCGGGGCGGGTCGTACGTCCAGCTCGCCGAGTGCGGTTCGCCCGCCACCCGGTACACCAGCAGGACTTCCCAGGTGCCGTCGTCACGGCGCCACGAGTCCCACTGGACGGTGTCCTTCTCGGCGCCGCGGATCAACAGGCGCTCCTGGACGGCCTCGCCGAGCTGCGGGCCCGCGGCGTTCTCGCCGGGACGGCGGACCGGGGTCTTGCGTGCCCGCTCGGCCATGAAGGCACGCTCGGCCAGCACGGGACCCTCGAACCGGCGCACCCGGTCGACGGGGATGCCGGCGAGCTGGGCGACCTCCTCGGCCGTGGCACCCGCGCGTATACGCGCCTGGATGTCACGGGGGCGGAGATGGCTCTCGACCTCGATCTCGATCTGACCGAGACGGGGACGGTCGCCGCGCACGGCGGCACGCAGGCGCTCGTCGATCGGAAGCGTGTACTCCGTGGAATCGGCAGCCTTCAGCACCAGCCGTGTGCCGTCATTGGAGACGGCCACGACACGCAGTTCGGGCATGGGGACCTCCCGGGTGGTGCCTGCCGACGTCACGTGCGTCGCTGCTTCCGCTAGTCGAGTGTGGCCTGCCCGGGTGCAGCCTGCCACAACCTTGCCGAGTTGCCCGGCGTGTCGGGCGTGAGCCCGAGGCCGCCGTTCACGGTTACCTTTCGCAACGCTAAGTGACGAACCTCATCACCCTGTGCAACGATCCCCCTCCCGGCGGTCCTCGCAGGCTCCGGACACCCTGGCGGGAGTCCGGACCCAGGGCTCGCAACAGTACTCCATTCGGGCCACTTGCGTGGATCGGCACGCCGCTCGACTTCTGGTGAGAGACGGCAATCGGCCGCAGGAGAGGGCCCTTTCGTCACGCCGGGTAAGGGGATGCCTGCACGCGATCACCGGCATGGCCGGTCCGGCTACGCCCCCAGTACGCGGCGCAAGTAGTCGTTCTGGAAACGCCGTTCGGGGTCGAGCCGGTCGCGCAGCGCGGTGAACTCGCCGAAGCGGGGGTAGACCTTCGCGAAGTAGTCCGTGTCCCGGGTGTGCACCTTGCCCCAGTGCGGACGCCCCTCGTGCGCCGTGAAGATCCGCTCGGCGGCCGTGAAGTACGCCTGATAGGGCGTCCCCCTGAACATGTGGACGGCGATGTAGGCGCTGTCCCGGCCGGAGGCGGTGGAGAGCGTGATGTCGTCGGCCGGGGCGGTGCGGACCTCCACCGGGAAGCTGACGCGGAGGTGGGACCGGTCGACCATCGCCCTGAGTTCACGCAGCGTGTCCACCACGGCCTCGCGCGGAACGGCGTATTCCATCTCCACGAAACGCACCCGCCGCGGCGAGGTGAAGACCCTGTAGGGGATGTCGGTGTAGGTGCGTGCGGACAGGGCGCGGCTGGAGATCTGGGCGATCGTGGGGATGGTGGCGGGTACGGCCTGGCCGACCCAGTTGGCCACCTGGAAGACGCCGTTGGAGAGGAACTCGTCCTCGAACCAGCTGTTCAGCTGCGGGACGGGGTTCTCCGGGCCGGCGCTGCGGTTGTTGCGCTTGGTGTTGGTGTTGCCGGTGTGCGGGAACCAGTAGAACTCGAAGTGCTCGTTCTCGGCGTGCAGTTCCTCGAACTCGGCCAGCACCCGCTCGAACGGCATCGGTTCCTCGCGGGCCGTGAGCAGGAAGATCGGCTCCACTGCGAAGGTGATCGCGGTGACGATGCCGAGCGCGCCGATGCCGACGCGGGCGGCCGCGAAGACGTCCGCGTTCTCGGTGGCGGAACAGGTGAGGATCGAGCCGTCCGCGGTGACGAGCTCGAGTCCCTTGATCTGGGCGGCGATCGAGGCCGACTCGCGGCCGGTGCCGTGAGTGCCGGTGCTGGTGGCGCCCGAGACCGTCTGGTCCATGATGTCGCCCATGTTCGTGAGCGACAGCCCCTCGCGCGCGAGCGCCATGTTGAGTCTCTTGAGCGGGGTCCCGGCGCCCACCGTGACGGTCATGGCGTCGCGGTCTATCTTGCGTATGCCCGTCAACAGTTGAGGGCGGATCATGACGCCGTCGGTCGCGGCGGCGGCCGTGAAGGAGTGTCCCGTGCCGACGGCCTTCACCCTGAGGTCGTCCTCGGCGGCCTTCCGTACCGCCGCGGCGAGTTCCTCGACGGTGGCAGGGGTGACCTCCCGTACGGGCCGGGCGGTCACGTTCCCCGCCCAGTTACGCCACGTGCCGCTCTTCCCGATCACTGTGGTGCTCAAGGGGCCCTCCCCGTTCCGGTGCCGGCCTGCGCAGCCGGCGGTACCCGAGGAAACCGACCGCGACCGCGACGGCACCGGACACCGCCGGAACCCCGTACCCGGCGTCGGCCCCGGCGGCGTCGATCACCCAGCCGGACACGGAGGAGCCGAGCGCGACGCCGACCGCGAGTCCGGTGCTCACCCAGGTCATGCCCTCGGTCAGTTGCGCGCGTGGTACGTGCTCTTCGATCAGGGACATGGTCGTGATCATCGTGGGTGCGATGGACAGGCCCGCCACGAAGAGCGCCACGGCCAGAAACGGCAAGTTTCCGACCAGTAGGAGGGGGATCATACTCACGGCCATGCCGCAGACGCCCAGCAGCCAGCGAAGCTCGGCCGCCCCGGAGAACCGCATCAGTCCGAACACGACGCCGGCGAGGCAGGACCCGGCCGCGTAGAGGGCCAGGACGACGCTCGCGGCGGCCTTGTGGCCCTGCTCGTCGGCGAAGGCCACGGTGACCACGTCGACCGCCCCGAAGATCGCTCCGGTCGCCACGAACGTGGCCACCAGGACCTGCAGTCCGGGCGAGCGCAGCGCGGAGCGGCCGCGCCCGTGCTGCCCGCGCGGATGCGGGGCGGGCTCGGTGGCCCGCTGGGCGGTCAGCCAGAACACGCCGACGGCGAGGAAGCAGGCGGCGAGCAGCGGCCCCGCCTCCGGGAACCATGCCGTCGACAGACCGATGGAGATGATCGGCCCGAAGATGAAGCAGACCTCGTCCACCACGGACTCGAACGAGTAGGCGGTGTGCAGCTGCGGGGTGCCCCGGTAGAGGGCCGCCCAGCGCGCCCGGGTCATCGCGCCGAGGCTCGGCACACAGCCGATGCCGGCCGAGCACGCGTACAGCACCCAGTCCGGCCATCCGTAGTGCGCGGCGAACAGCAGCCCCGCGGCGGCGGTCAGCGCGACGAGTGTCGCCGGGCGCAGCACCCGCCGCTGCCCGTACTGGTCCACCAGGCGGGATATCTGCGGACCGAGCACGGCGGCGGACAGCGCGATGGTCGCCGACAGGGCGCCGGCGAGGCCGTACCGCCCCGTGAGCTGCGAGATCATCGTGACCACGCCGATGCCCATCATCGACAGCGGCATCCGGCCCATCAGGCCCGCGGCGGTGAAGCCCTTGGTGCCGGGCGCGGCGAAGAGGGCGGTGTAGGGGCTGGGCACGGCGGGTCTCCGAGGGGTACGGGAAGCGGAGGGAACCGTTCCCTGGCCGGCGCTGTAAGGCGTGAAGTCAGTCGATACAGCTTACGGGTCAGGCAACCCTAAGTCATCCCCGAACGTGGGCCGGGATCCCGGTCGTCGGTGCCGGGTGGCAGGATCGAGTCATGCCACACGCGCACGACGCCACCCCCTACGACGCCCTGCTCCTGCTCTCGTTCGGCGGCCCGGAGGGCCCGGACGACGTGATCCCGTTCCTGGAGAACGTGACGCGGGGGCGCGGCATCCCCAAGGAACGTCTCAAGGAAGTCGGCGAGCACTACTTCCTGTTCGGCGGGGTCAGCCCCATCAACGACCAGAACCGCGCCCTCCTGGACGCCCTGCGCAAGGACTTCGCCGAGCACGGCCTGGACCTGCCGGTCTACTGGGGCAACCGCAACTGGGCGCCCTACCTCACCGACACCCTGCGCGAGATGGTCGCCGACGGCCGCCGCCGCATCCTGGTCCTCGCCACCAGCGCGTACGCCTCGTACTCGGGCTGCCGCCAGTACCGCGAGAACCTCGCCGACTCGCTCGCTGCCCTGGAGGCCGAGGGCCTGGAGCTGCCGAAGGTCGACAAGATCCGGCACTACTTCAACCACCCGGGCTTCCTGGAGCCCATGATCGACGGTGTGATCGAGTCCCTCGCCGACCTCCCCGGGGACGTCCGGGGCGGCGCGCACATCGCCTTCTGCACACACTCCATCCCGAACGTGTCGGCGGACACCTCCGGCCCGGTCGAGGGGCACGGCGAGGGCGGCGCCTACGTGGCGGAGCACCTGGACGTCGCCCGGCTCATCGTGGAGGCCGTGCGCGAGCGGACCGGGGTGGAGCACCCCTGGCAGCTCGTCTACCAGTCCCGTTCCGGTGCCCCCCACATCCCGTGGCTGGAGCCCGACATCTGCGACCATCTGGAGCAGCTGAGCGGGTCCGGCGTCCCGGCCGTCGTGATGGCGCCGATCGGCTTCGTCTCGGACCACATGGAGGTCCTGTACGACCTCGACACCGAGGCCATGGCCAAGGGCGAGGAACTGGGCCTGCCGGTGCGCCGCTCGGCCACCGTGGGCGCCGACCCGCGCTTCGCCGCCGCGGTCCGCGACCTGGTCCTGGAGCGGGCCGCCGTCGAGCGGGGCGGGGACGTGACGCCCTGCGCCCTCGGCGCCCTCGGTGCGAGCCACAACCTGTGCCCGGTCGGCTGCTGCCCGGCCCGTGCCTCGAAGCCCGCCGCCGCGGGCGCCGACAGCCCGTACGCGTGAGGAGCGCCGTGACCGACCAGCCGAACAACCCGGACGGGCTGAAGGCCGAACTGCTGGAGATCGCCCTGGAGGCGGCCCACCGCGCGGGCGCCTTCCTGCGCGACGGCCGGCCGGAGGACCTCGGGGTGGCCGCCACCAAGTCCAGCGCGGTCGACGTCGTCACCGAGATGGACATCGCCTCGGAGAAGCTGATCACCGGCCTGCTGGCCGAGCGCAGGCCGCACGACGGCGTGCTCGGCGAGGAGGGCGCCAGCGTCGAGGGCACCAGCGGCGTCCAGTGGGTGATCGACCCGATCGACGGCACCGTCAACTACCTGTACGGCCTGCCGAGCTGGGCCGTGTCCATAGCGGCCCGCCTGGACGGCGAGACGGTCGTCGGCGTGGTCCACGCCCCCGTGCGGGGCGAGACCTACCGTGCGGTACTCGGGGAGGGCGCGTACGTGAACGACCGCCCCGCCCGCGTGCGGCCCGCTCCCGACCTGGAGCTGGCCCTGGTCGGCACCGGCTTCGGCTACCGCGCCGAGCGCCGGGCCAGGCAGGCCGACGTGCTGCGCGAGCTGATCCCCCACGTACGCGACATCCGTCGCGGCGGCTCGGCCGCGATCGACCTGTGCGACGTGGCCGTGGGCCGCCTGGACGCCTACTACGAGCGGGGCCTGAACGCCTGGGACTACGCGGCGGGCGACCTCGTCGCCCGGGAGGCGGGCGCCCTGACCGGTGGGCGCCCCGCACAGCCCCTCTCACCCGACCTGACCATCGCCGCCCCACCCGGCCTCTTCCAGGCCCTCCAGGCCCGCCTGGAGGAGCTCGGCGCCTGGCACGACTGAGCGGACCGTCAGCGGCACGCGCGCAAGAGAGCGGGACCCCAGGCTGGATGCCTGGGGTCCCGCTCTCTTGCGCGCGTGGGTACCGGATCAGACGCTGAGCGCGCCGACCTCCACACCGTGGTCGGCGGCGAGGCGGTGCAGGTCGTCGAGTTCGGCCTGCTCCACGTCGACGAGGAATTCGTCGCCCTCGTCGCGAGCCCGGGTCAGGTCGGACTCGGTCGCCCTTATGCGCTGCAGAAGTCCTGCGGTGAAAGCGTCCATGCTGCGCCCCCTCGTCCTGGTCGTGGGTCGATGGCACGGGGGTGTGCCGGTTCGGAAGGGACGATCACGCTTGTTGTGGATGCCCAGCGCCACCCGTGCCGGGCGGCGTCGGTGCCGGACACCCACGCCCGCTCTGCGGAAAGCGGATGTTCGCGTACCGCATGGTGGTGCGGCACAAGCAGAGCGTGATCGCGGGGTGTAAAGCCTGTCCTCCCCCCGCCTTCTTCCGCGGAAACCTCAAGCGCCAAGGAATCTTCCTCAGACCCGGTGCCGGACGGGAAACAGCCGGGCGCATGACCAAGGGGCCGACGGCTGTCGGCCCCTTGGTCATTCCCCAGGATCAGCAAGGGGCGCTAGTCACTGCAGACATGGCCGGAGGGGCAGCTACCCTTGATGGCGTAGGTCTTCCACTCCGACTTGCGGACGAGTTTGTTGCCTTCGCGGACCTCGGCTCGGACAGTGATGTAACCCCCCTCGCGCAGGTCGTAGTTGCACGATTCCCATTTGCCCTTGCCCTTGGTGTTCACGCATTCGTCGGACCGGCCGTAGTCCGTGTACCAGACAGCGACGGCGCGGTGGCCGTCTTTCGAGGTGTCGAGGATCTCGACGTAGTCGCCGTCCGACTTGAAACAGGCCGCCGCGCCAGTGGTCTCCGGTCCTACACAGATGGTCCCCGCGGCGCTCGCGACGGGTGCCCCGGCGGTTCCCAGCCCCGCGACGGCCACGGCCGCGGCGAACATGGCCCTGAGTGCGTGCTTGCGCACGTTTCCTCCCCGATGATCATTTCTGTGGCCGGCTCGGAAGCCACCACCCTTTGATCATGGGCATCTCGCCTTACAACCGGTTTACGGGCGATAGCGGCAGGATGGGGACCACAGGATTGAGAACAAGTCGGCGGGTGCTTTCCCGTTCGCCGGCGAACCCGAGGAAGGACGATCGACGTGCGCGTACTCGTCGTCGAGGACGAGCAGCTGCTCGCGGACGCTGTGGCCACGGGACTCCGCCGGGAGGCCATGGCCGTCGACGTCGTGTACGACGGCGCGGCCGCCCTGGAGCGCATCGGTGTCAACGACTACGACGTGGTCGTCCTCGACCGAGACCTCCCGCTCGTGCACGGCGACGACGTCTGCCGCAAGGTCGTCGAGTTGGGCATGGCCACACGCGTGCTCATGCTCACCGCGTCCGGCGACGTCAGCGACCGCGTCGAGGGTCTGGAGATCGGCGCCGACGACTATCTGCCGAAGCCCTTCGCGTTCAGCGAGCTGATCGCGCGTGTGCGAGCGCTCGGACGGCGTACGAGTGTGCCGTTGCCGCCGGTCCTGGAGCGCGCCGGCATCAAGCTCGACCCCAACCGCCGCGAGGTGTTCCGCGACGGCAAGGAGGTCCAGCTCGCGCCCAAGGAGTTCGCCGTCCTGGAGGTGCTCATGCGTAGCGAGGGAGCGGTGGTCTCGGCCGAGCAGCTGCTCGAGAAGGCCTGGGACGAGAACACCGACCCGTTCACCAACGTCGTGCGCGTGACGGTCATGACGCTGCGCCGCAAGCTCGGCGAGCCCCCGGTCATCGTCACCGTGCCCGGCTCCGGCTACCGGATCTGATCCCCGTGGCGACGACACCCGCGCCGCCCCTGGCGCCCCCGAAACCCACCTGGGACCCCCGGAGGCCGCAGAGCTCGTTGCCGTGGCTGCGCCCGACCATCCGGATACGGCTCACGCTGCTCTACGGCGGGATGTTCCTGATCGCCGGGATCCTGCTGCTGTCGATCATCTACCTGCTGGCGGCGCAGGCGCTCCACGAAGGCGGCGGCCCGTCGTTCGAAGTGACCGGGGCCAATCTCGACATCACCAGTTCGACCTGTCCCGCTGTGAACACGGTGCCGGACAGCGAGATCAACTCCGTGCTCAAGCAGTGTGACGCCGTTGAGCGCCAGCAGGCCCTGGACACGCTGCTCAGCCGCTCCCTGCTCGCCCTGCTCGGGCTGGCGGTGATCGCGTTCGCCTTCGGCTACGCGATGGCGGGCCGGGTGCTCGCGCCGCTCGGCCGCATCACGCGCACGGCGCGCGCGGTGGCCGGGTCGGACCTCTCCCGCCGTATCGAGCTGGACGGCCCCGACGACGAGCTGAAGGAGCTGGCGGACACCTTCGACGACATGCTGGAGCGGCTCCAGCGGGCCTTCACGGCCCAGCAGCGCTTCGTCGGCAACGCCTCGCACGAGCTGAGAACGCCCCTGGCGATCAACCGCACGCTGCTGGAGGTGCATCTGTCCGATCCGAACGCGCCCGCCGAACTGCAACAGCTGGGCAAGACGCTGCTGGCCACCAACGAGCGCAGCGAGCAGCTCGTCGAGGGACTGCTGCTGCTCGCCCGCAGCGACAACCAGATCGTCGAGCGCAAGCCCGTGGACCTGGCCGAGGTGGCCTCCCAGGCCATCGACCAGGTGCACGCCGAGGCGGACGCCAAGAAGGTCGAGATCCGCGGCGAGCGGGCGCCCGCGGTCGTCCAGGGCAACGGCGTGCTGCTGGAGCGGATCGCGCTGAACCTCGTCCAGAACGCCGTCCGGTACAACGTCCAGGGGCCGGGCGGCTGGGTCGAGGTGACGACGGAACTCCAGCAGGGCCAGGCGGTGCTCGTGGTCACGAACACCGGCCCGGTGGTGCCGGCGTACGAGATCGACAACCTCTTCGAGCCGTTCCGGCGGCTGCGTACGGAGCGCACCGGAAGCGACAAGGGCGTGGGCCTCGGCCTGTCGATCGTCCGGTCCGTGGCCCGCGCGCACGGCGGCCATATCGCCGCCCGGCCACGAGAAGGAGGCGGGCTGGTGATGCGTGTGACACTGCCCGTCTGAGAAAATGTGCCGGCTTCCCGGGACATGTTCGCTTCACGCGGAATTTCCCGGGGTGCCCATGGGTTCTGATCAGAACGGTCGCGCACGACCCATGTGTGATCGATCACATGGGCGATTTTCCAGCCATCTACTGAGCGTGATCATGTGACCGCCGGAACGCCGGGAAAATCCGGGTTTTCGGGGGTTGAGATCACGGGAAGTACATGCTGGGGCGCCTTTGAAATGCAGCCTGAGGACCGTGTACGGTCCCGTTCGCCATCCAAGCCGATCACTCTTGAGGGGTCCGGTTGGGTGTCGATTGAGTAACAGACCTTGATGTGAGGCAAAATCTCCGCCTCAGGTCGGGCACAAGTCCGGCCTCTCACGCGTTACGTGCGCTGGAGACACCACAGACACCCAGAGGGGGAGAGCGACATGGCAACGGATTACGACACCCCACGCAAGACCGACGACGACGTCGACTCGGACAGCCTGGAAGAACTCAAGGCGCGCCGGAACGACAAGTCGACCTCCTCGGTGGACGTCGACGAGTTCGAGGCCGCCGAGGGCCTGGAACTGCCGGGCGCAGACCTCTCGAACGAGGAGCTGGCCGTCCGGGTCCTGCCCAAGCAGCAGGACGAGTTCACCTGCATGAGCTGCTTCCTGGTGCACCACCGCAGCCAGCTGGCCCGCGAGAAGAACGGTCAGCCGATCTGCCGCGACTGCGACTGAGGCAGGGTCGGCCGTGACTGGCTCGACCCCTCCTTGGAAGCGCCGCTTCCGCAAGGGGGCGGACCACGGGCCGCACAGCGGCTCTGACGGCGTGCGTGACGACGAGCGGGGCCCCTCCGATCCCGGAGCGGCCTCGCTCGAACGTACGTTGGACACGGCGTCGGGGGGCGCCTCGGATGAGCAGGGGCGCCTGCCCGTACCGGTGGACACTCCGGCGCCGGCCGCCAGAAGGCGCACGGAGGCCATCCGAACCGGAATCAGCCAGGGCCTGAGGGCCGGGGCCCGCATGAGCGGCGACCGCGCGCGTGCCGGACTCGCGTACCTCACCGACCGGATCATCGAGATGGCCCCGAGGATCCCCGTACGGGACCTCGCCACCCTTCGCGCCCAGTTCCCGGGTCTCGGACCGGAACAGCTCGCGGACAAACTCGTGGCGGGCGCCGCGAACGCGTCCTCGACCGTGGGCGCCGGAGTCGGGGCCGCCGCCATGCTGCCCACTCCGCCGGCGATGCCCGCGGAGCTGGCCGCCGAGATCACCGGCGTCGCCGCGGTCGAGTTGAAACTCATCGCCGAACTGCACGAGGTGTACGGGGCGCGACCGCCCGGGAACCTCCGGCAGCGCAGCACCGCCTACCTCGACTCCTGGTCCGGTGAGCGCGGGATCGACGTGACCCGGCCCGCGACGATCGACGCGGCGCTCGGCGGACAGCTGAAGCGGCAGCTGCGCCAGCAGATCATGAAGCGCATGGTGCGGAACCTCCCGAACCTGATGCCGTTCCTGGTCGGGGCCGCCGTCGGCGCGGTCATGAACCGCCGGGACACCAAGCATCTCGCCGAACGCGTCCGCAAGGACCTGCGGCGGACCCAGGTGCCCTGGGAGGAGCTGCCGGATCTCCCCGCGCTCGAGAAGCCCACGAACCCCGTGGCGGTGGGGGAGCTGCCGAGGGAACTCGGCGAGGACTGACCACGGTGAGACGGTACGGCCGCGCCCGTGGACGACCGACCGCCCCGGCCGCGCCCGTCGCCCCCGGCAACCGGTCAACCGCGGGAACGCCCGCCGACCGTGAGAATCCGGCGAGAAAACGACGCCTACGCCACGGCCCTGGCCGCCTCCAGGGCGGCCGCCAGGCGCTGCGGCTGCCGGGTCGACAGATACAGGTACGGCGTGGGGTCGGCCGGGTCCGTGACCGGGATGCGCAGGGCGCCCGGGATGTAGGCACGCAGCAGCATGAACGCCCGGGTGTCGGCCTTGTGCGTGCGCCAGGCCCGCGCCTCCTCGGCGTCGAGGACCTCCGGCTCACCGAGGGCGCTCACCGGGATCTTCGCCTCGCCCGCGATCAGGGCGTCACCGACCACACGGATGCGGACGGAGCCGTACGAGCTGGCCACGACCGCCGCCGCGGCGGTGCCGCCCGCCAGGCCGCCGAGGAGCGGCAGGGTGCCGAAGGGAAGCAGGATCAGAGCCATGGAGACGCCGACCAGGAAGCAGACCAGCCACCACGAACGGGGCGCGGTGAGGCGTTCTTCGTACGGCGAGGCGGAGAGCTGCATGGCGTCAAGCTTGGCATGCGGGGGGCCTGCCCCGGGAAATGGGGGCACCCGAGGGGAAACCCTGCCCTCCGGGACGATGGCCGGAGGCTGACGGACGGGTAAGGTCTGCGGCTGTGAGAGGTACTTCCGCGGCCCTGCAGCCCCCGGCGGACGCCACGGCGCCCGTCCGGCATCCCGAGGCACCCGCCCCCGGCGAGCTGCTGGGCGCGCACTACGGGCAGTGTTTCGGCTGCGGCGACGAGCAGCCCCACGGGCTGCATCTGCAGGCCCGGGCCGGCGAGGGGGTCTCCCTCACGGCCGAGTTCACGGTCAGGGCCGCACACCAGGGCGCGCCCGGCCTGGCCCACGGCGGGGTCCTGGCCACCGCCCTCGACGAGACGCTCGGCTCGCTCACCTGGCTGCTGCGCACCATCGCGGTGACCGGGCGGCTGGAGACCGACTTCGTACGGCCCGTGCCGGTCGGTGCCGTGCTGCACCTCCAGGCGGAGGTGACGGCGGTCGCCGGGCGGAAGATCTACGCGACCGCCACCGGACGCGTGGGCGGCCCCGACGGCCCGCCGGCCGTCCGCGCCGACGCGCTCTTCATCGAGGTGAAGGTCGACCACTTCATCGAAAACGGCCGGCAGGAGGAGATCCAGGCGGCCATGAACGACCCGGACCAGGTCCGTCGGGCCCGTGCCTTCGAGGTGAACCCATGAGTGGCGGCCGTGCTCCCGTCGACGTCCTGATCCGGCGCGTCGACCCGGACGTTCCGCTGCCGGAGTACGCGCACCCCGGTGACGCGGGCGCCGATCTGCGCACCACGGAGAGCTGTGAACTGAAGCCGGGCGAACGGGCCGTCCTGTCCACCGGGGTGTCCATCGCGCTCCCGGAGGGGTACGCGGCCTTCGTGCACCCTCGATCCGGCCTCGCCGCCCGCTGCGGTGTCGCCCTGGTGAATGCCCCGGGGACGGTTGATGCCGGGTACCGTGGTGAGATCAAGGTCATTGTGGTGAACCTCGACCCGCGGGAAGCCGTGGTGTTCGAGCGCTTCGACCGGATTGCCCAACTGGTCGTCCAGCAGGTCGAGAAGGTGCGCTTCCAGGAGGTGGCGGAGCTTCCCGACTCGGCGCGGGCCGAGGGGGGCTTCGGGTCCACCGGCGGTCATGCCGCCGTGGGCGGCACAACGGGTGGGAATCGATACGCTTCGGTCGTATCCGACCGGGAAGGACAGTGACGTGTTCGGACGTCGCAAGAAGAAGGGTTCCGCCGAGGACGCGGCGGACGCGGCGAGCGAGGCCGAGCAGGTCGACGGCGTAGCCGGGGAAGTCGACGCTGAGGCGGGCGAGGTCGAGCGGGAGCGGGTGCGGCTGGAGCCGGAGCCGCGGCCCGACGGACCCTGGGACAGCTCCGAGGTCTCCAACCCCGGCGAGGGCCGGGTCGACCTCGGAGGCCTCTTCGTGCCCGGGGTCGAGGGCATGGAGCTGCGGGTCGAGGTCGCGGGTGACGCGATCGTCGCGGCGACCGTCGTCCTGCGCGACAGCGCGGTCCAGCTGCAGGCATTCGCCGCGCCCAAGCGCGAGGGCATCTGGGGCGAGGTCCGCGAGGAGATCGCCAGCGGCATCACCCAGCAGGGCGGTGTCATCGACGAGGTCGAGGGCCCGCTGGGCTGGGAGCTGCGGGCTCAGGTGCCCGTGCAGCTGCCCGACGGCACGGGCGGCTTCCAGGTCGTCCGCTTCGTGGGTGTGGACGGGCCGCGCTGGTTCCTGCGCGGTGTGATCTCCGGCCGGGGCGCGGTCGAGCCGCAGACCGCCGGGCTGCTGGAGCAGATCTTCCGTGACACGGTCGTCGTCCGCGGTGAGGGCCCCATGGCCCCGCGGGACCCGATCGTCCTGAAGCTCCCGAACGACGCGCAGATGGTGCCGGAAGGCGTTCAGCAGGAGGAGCAGAGCGGCTCCCGCTTCTCCGGCGGGATGGGTCAGTTGCAGCGGGGCCCGGAGATCACCGAGGTCCGCTGATCGTTCCGCACAGGCGCACGGGCCGTACCCCGCCGGGGGTGCGGCCCTTCGCCGTGCCGGGAGCCGCGAAGGGCTGCGCGGGCCCCCGGTGGACAGCTGCGGCTCCTACGGGGTGCGGGTCTGTCGGCTCGCCCCGGTAGGCTTTTTGCCATGAGTGCTGTTCCTCGTTCAGAGAAGCCGGCGGGCCGGTTCCGGCGGATGCTCGACCGGCTGTCCTCGTCCCAGGAGGACCTGGAGAGCGAGGAACTGCGGGAGGACGCGGACACCGCGGGCTGTACGCGGATCTGTGACTGTCACGACCGACAGATAGTGACCGTTACTGGTACCTTGCGCACGGTCACGCTGCGCCCGCGGGCCGGTGTGCCGGCCCTGGAGGCCGAGCTGTTCGACGGTTCGGCCGCCCTGGACGTGGTGTGGCTCGGCAGGCGCTCCATCGTCGGGATAGAGCCGGGGCGCAAGCTGATCGCATCCGGTCGGATCTCGATGAGCCGGGGCCGTAGGGTGCTCTTCAACCCGAAGTACGAACTCAGACCGCTCGGACGGGAGTAGCCGGTGACGTCGCTCGACAAGCCGACGGAGGACGCCGCCCGCGGCGCCCAGGACACACCCGGTGTCCAGGACGACCCCCAGGACTCCAGGGCGGTGACCGAGGCCGCGCTGTTCGAGGCCTTCGGCGGGGTGCGGGGCATGGTCGAGACGGTGGTGCCCGGCCTCCTCTTCGTCACCATCTACACGATCAACAAGGACCTGCACTCGTCTGCCCTCGCGGCCCTCGGTGTCTCCCTGCTGCTGGTCGTGGTGCGACTGGCCAGGAAGGACACCGTGAAGCACGCCTTCAGCGGTGTCTTCGGTGTCGCCTTCGGTGTGGTCTTCGCGATGATGACCGGCAACGCGAAGGACTTCTATCTGCCGGGCATGCTCTACACGCTGGGCATGGGCCTCACGTACATCATCACCACGCTGGCCGGCGTGCCGCTGATGGGGCTGATGCTCGGGCCGGTGTTCAAGGAGAACCTCTCCTGGCGGACCCGGAACCCCGGCCGCAAGAAGGCGTACGCGAAGGCGAGCTACGCCTGGGGCGCGATCCTGCTCGGCAAGTGCGCCATCCTCTTCCCGCTGTACTGGTGGGCCGACACCGAGCAGCTCGGCTGGGTGCTGGTCGCGCTGAAGATCCCGCCGTTCCTGCTGGCCGTCTGGCTGACCTGGGTGTTCCTCGCCAAGGCGCCGGCGCCCATCGACGTGTTCGCGGAGATGGAGGCGGCCGAACAGGCCGAGAAGGAGCGCAAGGCCGCCGAGCGGGCGGCCACCCGCGACTGAACCACGGACGAAGGCGCCGGCGACCGGACCACGGACGCGGCCACCGCGACCGAACCACGCACGAAGGGGGCGCCCGGAGATCTCCGGGCGCCCCCTTCGTGCGTGTCCGCCGGGTCAGCTCGTCGCGTCCTCGCGGCGCACCGACAGCAGATCCTCCAGCTGTTCCTCGCGGGCCTGGGCGGCGACGAAGAGGAGCTCGTCGCCGGCTTCGAGGGAGTCCTCCTGGGTGGGGGTGAGGACCCGGGTGCCGCGGATGATCGTGACCAGGGACGTGTCCTCCGGCCACTCGACCTCGCCCACCTGCGTGCCGGCCAGCGCCGACTCCGGCGGGAGGGTCAGCTCGACCAGGTTGGCGTCACCGTGGCTGAAGCGGAGCAGACGCACCAGGTCACCGACGCTCACCGCCTCCTCGACCAGGGCCGACATCAGCCGGGGGGTCGAAACGGCGACGTCCACGCCCCAGGACTCGTTGAACAGCCACTCGTTCTTCGGGTTGTTGACGCGGGCGACGACGCGCGGAACGCCGTACTCCGTCTTCGCCAGCAGCGAGACGACCAGGTTGACCTTGTCGTCGCCCGTCGCGGCGATCACCACGTTGCAGCGCTGCAGCGCGGCCTCGTCCAGCGAGGTGATCTCGCAGGCGTCGGCCAGCAGCCACTCCGCCATGGGGACGCGCTCGACCGAGATGGCGGTCGGCGCCTTGTCGATGAGCAGGATCTCGTGGCCGTTCTCCAGCAGTTCGCCCGCGATCGAGCGGCCCACCGCACCGGCTCCGGCAATGGCGACCCTCATCAGTGACCGCCCTCCTCGTCGGGACCCTCGGCGAAGGATGCCTCGACCTTCTCGACGTCGTCCGTACGCATCATCACGTGCACCAGGTCGCCCTCCTGCAGCACGGTCTGCGAGGTGGGCAGGATGGCCTCGCCCAGGCGGGTGAGGAACGCGACGCGGACGCCCGTCTCCTCCTGCATCTTGCTGATCTTGTGGCCCACCCAGGCCGAGGAGGCGTGCACCTCGGCGAGCTGGACACCCCCGGTGGGGTCGCGCCACAGCGGTTCGGACCCGGCGGGCAGCAGCCGGCGGAGCATCTGGTCGGCGGTCCAGCGGACGGTGGCGACCGTGGGGATGCCCAGGCGCTGGTAGACCTCGGCGCGGCGGGGGTCGTAGATCCTCGCCGCCACGTTCTCGATGCCGAACATCTCGCGGGCGACGCGGGCGGCGATGATGTTCGAGTTGTCGCCGCTGGAGACGGCGGCGAACGCGCCCGCCTCCTCGATGCCCGCCTCGCGCAGGGTGTCGCGGTCGAAGCCGACGCCGGTGACACGGCGGCCACCGAATCCCGAGCCCAGACGACGGAAGGCCGTGGGGTCCTGGTCGATCACGGCGACCGTGTGCCCCTGTTGCTCCAGGGTCTGGGCGAGGGTCGACCCCACTCGCCCGCAGCCCATGATGACGATGTGCACGACCGTCCTTCCGGTGTCAATAGCTGGTGTTCAGCCGAAACGGCAAAAACAGGGTCTCAGACCGTGGCCCAAGCTACACACGCGCGGTCCGCCAAGGGCACCCCCGTGCAGCACCCGTCAGGTGGGCGAGCCCCTGCGGCTGATCCGGCGCACGCTGATCACCGTCAGGACACCGAGGCCGACGAGTGACGCCAGCGCGCCGATCAGCTCCGCGGTCGCGGCCTGCATGGGGCCTCCAGAGAGTGGGTGGGACGGGATTCGGCGTACAGACATGAGGACGCCCTCATTAGGCCTGAGGATGCGTCACGTGACGCACCTCGCAGTGACGGCCGGGGAGATTTCACCCCGGGGCCCGCCGGGATTTCACCCGGATGTGCCCAGAACCAGCCGGGGCGCTTACGATCCTCTGCGTGTCCAAACTGACCGACCTGCCCAAACGGATTCTGATCGGGCGCGCTCTGCGCAGCGACCGGCTCGGTGAAACGCTCCTGCCGAAGCGCATCGCACTTCCCGTCTTCGCCTCCGACCCGCTCTCGTCCGTGGCATACGCACCCGGTGAGGTCCTGCTGGTCCTCTCCATCGCGGGCGTGTCGGCCTATCACTTCAGCCCCTGGATCGCCGTCGCGGTCGTCGTCCTGATGTTCACCGTGGTGGCGTCGTACCGGCAGAACGTGCACGCCTACCCGAGCGGTGGCGGCGACTACGAGGTGGCGAACACCAACCTCGGCCCCAAGGCCGGCCTCACCGTCGCGAGCGCGCTCCTCGTCGACTACGTCCTCACCGTCGCCGTGTCGATCTCCTCCGGCGTGGAGAACCTCGGCTCGGCCATCCCCTTCTTCGTCGAGCACAAGGTGCTGTGCGCGGTCGGCATCATCGTGCTGCTCACGCTGATGAACCTGCGCGGTGTGAAGGAGTCCGGCAAGCTCTTCGCGATCCCGACGTACGTCTTCGTCGTCGGCGTCTTCGCGATGATCGCCTGGGGTGCCTTCCGCGGGCTGGTCCTCGACGAGACGATGCGGGCCCCCACCGCGGACCTGGAGATCAAGCCCGAGCACCAGGGACTCGCCGGCTTCGCGCTGGTCTTCCTGCTGCTGCGTGCCTTCTCCTCCGGCTGTGCCGCGCTGACCGGCGTCGAGGCCATCTCCAACGGCGTCCCCGCCTTCCGCAAGCCCAAGTCGAAGAACGCGGCAACCACGCTCGCCGCGATGGGCCTGCTCGCCGTCACCATGTTCTGCGGCATCATCGGCCTCGCCATGGCCACCGACGTGCGGATGGCCGAGAACCCGGCGGTCGACCTCGTGCGCGACGGCACCCCGGTCGGCGAGTCCTACGTCCAGAACCCGGTGATCTCACAGGTCGCGGCCGCCGTCTTCGGCGACGGGACGTTCCTCTTCATCGTGCTGGCCGCCGCCACCGCCCTGGTCCTCTTCCTGGCCGCCAACACCGCGTACAACGGCTTCCCGCTGCTCGGCTCGATCCTCGCCCAGGACCGCTACCTGCCGCGCCAGCTGCACACCCGCGGCGACCGCCTCGCCTTCTCCAACGGCATCGTGCTCCTCGCGGGCGCCGCCGTCCTGCTGGTGTGGATCTACGGCGCCGACTCCACCCGGCTGATCCAGCTCTACATCGTCGGCGTGTTCGTCTCCTTCACGCTCAGCCAGACGGGCATGGTCCGGCACTGGAACCGGCACCTGCGCACCGAGAAGGACCAGGCCAAGCGGCGCCACATGATCCGCTCGCGGGCCATCAACACCTTCGGCGCCTTCTTCACCGGGCTCGTCCTGATCGTCGTCCTCGTCACCAAGTTCACGCACGGCGCCTGGGTCGCCCTGCTCGGCATGGTGATCTTCTACGCGACGATGACCGCGATCCGTAAGCACTACGACCGCGTCGCCGCGGAGATCGCCGCCCCCGACGGCCCCAGCGACGACGTCGTGCGGCCGTCCCGGGTCCACTCCGTGGTGCTGATCTCGAAGATCCACCGCCCCACCCTGCGGGCCCTCGCCTACGCCAAGCTGATGCGCTCGCACACCCTGGAGGCGCTCAGCGTCAACGTCGACCCGGCCGAGACCAAGGCGCTGCAGGAGGAGTGGAACCGGCGCGGCATCGACGTACCGCTGAAGGTCCTCGACTCGCCGTACCGGGAGGTCACCCGGCCGGTCATCGAGTACGTCAAGGGGCTGCGCAAGGAGTCCCCGCGCGACGCGGTGTCGGTCATCATCCCCGAGTACGTGGTCGGCCACTGGTACGAGCATCTGCTGCACAACCAGAGCGCGCTCCGGCTCAAGGGACGGCTGCTGTTCACGCCGGGCGTCATGGTGACCTCCGTGCCCTACCAGCTCCAGTCCTCCGAGGTCGCCAAGCGGCGCGAGCGCAAGCGGCAGGAGTGGAACGCGCCGGGTTCGGTACGGCGTGGCCCGGCGGACGACCGGTCCAAGCCATCGGCGAACGGGTCCTCGGCCAACAGGAGCTGAGGCCGTCGGGGCGGCGCCGCTGCGAGGCGGGCGCCCGATCCTGTGGTCGGCGGCCGGACGGCACCCACGTAGACTGGTGGGCTGTTGTCCGGCCGTTGTCGTTTTCCTCTCCCCTGGAGTCACCCCGCCATGCAGGCAGAACCGAAGAAATCGCTGGTGGGGGAGGAGTACGAGGTCGAGGTCGGCCCCGTCGCCCATGGCGGCCACTGCATCGCCCGTACGGCGGAGGGTCAGGTCCTCTTCGTCCGGCACACGCTGCCCGGTGAGCGGGTCGTGGCCCGGGTGACCGAGGGCGAGGAGGGCGCGCGCTTCCTGAGGGCCGACGCGGTCGAGGTGCTCGACGCGGCCAAGGACCGGATCGAGGCCCCCTGCCCCTACGCCGGTCCCGGCCGGTGCGGCGGCTGCGACTGGCAGCACGTGAAGCCGGGCGCCCAGCGCCGCTTCAAGGGCGAGGTCATCGCCGAGCAGCTGCGGCGGCTCGCGGGTCTCACACCCGAGGAGGTGGGCTGGGACGGCACGGTGATGCCCGCCGAGGGCGACAAGGTCCCGGCGGGCGAGGTCCCGGCGTGGCGTACGCGGGTGCAGTACGCGGTGGACGCGTCGGGGCGCGCGGGTCTGCGCCGCCACCGGTCCCACGAGGTCGAGCCGATCGACCACTGCATGATCGCGGCTCCGGGCGTGAGCGAACTGGGCATCGAGAAGCGGGACTGGACCGGCATGGAGTCGGTCGACGCGATCGCGGCGACGGGTTCACAGGACCGCCAGGTGATCCTCACCCCGAAGCCGGGGGCGCGGCTGCCGATCGTGGAGCTGGACAAGCCGGTGTCCGTGATGCGGGTCGGGGAGAAGGACCGGGGCGTGCACCGCGTCCACGGGCGCCCCTTCGTCCGTGAGCGCGCCGACGACCGCACGTACCGGGTGGGCAGCGGCGGTTTCTGGCAGGTCCACCCCAAGGCCGCGGACACCCTGGTCAAGGCCGTCATGCAGGGTCTGCTGCCCCGCAAGGGGGACACCGCGCTCGACCTGTACTGCGGGGTGGGTCTCTTCGCGGGCGCGCTCGCCGACCGGGTCGGCGAGAAGGGGGCCGTCCTCGGAATCGAGTCCGGCAAGCGGGCCGTCGAGGACGCGCGGCACAACCTCGCCGACTTCGACCGCGTCCGGATCGAACAGGGCAAGGTCGAGGCGGTGCTGCCGCGCACCGGGATCACCGAGGTCGACCTCGTCGTCCTGGACCCGCCCCGCGCGGGCGCCGGCCGCAAGACCGTGGAGCACCTGTCGACGCTGGGCGCGCGCCGCATCGCGTACGTCGCCTGCGACCCGGCCGCGCTGGCGCGTGACCTCGGGTACTTCCGCGAGGGCGGGTACCGGGTGCGGATGCTGCGGGCGTTCGATCTGTTTCCGATGACTCATCATGTGGAGTGTGTCGCCATCCTCGAACCGGCCGCGAAGGGCGCCTGACCTGTGGTTTTGTTCGTGCGCATTATGTGCGGTGTGGGCGTTACGGGCGATATCTTGACGCTGAGATGACGCTCGTGACGTTCATTTGACGCTCGTTCTGATGGGGTGTCAGGCCCGTTGTGTCGCTGCCCAGGCGCCTGATGGCCACTCTGTGGGGCAGGTTGGCCGCATGGGTCTGATCGACAGTGCGCTGCTACGGGCGGTGCAGGCAACGTGCGCCGCCGGCGCCAACCAGCAGTGGATGGTCGTCTGACGGGCAGGGAAACCGCCAACCGGCGGGAACTCCGGGCGGGCCTTGCACCGGGGCATGTCCGGACTCCCCATCTGTGCTGATCGGTTCCACCTGCGTGTGTGCCGTGGCCGCTGCCCTTGGCCCGATGTCGCGGTCAGCCGGCGGGGGAGGAGGCCGGCAGGTCCTGGTCGGCGGCCCAGGAGGCCAGGATGCGTAGTCGTTCGTGGGTGGGGGAGCCGGGCTCGGCGGTCCAGACGGTCAGATTCTGGTCGGGGTCCGTGTTGGCGGTCAGGGTGTCCCAGTCAAGGACGAGTTCGCCGACGACGGGATGGTTGAGGATCTTCGTGCCCACGGTGCGGGCGGCGACGTGGTGTTCGCCCCACCAGCGGGCGAACTGCTTGTCGCGCAGGGACAGTTCACCGACCAGCTCGATCAGGCGCGGGTCCTCGGGATACTTCGCGGCCTCCATGCGCAGTTGGGCGACGGCGATGTGCGCGGAGCTCTCCCAGTCGGCGTACAGGGTGCGCATGGCGGGGTCGGTGAAGATGATCCGCGGGTAGTTGCGGTGCTTTTCCGCGAGGCGGGAGAAGTCGGTGACCAGGGCGGCGGCCAGTGCGTTCCAGGCGAGGATGTCCCCGCGTCGGCCCTGCACGATGGCCGGAGTGGCGGTGAGGTCGTCCAGGACCCGCTGCAACTGTGGCTGGACCTTCTGCCGTCCGCGGCGCCGGGAGCGGGTGATGGTCTTGCCGGCGAGTTGGAAGAGGTAGCCCCGCTCGTCGTCATCCAGATGGAGCACCCGGGCGAGGACATCCAGCACGGGCGCCGACGCCTGCATACGGCCCTGCTCCAGACGGGTGTAGTAGTCGGTGCTGATGCTGGCGAGCTGGGCGACCTCCTCGCGGCGCAGCCCCTCCACCCGGCGGGGCCTGTCGGTCTCGGGCAGGCCGACCGTGCGCGGGCTCAGCTCGGAGCGGCGCTTCTTGAGGAATTCTCCTAGCTCATTGAGGGGAAGGTTGGCGGTCATGCTTCCCAGGATGACATCGATCGCACCTGCGTAAGGGGGGAGAATTTCCTCCCAGGATGTTCCCGTCCTGGGATATTTCTCTCCGCTTTTCGCGCCCGCCCCTCGCGTGTGAGGCTCGACCGTGAGCAGTCGTTGCTCACGACGGCTGCGGCTCACCGATTCCCCGCACCGAAGGAAGACCCCATGCGCGGAGCAGTCATTCACGCCCCCGGCGATGTGCGCTTCGAGACCCTGGACGACCCGAAGATCCTCCAGCCGACCGACGCCGTCATCCGTACGGTCGCCACCTGTGTGTGCGGCTCGGACCTGTGGCCCTACCGCGGCGCGGAGCCGGTGGACGAGCCCCACCCCATGGGGCACGAGTACGTGGGCATCGTCGAGGAGGTCGGCAGCGAGGTCGCCAACGTCGCGCCGGGCCAGTTCGTCGTAGGTTCCTTCGCCACCTCGGACAACACCTGCGTGAACTGCCGGGGCGGCTGGCAGTCCTCCTGTCTGAACCGCGAGTTCATGAGCACCTGCCAGGCCGACTACGTGCGCATCCCCAACGCCCACGGCACCCTGGTCGCCACCGACGAGCACCCGGACGCCGAGATGGTGCCCAGCCTGCTCGCCGTGTCCGATGTGATGGGCACCGGCTGGTACGCCGCCCTCGCCGCGGAGGTGAAGCCCGGCTCCACCGCCGTGGTCGTCGGTGACGGGGCGGTCGGCCTGTGCGGTGTCATCGCCGCGAAAGAACTGGGTGCGGAGCGGATCATCGCCATGTCCCGCCACGAGTCGCGGCAGAAGCTCGCCCTCGAGTTCGGCGCCACCGACATCATCAGCGAACGCGGCGACGAAGGCATCGCCCGCGTCAAGGACCTCACCGGCGGCATCGGCGCCGACTCCGTGCTGGAGTGCGTCGGCACCGCCGAGTCGATGCGGCAGGCCCTGCACTCCACCCGCCCCGGCGGCAACGTCGGCTTCGTCGGAGTCCCGCACGAGGTCTCGGTCGATGGCCAGGAGCTGTTCTTCTCCCAGGTCGGCCTGCGCGGTGGTCCTGCCCCCGTGCGCCGCTACCTGCCCGACCTGATCGACCGCGTCCTGAGCGGCCGGATCAATCCGGGCAAGGTCTTCGACCTCATCATGCCCCTGGACCAGGTCGCCGAGGGCTACAAGGCCATGGACGAGCGCCGCGCCATCAAGACCCTGCTCAAGCCCTGAGCGCAGAAGCGTCCACACCCGGGGCCGCACCGACGCGGTGCGGCCACAGGACAGGCAACCACCCCCGCTCGCACAAGGACTGACATGACGACCTTCGCCCTCATCGGTGCCGGACCCGGTCTCGGGCTGGCCACCGCCCGCCGCTTCGGGGCCGCCGGCCACACCGTCGCCCTCATCGCCCGCGACGCGGAGAAGCTGGACGGTCTGACGGCCGCCCTCGCCCGTGACGACATCCAGGCGCGCGGGTACACGGCCGACGTCCTCGACATCGAGTCCCTGACCGCGGCCCTGTACGCGGCCGCGGCCGACCTGGGCAGCATCGAGATTCTCCAGTACAGCCCCGTGCCCCGCGCCGACTTCATGAAGCCGGTCCTCGACACGAGCGCCGACGACCTCGACGCCCCGCTCGCCTTCTCCGTCAAGGGCCCGGTCACCGCGGTGAACGCCGTCCTGCCCGGCATGCGCGAACTCGGTCGCGGCACCCTGCTGTTCGTCAACGGCTCCAGCGCCGTACGCCCCAACCCGAAGGTCGCCGGCACTTCGATCGCCTTCGCCGCCGAGAGCGCCTACGCCCGCATGCTGCACGACACGCTCGCCCCGGAGAACATCCACGCCGCGCAGCTGATCATCCCCGGAGCGATCAGGCCCGCCGCCGAGCACAGCAGCCCCGACACGCTGGCCGAACGTCTGTACGATCTCCACGTCAAGCGGGAGGGCTTCCGCCACTACGCCGAGCCGCTGCCCGACTGACGCCCGGACGACACCATGAACTCGGCCACCCTCCGCGCCGTCGCCCGTGCCGCCACGGCCACCACTGTCCTGTTGGCCGCGGCGGCCTGCAGCGACACCTCGCCGGCCTCCCCGCACAAGACACCCTCCGCGTCCTCCGCCCGACAGCAGACACCGACGGCCGAGGCACGCACCACACCGCCCGACAGGAACCCCACCATGGACATCCGGGTCACCCTCGACGGCCGCCCCGTCGACGCCGCCCTGAACGACAGTCCGGCTGCCCGTGACTTCGCCGAGCTACTCCCGCTCGCCCTGGATCTGGAGGACTTCCACCAGACGGAGCGGATCGCCGACCTGCCGCGCAAGCTGACCACCTCGGGCGCTCCCGAGCCGCGCGCGCCGAAGGCCGGCGACCTGACCTACTACGCGCCCTGGGGCAATCTGGCCCTCTTCTACCGCGACGGCGACTCCGCCAACCCCGACCTGCTCATCCTCGGCCACATCGACGCCGACGCCGACCGGCTTGCCGGGGCCGACCGGATCACCATTGAAGCCGCGCCCTGACCCGCGCCACCGTTCGTCCCTGCACGAAGGTGGGGAGGAGATCCTCCTCTTTTCGTCCGGTTCCCCGCATGGGACCGTCGAAGACGTGGCCGCGCTGTCCACCGTCCGCCGCGACGGCTTCAGCCGCTACCACGATCCCCCGATTTCCACGCAAGGAGTGAAGACAGCACACGCACCAAGGAGAGGCGAGACACCATGGAATTCATCAAGCCCCAGCCCAGCAGCAAGGCCCCGGCGGACTGGTTCACCGGCGATGTGTGGTGGGACGTCATCGTGGCCGGCCAGGAGCCGTCGAGGATTCGCGCCGACCTGGTCCGCTTCTCGCCGGGCGCACGCACCAACTGGCACTCCCACGCCCTGGGCCAGACCCTGCACGTCGTTTCCGGCATCGCCCTGATCGGCACCCGGGACGGCACCGTCTTCGAGGCTCACCCCGGCGAGACTGTCGCCTGTCCGCCGGACGAGGAACACTGGCACGGCGCCGTCCCCGACCGGTTCATGGAGCACATCGCCCTGTGGGAGGGCACGGGCGACGACACTCCCGAGACCACGTGGGCCGAGCCGGTCACAGACCAGCAGTACAACGGCCGCCGCACCCGCGACCAGTAGCCCCGGCCCCTCCCACGCGCATCCGAGGCGTGCGCACGACCGTCACGGCGTCCCGGGGACTGCAGCGCTGCCCTGCAGCGCGTGCAAATGCCCCCGATGACGTCGGTCAGTCGCTTCTGACGAGCCTCAAGGGGGGGAGGAAAGTCTCCCTGTCACGAGCGTTGCCGGTGATGCAAGACTCCGCAGGCGACCGGTAGCCGCCGCCAGAGCGCGCGGTTGCCGGCTTCCCCGCGGTGACGACGATCCACTCTCGCGTCCCGCTGATGTGTACGGCCGATCCGTCAGCGATACGAAGGCGTACGTATGTCAACTGAACTCCCTGAACCTGCCGCTCCGCCCCCCACCGGAGCCGGCGAGTCCTCCCCGGCGCCCACTCGGCGCACCTTCATCGCCACAAGTACCGCGGTCGGTGGTGCCGTCGTCGCGGGCGGTGTGATCGGCGGGACGATCTTCGCCGACGCGCAGGAGGTGAGCGCTGCCGAGGCGCCGCCCTCCAGTCGCGTCTCCCTGACGGTCAACGGCACCCGCCGGACCGTGACGGTCGACAACCGCACCTCGCTGCTGGACCTGCTCCGCGAGCATCTCGGTCTGACGGGCTCGAAGAAGGGCTGCAACGCCGGGGCCTGCGGTGCGTGCACCGTGCTGGTCGACGGCCACCGGGTCAACGCCTGCCTGACGCTCGCGGTGCGTCTGGAGGGGGCCGAGGTCACCACGATCGAGGGCCTGGCCGAGGGCCAACAACTCCACCCTTTGCAGCAGGCGTTCATCGACGAGGACGCCTTCCAGTGCGGCTACTGCACCCCGGGTCAGATCGTCTCCGGGGTGGGTTGCATCCAGGAGGGGCACACCGGTTCGCCGGAGGAGATCCGGGAGTGGATGAGCGGCAACATCTGCCGCTGCGGCTGTTACGTGAAGATCGTGCGGGCGGTCGAGCAGACCGCCGGCCGGAAGTGAGGGCCCGATGTATCCCTTTGCCTTCACCAAGGCGTCCGACACCCGTGAGGCTCTCAACGCGGGCCGCCGCGGCGGCCGTTACATCGCCGGCGGCACCACCCTCGTCGACCTGATGCGCGAGACCGTCGAGCGTCCCGGCAGCCTGGTCGACATCGGCGGCCTGCCCTTGCGCGAGGTCACGGTGACCGAGCGCGGGGGACTGCGGATCGGCGCCCTGGTGACCATGTCCGGTGCCGCCGCCCACGCCAAGGTGCGCACGCTGTATCCCGTCGTCTCCGAGGCGCTGGAACTGAGCGCTTCGGCCCAGCTGCGGAACATGGCCACCATCGGCGGCAACATCATGCAGCGCACCCGGTGCACCTACTTCCGTGACGTGACCGCCGACTGCAACAAGCGCGAGCCCGGCTCGGGTTGTGCCGCCCTGCACGGCCATAACCGCACGCACGCCATCCTCGGGGCCTCCGACGCGTGTGTGGCCACACACCCGTCCGATGCCGCCGTGGCCTTCGCCGCCCTGGAGGCACGGGTGCACCTGCTGGGCCCGGACGGGGCACGTCAAGTTTTCTTCGCCGACTTCCTGTTGCGGCCGGGCAGCACCCCGCAACGCGAACAGGCCCTGCGTAAAGGCGAGTTGATCACCGCAGTGGAGATTCCCGCTCTTCCGCGCCCGCTCAGGTCGGGCTATCTGAAGGTGCGTGACCGGCAGTCGTACGAGTTCGCCCTGACATCGGCTGCCGTCGCGCTGCACGTACGCGGCGGGGTGATCCGCGAGGCGAAGGTCGCCGCCGGGGGAGTGGGCACGGTGCCCTGGAAGCTGCCCGCCGTCGAGCAGCACCTCGTCGGTGAACGCCCCTCGGGGGCCCTGTGGTCAGCCGCTGCCGCGAAGGCGGCGGACGGGGCACGCCCGCTCAAGCACAACCGGTTCAAGGTCGAGCTGCTCAAGCGGACCGTCGAACGCCAGCTGCGCGTCATAGGAGGTACGAAGTGAGCCCCCAGCCGCAGGCAGCGGTGGGTGCGCCGCTGTCCCGCGTGGACGGCCGGCTCAAGGTCACCGGACAGGCGCTGTACGCCGCCGAGCACGAGGTCGAGGGGGCCGTTCACGCCGTCATCGTCGACGCAGCCATCGGCCGCGGTCGCATCACCTCCATCGACAGCGCTGCCGCCGAAGCCTTTCCGGGCGTACTGAAGGTGCTCCACCACCGCAACGCGCCGAAGCTGCCGTACCGCGACAACTCGGGGTCGAACAACCCGCCAGGCCGACGGCTTCGCGTCTTCCAGGACGACCGCGTCCGCTTCCACGGCCAGCCCGTCGCCGTGGTGGTCGCCACCACCCTGGAGGCCGCACAGCATGGCGCGAGTCTGGTCAAGGTCGGCTACGACGCCGAACAGCCCTCGACCGACATCACCGAGGCCGAGCCGGACGAGCCGACCCGTTATGCGCGCGGCGATGCCGAGGCGGCCTTGCGCGCGGCGGCCGTGCGACTGGACCTGACGTACCGCACGGCGCGCAACCACCACAACCCGATGGAGCCGCACGCCACCATCGCCCGCTGGAACGGCGACCGGCTCACGGTGTGGGACAAGACCCAGTGGGTGGTGGGCACGCAGACCGAACTCGCCGCAGTGTTCGGCCTGGAGACGGACGCGGTGCGCGTCATCTCGCCGTTCGTCGGCGGCGGTTTCGGCACGGCGCTGCGCTGCTGGCCGCACGTCGTCGTCGCGGCGCTGGCAGCCCGTGAGACGAAGCGTCCGGTCAAGCTGGTCCTGAGCAGGAAGCAGATGTACCTCGGGACCGGGTTCCGGCCCTCGTACGAGTACCGCCTGCGCCTCGGCAGTGACCGGCGCGGTCGGCTGTCCGCCGCGGTGCACGAGCTGGACGCCGAGACGTCGTCGTACGAGACGTTCACCGAGTCCATCCTGGCGGCCGGGCAGATGCTCTACAGCATGCCCAACGTCAGCCAGGCGTACCGGACGGTGCCGCTGGATCTGCCCACGCCGCTGTACATGCGAGGCCCCGGCTTCCAGACGGCCTCCTTCGTCATCGAGTCGGCCATGGACGAACTCGCCCACCAGCTCGGCGTCGACCCGATCGAGCTGCGCCGGCGCAACGAGCCGAACGAGGACGAGTCGTCCGGGCTGCCGTTCTCCACGCGTCGGCTGCGCGAGTGCTATGCGGTCGGCGCGCGCGAGTTCGGCTGGGAGCGCCGCATCCCCAGGCCCCGCTCGGCACGTGAGGGAGACTGGCTGATCGGCAGGGGCATGGCCGCCGGCGTCTACGACACCGCCCGCATGCCCGCCCAGGCCCGGGCCCGCCTGGACGCCGACGGCACCGCGCTGGTCGAGGCCGCCGCCACCGACATGGGCCCGGGCACCTACACCTCCCAGACTCAGGTCGCTGCCGACGCCCTCGGACTCACCGTGCGCGCGGTCACCTTCCGGTTGGGGGACTCCCTCTATCCGCCGACCCCACCGCACGGCGGCTCGATGACCATGGCCAGCGTCGGCTCCGCCACCCTCGACGCCTGCAACAAAGTCCGCCGTCAGGCGATCGAACTGGCCGTCCGGGACCGCGAGTCACCGCTGTACGGGGTGGCCGCCGGCGATGTCGTGGTGCGAGGCGGCCGACTGCACGTGAAGAACGATCCCACGCGCGGGGAGACGTACCGGCGGCTGCTCGCCCGCAACGACCGCACCCACCTGGAAGCGGACGGCTCCTTCGCCCCGCCGTCGGGCCCGGAGCGGCACTCCTTCTACGGCTACAACGCGACGTTCGCCGAAGTGGCCGTCGACGCCACCCTGGGCCTGGTGCGGGTACGGCGGGTGCTCGGCGTGTACGACGCGGGCCGCATCATCAGCCCCAAGCTCGCCGACAGCCAAGCCCTCGGCGGCATGGTCGGCGGCATCGGAACGGCCCTGCTGGAGCACACGGTCACCGACCACCGCGACGGCCGGATCGTCAACGCCAACCTCGCCGACTACCTCGTCCCCGTCAACGCCGACATCCCCGACCTCAAGGCGATCTACCTGGACGGAGAGGATCGCGAGGCCGACCCGCTCGGCGTCAAGGGCCTCGGAGAGCTCGTGATGATCGGCGTCGCGCCCGCCATCGCCAACGCGGTCTTCAACGCCACCGGCCGCCGCGTCCGCGAACTGCCCATCACCGCAGAGGCATTGCTCTGATCCATGCCTTGCGGCGGGGTGCACACCGCTCGTCCGGCAGCCTGCCCCGTCCGGTTGCCGGACTTCCCAGGGCCGCCGCCTGACGTTTCCCCGCGTCGCGGCGGCGGCCCGTTCACCTTCCGATCCTGGTCCCGCCATGGAGAACTGCCATGCTGAACATCGCGGACACACTGCACCGCTGGTGCCGCGAGGCGCGCCCCTTCGCCCTGGCCACCGTCTTCGGCGTGCACGGCAGCGCCCCTCTGCCGGTCGGTACGTCGGTCGCGGTGGACGAGGACGGCAACGCCGTGGGCGGCGTCTCCGGTGGCTGCGTCGAGGGAGCGGTCTACGAGCTGTGTCGGCAGGTGCTCCGTGACCGGGGCACTCCGCAGCGGGCCCGGTTCGGCTACTCCGACGACGACGCCTTCGCCGTCGGTCTGACCTGCGGCGGCGAACTCGACGTCTTCGTCCAGCGCATCGACCCTGCAGCCCAGCCGCACTTGTCCACGGCCCTCTCCGAGATCGCTCAAGGGCGACCGGTCGCCGTGGCACAGGTCGTGGACGGCCCCGAGCGCCTCCTCGGCTCGACGCTGAGCGTGCTCGGCGGCGGTCATGTCGCCTACGGGCGCGTGGACGGCGGCCCGGCGGATCGGGCAGTGGCCGACCGGGCCAGGGCCCTGATACGGGCGGGCCGCACCGTCCGCATCGACATCGGCGGGCAGGCAGACGAATGCCCCGAACGGTTGTCCGTCCTCGTTCATGTCCATGCGTCCCGGCCGCGCCTGCTGGTCTTCGGTGCCGTCGACTTCGCCGCGGCCCTCAGCCGGGCCGGCCGCTTCCTGGGCTACCACGTCACCGTCTGCGACGCTCGCCCCGTCTTCGCCACTCCCGCCCGCTTCCCGCACGCGGACGAAGTGGTGGTCGACTGGCCCCACCGCTACCTGGAACGCACCGAGGTGGACGACCGCACCGCCGTCTGCGTCCTCACCCACGACGCCAAGTTCGACATCCCCCTGCTGCGCCTGGCACTCGACCTGCCCGTCGCCTACGTCGGGGCCATGGGCTCCCGGCGCACCCACGACGAGCGCATGCGCCGCCTGCGCGAGCAGGGTGTCACGGAGAACCAGTTGGCCCGGCTGCGTTCCCCCATCGGCCTCGATCTTGGAGCCTCCACACCCGAGGAGACGGCCGTCTCCATCACCGCGGAGATGATCGCCCAGTCCAACCACGGCACGGGCAGACCCCTGTCCCAGATCACCGGCCCGATCCACCGCCCGTCGCAGTTGGCGAGTCAGCGGTAGGCCGGTCTCACGAACCGACAAGGGCTCATCGTCCCTCTGAGGGCAGCCTGTACGTCATGACGCTCGTTTGACGCTCCGGGCTCCCGCAGGCGGCACAGCGAGCCGAGAAATGGCCTCTGACCTGGCCTTTTCCGAGACCCGCTGAAGCCGACATCTTTCCGATGACCTCGCACGTGGAGTGCGTCGCGATCCTGGAACCCGCTGAGAAACGCTCTTGACCTGCGGTTTTCTGATTTCTTTCGTCGGCTCGACCTGTTTGGGGACGATGGGAACGGGTGAAGGCGGACGATGCCGCGTGACCTGCGCATTCGTCTGAGGGGGAGGGGTGCGTGGTGGTCGCGGAGCCCGTTGGTTCTTGCGGCGTGACGCACGGATGACGCACAGCCTGAAAGACCGTCAGATCGTTGGAGGGCCTGGAACAGGTGCGGAGGCGAGTTGGCCGGCTTCCTCGTATGCTCACGTTTGTCTTGCTGCTGGTTCGCAGCAGGGCAGCCCACGTGAACCGCCCCGGATCGACCCCGGCAAGGGATGCCCTGGACTGTAAGTTGCCCGTGTACGGCTGCATAGCGGATGAGCCTGCCGGGCTCAGCCTCGGGGCCGGCGAGTGTGGCAAGCATGGCCATGGGCGGCGCGGCGCATGCCCCCGTGCTTACGGGAGGGCGTGCACGTGCGGCAAGATCAGTCGATGTCCGGATCACCGGGCTCTTCGAGGAGCCGGGCTGCGAGGTCGTCGGCCCACTCCACGGCCCAGGTTCGAAGAGCGGTGATGGTGGCATCGTCCAGGCCGTAAGCGGCGAAGGCTTCGTCGTCGGTCCACTCGGCGCCGGTGAGGTTCGCCTGCAGGTCTTCGCGCTCGAAGCGGCCACGGGCGTGGCGGCGGCCGAACTCCTCAAGCTCGGCATTTGACCAGCGGTGGGAGGCTGCGAAGACGTCGATCAGGTCGCGGGGCGCTCCGCGGTCGGCGAGGGCGCGGACCTTGGTGCCGATCACGTCTTCCTCCGCGAGGACGGGCCCGTACGGGCTCTGGGCGACCGGCCGCCAGAAGATCTCCTTGAGGATGTCGACCTCGCATTCCTGCCCGGTGACCGGGTCGGTCACGGTGAAGCGGGCGGACAACGGGGCGGTCTCCAGGACATGCACCTTCCAGCCGCGGGCTTCCAGGCCGGCGCGGAGTGCGGCCGCGATGTCGGCCATGGGCGCCGGATTCTCGGTCGCGACATCGAGGTCCTGACTCGGGCGGTTGACGAGATGGTGCGCCCGTACCGCATACCCGCCGGTGAGAACCAGCGGATACGGGGAGCCGAGGGCGATCACATCAGCCAGGAGCCGCGTGTGCAGCTCTGGCATGTCCGTCACGCGGCTGCCCGGGTGCGGGAGGCGAGCTGCGGGAAGGCGTCTTCCCATACCGTGCGTACAGTGCGCCCGACAAGGGTGCGCAGCACCGGCCACAGCCGGAGGAGCAGGTCCTCGTTGAGGTAGCGGGGCAGGTCGTCGCGCAGGCCCTCGTGCAGGACAGTGCGGTACAGGCCCATACGCTGGCGAGGCTTGCCCAGGTCGTATGAGGTCATCCCGGACCAGGCCAGGTGCAGCGGCAGCTCCACGACCCCCTGGGCCGGGCCGTGCAACTCGTCCAGCGACTGTGGCAGACGCCGCCGGAACTTCTCCCGGTACAGCGCGAGATCCTCGGCGACCGCGCCCGACAGGTCGCTCGGTGCCGGCGCGGGGTGATGCGGGCTGGAGGGCATGAACCCATTATGGCCGCCCGCGAGGTGGTGCGGGTCGCGATGCGCGAGCTGTCCCGGCCTTCCCGAGGGCGGTGTCGGCCGCGCTGGAGACGGCGTGGCCGGCGATTGCGCGCTGTCGGAGGCAAAGATCTGGTGCCGGACCGAATCGGTCAGTCGCCGCAGTCCTGCACAGCGCGCCCCGGGCACTTGAACTCGGGAGGATTCTGGTGGCCGTGGATCTCTCCCTCTGCAAGTCGTCCATCTCCTGGGAAAACCGTGACGAAGGCCGCGTACAGGGCGGGGTCGAGAACATCCTCGTCGCCCTGCGGACCCGCGGCATCGACGTCCCCGACGCGACCCACGAGCCGATCACCGACCGCGACGGCCCCGACCTCCTGCGCCTGTGGCTTCCCCGGGCCGCCACCGCCACCGCCACCTCCGCCGAAGAACTCTTCGACGGCTCATAGGCGAAGAGCGGGAGACGGCCCCGGGTTCAGCGGCGCCCACCGCGTTTCCTGGTCTTCTTCCCGGCCTTGCGCCTCTCAGCACAGCCACCGCTGGCTTCCGGTACCGGCCCTGACCGCGCCCGCTCGCACTCCCGGTGGGCGAGTGCGGCGGGCCGTGCGATCTCCTGGTCCGGGTGGTCCGTCAGCAGCTCCAGGCTGTGGGAGGCGGTGAAGGGGTCGGCGTGGGCGAGCTCCGCTGTGAGGGCGTCCGCGCCACCCGGCCAGTCGGCGGCGGTCTGCTGGAAGGCGTCGTACAGGGCTTGGAGTTCGGGTGCCTGCCCGGGGTGCTTCGAACCGTCCGGTCCGTCCGTCGGTTCCGGTCCGTCGGCATCGGCCGTCTCCCCGTACCGGGTGAACGACGCGCGCCAGGCCGGTACCGCCAGCGCGTGCAGCCGGTCGAGCTGCCACAGCAGGCGGGAGGAGCGGGGTACGGAGTTCGCCTCGACCGGCTGGCCTGCCGCGCGCAGCGCCTCGGCGGCCCAGGCACCGAGCACCGGGTCGCCGACGTACCCGGCGACCAGGCCGACCGGGGCGTCCGGCAGGGTGCGGGCGGCCAGCCCGCGGTGATCGGCCAGGTGCGTGCGCGATGGGGGTCCCCCCGCTCGAGCGGAGCCGAGAGTGGGGGAGGGTGCGGCCAGGGCCGCCAGCAGCTGTGGCCAGCGCGCGTCCGGACCGTTACCGGCCGCCACCCATGTGCGCAGCACCCGGCGGGCCGTGGCCGGCTCCCAGTGCCACGCGGCGGCTACCAGCCGCTCGGCGTCCAACGCCGACACCGCCGCCAGGGTGGGGAAGCGCTCCGCGACGGTCGACGGTGTCCACCGCGGTCTCGGTTCCCCGTCACCAGCATCGTTCCTGCCCCCGTCCGCTTCCGGCCCCGCCGCGCGCGGTGGCCAGCCGCCGCCGTGCGCCAGCAGCAGCGCCTCTCGCAGCACCGCCGCAACAAGCGGCGTCAGCCCGTAGGCGTCACCGCTGCGCCACACCACACCGGCCCTGGCCAGGGCGTCGAGCCGGGCCGCCAGCCGATGCGCCTCCGGTTCCAGCTCCGCCACGTCATTCTCGTCCAACGTGCCCAGCCCCAGCAGGCGTTCGAGTTCGGGCGGTGACGGCAGGCGGTACGCCGAGGCCGACCCGTTCGGCTCCTCCGGTTCCGCCCGCCCGGCCTCCCGACCCGGCTCGCGCGGGCCCGCCGCGTCGTCGCGCTCACGCGCCGGAGCGGCGAACGACGCACCCGGCGGTACCGCCCACTCGGCCGACACGGCCGAGTCCCGCGCCACCGAGCGGGTCTCGCCCGCCGCGGTGTAGAGCGTCACCAGGTCGCCGAGGATCTCGTCGTCGAACTCGTCCCCTATATCGGGGTCAGCGCCCAGCCGGTCACACCACTCCACCAGGGCACGCACCGCGAGCCCCGCGAGTTCGCCCGCGTCCCGCTCCCGCCACGCCTCCAGGGACGGCCCCGGACACGGGGTGCCGTCCTCGTCCAGCACGGCGAGGTGCCGCAGCACTGCGACCACATTGCGATAGCGAAGTGGTTGCCGGGGATCCTCGGTCGGAGGGGCCGAGGCATCGCATGGGTAGAGGGGACGGGGGCCGACGCGCAATCGGGTGGGGATCGTGATGACTCCTCCCCTGTGGCGGGCGAGTCGCCTGCCACAATCCCTCTGTGCCTGTGCCCCTGCCCTTCCGTACACCCCCCTGATCTGGCCCCTGCCGGTCAGGGGGCTTCTTACGTCGGACTGTCGATTCCGAGGGGCTTGTGGGTGGGGAGCCCGCGATACGCGCCGCCATGGGCGGCTTGGGTTGCGGCCGAGTGCGCCGCGGCCAGGGCTGTGGTGGTGGTCCTGGTGTCCCTGGCGCACGCCTGTGGCGGTGACGCACGTATGACGCACGGAGCCTTTCGCGGGGCCTGGAGCGGGCCGGAAAACCTCCTCTGACCTGCATGTTCTCCGGGCTGGGTCAGACTGCACATCTTCCCGATGACGCATCATGTGGAGTGCGTGGCGATTCTTGAGCCCGCTACAAAGGGGCTTTGACCTGCAGTTTTCCTAGGTTGCTCAGGAGCGCCCGGGCACGCTCGACGTGTTCCCCGACATGCGCGACGTGGAACGTGTCCTGGTGTCGGCGGAGTGGGTTTGACCTGCGGCTTCGTGGGACGTCTCGCGAGGTGATGGACGCGTTCTCCTCGCCCCTGGGGGCGTCGGGGAAACCGTCCTGACGCTCATTTGACGCTGTTTCCGACGGAGCGTCAGGTGGGTGAGGTAGCTCCAGCAGTGCGTGGGAAGAAGGGTCGTGTAGCTGAGCGTCATCAAACGGTACGAGGGTGAGGCGGGTCGTCACCGGGCGCCGACCGGCGCTCGTCCGGCCTGCACAGTGGTAGAGCCAGGGTGATGTCGCCCAGGGGCCAGCGGGCCGAGGATGGCGTCCCTTGACGTGGTGTAGCCGATCACGGTTAGGGAGTGCGCAGAACAGTCGTGACGCTCATGTGACGCTCGCTCTGATGGCTCGTCAGGCCTGGGGTCAGGAAGAGGTCTCGCCACCGTTGAGGCGCCTTCGCGGCCTGCGTTCGTCACTGCTGACCACGAGCGCGTCCGCTCGCGGGATCGCCATTGGTCGGCCGGGGCAACTCCCCACGACGAGCACCCAGTACGACTGGTGGGGCAACGCCGCGGTCGGCACCGACACCGCAGGCGGCGTCACGCGGACCACGACCACCAGCTATGGGAGGGGGCGGCGGCCGGCACCGTGAGCGCGCCACGGCCCTGGAGTCCCGCCGTTGGGGGGTGGCGACGGACAGCCGTCGTCCCGGTGATCGGGGGCGGCGACGGGCAGGGTCGACGACGTTGCCGCGCTCAACCGGTAGGCCCCGTCGGGCATTTCCCGCCGGTAGCCGCACGGCGGCCCGCAACGGCATCGGACCGGGCGGACCCCTGGCTCGGCGCCCCGTCGCCGCCGGTGGCGAGGGCCGGGCCGCAAGCCGTTTGAGGGGGTGCGTTAAGGTGCTCCGGACCATATGGCTACGCGCCAGTAACAAGGCTCTCCCTACCGAGAGCGTCACGGGGAGCAGGGCCTGGCCGGGGGACCCGCCGGGCTCTGACCAAGGAATTCATGTACAACAATCTCAGATCGAGGCTCGCGACGTTCATCGTCGCGTTGTCCGTCCTCTTCGCAGGATCCATGGGCAGTGCCGCAGCGGCCACGTCCGCCGGCGACAACCGCGTGGAACGGCTGGCGACCATCGTCGCCAAGGTGCGTCAGTACGCGAACTGCGACGGCCTGCCACTGCTGGAACGGCCCCGCTGCTACAAGGAGTTCGCGGGCAAAGCCGTGAAACTGGGCATCGGAGTGGGTCTGTTCCTGTTCATCACACAGGACGCCATGAAGGACCACGGTGCCGGCTTCGCCGCGCTGGACAAGGACCTGAAGGCGCTGCACGCACTCAAGCCGCAGGACCTGCTGGACCCGGCCAAGGAATCCGACCCGCAGAAACAGTTGAAGCTGCTGGAACAGGCGGTCAAGACCCTCCAGAGCGCCAAACCGCACCTGGACAAGGTCGGCAAGAACCTCGGCAGGGCGACCGACCTGCTGGGGACGCAGAGCGACTCGCTCCTCGCCGTCACCATCCTCACCATCGCGCTGGGCGACTACTACCCGGATTACACACCACCCAAGTACCCCGCGGCCAAGCCCATCTTCGACTTCGAGAAGGACCTCGCCGAGCTCAACGCGGCCTTCGACCAGATGAACGAAGGCTTCGCCCGGATGGACCGCGGACTGCGGACCATGAACGAGGGCGCCGCGGAGGTCAACAAGGGCCTGACACCGGCGAACAAGGGCATCTCCAAGGCCAACAAGGGCATGAAGGAGATGAACGCGGGCATCGCACAGGCGAACCAGGGCGTCAAGGAGGCGAACAAGCACGTACCCGGGATCAAGAAGGGCGCGCAGAAGCTGCGCGAGATACCGGACATAGACTTCGACTTCTCCCACATCGGTGACACCTGGGGCTCCGGATCCTCGGGCCTGGACGACGCCGAGCAGCAGCGCCGGATGTCCCTCCTGCTGGACCTCTTGCCGGGCATCGGCGACGGCAAGGGCGTCGTCGAGGCCGTCGTCGGCAAGGACCTGGTCACCAGTGACAAGCTCAGCGCCAAGGAGCGGGCGCTGGGCGGCCTCTCCGTACTGCACTGGCTCAGGGCCGGCGGCAAGCTCCTGACGGCGGAGGACGTCAAGAAGGCCCGCAAGGGCGAGGGAGCCGTCCCCTGCAACAGCTTCCCGGCCGGCACTCCCGTACTGATGGCGGACGGCACGCACCTGCCCATCGAGCGGGTGCGCGTGGGCGATGAGGTGCTCGCCACCGACCCGGAGAGCGGGCGCACACAGTCCGAGCCCGTCACGGCCCTCATCACCGGTCACGGCGACAAGGAACTCGTCACGGCCGAGGTGCGCACGGACGACGGTACTTCCTCGGTCACCGCGACCGAGGGGCACCCCTTCTGGATCGAGGACCTCGGGGTGTGGGGCACCGCGGGCGACCTGCGGCCGGGCATGTGGCTGCGCACGAGCGCGGGGACGCACGTACCGGTCAGCGCGGTGTCCGCGTGGACGGCGCAGGACCGGACGGTCCACAACCTCACCGTCGCGGACCTGCACACGTACTACGTGGTGGCGGGCACCACCCCGCTGCTCGTCCACAACGCCAACGGGTGCGGCGTGTGGAAGTCAGAGTTCGACGCCCTCCCGAAGGGCAAGCAGTCACACGTCCGTGAGATGTCCAGCGTCTCCGACATGCGCAAGGCGTTCGAGAAGTGGACCGCCGGCGCGGAGCGCCTGCCCGCACGCGGGCCCAAGATCCCCGAGGTGTACAAGCTGGCGGACGGCACGGTCATCCAGTGGCGTACCTCGTCGAGGTCCGGCGGGGAGACGATCGACATCTTCCCCGTCGGGGGGAAGGGCATGAAGGTACACCTTCCCGATGAATAGGAATCCGGATGAATAGGGACGTCATCGTGTGTGAGCTCCTCGTGGAGGGGCTCGGCGACTGGGTACCCGTGGACAGGCTGATCGGGCTCGCACGCGAAGCGGCCGAGCGGTCGCGGAGCGACTTCAGGGCCGTCGCGATCGAGATCCTCACCCATCTGGTGCGGGACGGCTTCATGATCATCGGAGAGCTCGGCGGTGGCGGCTTCGACGCGTGGCCCGGAAGCGCCGACGAGGTCCTGGAAAGAGCCGTGGCCGCGCTGGACGGTGTCCACTGGGCACCGGCCGGGGGCGGTTTCTGGCTCATGAACACCCCGAAGGGAGACCGTACGGCTGCCGCATGATCGCGGCGGCCCGGGAGCCCGGGTGAACCATGGTGCCCTTCGCCACGGCCGGTGGCGAAGGGCGCCGCGCGTTCCGTGATCAGGTTCCCGGCGTCGTGAAGTGCTACCAGCGTCGCACCGACTGCCTGGCAGACCAACTCGGCTCCGCAGTCGAGGAGTTAGAGGGCCGGGCGGGCGCCCCGCGCGATCTCCCGCTCGACCGGACTGCGCATGCTCATGCGAAGGGCGGCACCGCCGCTGCGCGTCCCGCGCGTGCTCGGCACCGATGACATCGCCCCCAAGCATCACGGAGCCTGCCAAGGCAACTGGTCGTGGCAGCTCGGTCTGGCCCGAGTGGGCGCGGGACGGGCTGCCGACCGTGACGCTCGTTTGACGCTCTGGGCGCACTCACGCTGCGCGGCGAGCCGAGAAAGCTGCTCTGACCTGGTCTTTCCCGTGACTCGCTCAGACCGACATCTTCCCGATGACGCATCATGTGGAGTGCGTGGCGATTCTTGAGCCCGCTGCGAAGAGCATCTGACCTGCAGTTTTCTCGGATCTCTCAGGCGTGGCCGGATGTGCTCGACCTGTTGCGCTTCGAGGAGAGCCGGCGGGTCATCGACCCACGGCCTGATCGCCTTCTTCGCCGGCCGACCCAGTAGGCCGCGGTGGTGAAGCCGGCGTGGGCGGCCAGGCCGGGCATCGGGCCCAGGGCCAGAATCAGGCGTCAGCTCAGCGTCGAGACGGCCTGCCGCCGTCCGCGCCGCTTGGCCGCGCCCAGCAGGGCGGAGACCAACGCGATGAGACAGGTCAGCGAGGCGGAGAGGATCACGAGGCGCCGAAACGGCTGACGTTCACACATCGTCCCGGCACGACGTCATGAAACGCCAGGTCAGCGTCGTTCGTGAGGCATACGACGCGCTTCACGCACTTCGGGAGAATCGCCGAGTTCCCGTGGTCCCCGCACGGACACCACGGCTTCATCTCGGCTTGGTCGTACCGCTGTGCGGCGGCCCAGAGGGTGCGCCGGCGGTTCAACTGAGCATCCCTGCGCCGCGAAGTACGGCCCGGGATGTCGCCCGTCTGCAGGGTTGTTTCTCTCCACGTTTGCCGGAAAGCCATGGGCGCCGGTGCTCCCTCACGCACCGGCGCCCACTCACCCCTGCCCAGGGTGGCTTGTCGTCCTGCTGACGGCGTCAGGGGACGAGGATGAGGCGGATCGGGTCGCCGGTCTTGGTCTCCAGGCGGTGTACCGCCTCGGCGGCGTCGGCGAGCGGGATGTGGTCGGTGATGGAGGGGGCCAGGTCGAGGCGGCCGGCCGCGGTCAGCCGGACGAGTTCGCTGACGGACTCGGGAAAGCCGCCGTAGTGGCCGCGTACCTGCTTGGACAGGTAGTTGAAGGTCAGGCCCTCGCTGATGGTGAGCGGGTGCGCTGTGATGCCGACCAGGATCAGGGAGCCGCCCAGGCCGAGCACGGAGGCGGCCTGTTCGCGGACGGCGGGGACGCCGGCGCAGTCGAAGGCGAAGTCCAGGCCCCGTCCACCGGTGGCCGCGCGGACCTGGTCGGCGAAGTCGGGGGCGGCCGGGTCGAGCGCGATGTCGGCGCCGAAGGCCAGGGCGCGGTCGCGGGCGCCGGGCAGCGGGTCGACGGCGATGATCGGGGCGGCGCCGACCAGGCGGGCGAGGCGTACGTTGTGGGCGCCGACTCCGCCCACCCCCCAGACGCCGACGGACTGGGCGGGTCGGACGCCGGCGGTGGCGACGACGGCGGCGTAGGGGGTGGAGACCGCGTCGGGGATGATCGCGGCCTGGTCGAAGGGAAGGCTGTCGGGGATGGGGATGAGGGTGTCCTCGCGGGCGACGGTGTACTGCGCCCAGCCGCCGTCGTAGTCGATGCCGGCGGTGAGCATCTGGGTGCAGGGGCGGTGGCGTACGCATCCAGCGCACCGGCCGCAGGTCTTGCCGGCTTCCAGGGTGACGCGGGTGCCGACGGTCAGGCCGCGCTTGACGTCGGGGCCGAGGGTGTGGATGACGCCGGAGACCTCGTGGCCGACGGTGACGGTGTCGGAGGTGGCGAACATCGGCACGAGGGAGCCGTCGATGAGGTGGACGTCGGAGAGGCAGACGCCGGCGGCCTTGACCTCGATGAGGACCTCGCCCGGGCCGGGCACGGGGATCGGAACCTCTTCCACGGCGAACTTCCTGCTGTCCAGGTGGAAGCGTCCGGCGAGCATGGTGTCCATGGTGATCTGCTTTCTGTGGGCGGCACGGCCCGATGGTTGGGGCCCTGGGTGCCATGGGGTGTGCTGAATGGCCGGTGGGGCCGGGAGGTGTGCGGGGGAGGCAGGACGTCCGCACGCCTCCCGGACGGCTGGGGGTCGGCGCGCCTCGACGGCGTGCGGCGGTCAGGCGAAGACGTCCTGCTGGTAGCGCTCGTCCGCTTCGAGCTGGGCGAGCCACTGCTGGGCCCTCTCGTCGTCGCTGCCGGTCTTCTGGCGGTGGACGGCGGCGAGTGCCTCGCGGACGGCGGGGGCCATGCGGCGGCCGTCACCGCAGACGTAGATGTACGCGCCCTCCTCGATGGCCTGCCACACCGTGTCGGCGGCATTGGCGATGGCGTTCTGCACGAACCGGGCCGGGTGACCGGGCACCGCGGAGTATGCGGTGTGCACCTGGGCGATGCCGGCCTGCTCCCAGTGCTGCATCTCCTGGCGGTAGAAGTAGTCGTGCTCCGGGTGGCGGCAGCCGACGAAGACCTGCGACACGCCCACCTGGGTGCCGTTCGCGTGCTGTGTCGCCCGCTCCTCCAGGAAGCCGCGCAGCGGCGCGATGCCGGTGCCGGGCCCGACGAGGATCAGGGGCGTGGCGGGGTCGGCGGGCGGGGCGAACGTCGGGGAGGGGACGCGGACGTAGCCGTACACGACGTCACCGGGCTCCAGGCCCGCGATGTAGGAGGAGCAGGTGCCGCGGTACTGGCCGTCGCCGGACAGGGCCGGGCCCTCCAGCAGGCCGACGGTCAGGCGCACATGGCGCGGGTTGGCCGACGGGGCGGAGGAGATGGAGTAGAAGCGCGGGCGGATCGGGCCCATCATCTCCAGGAAGACCGCCAGCGGCAGCTCGACCGCCTCGAAGCGCTCCAACAGGCCCAGCACCGAGATGCGCTTGCCGAGGATCTCTTGCTGGTAGCGCTCCTCGGCCTCCTGCGTGTCGGCGGTGTACGCCTGGAGCTGCGGCCGGGTCCACGGGCACTCGGTGTGCTCGGCCAGCGTCTGGATCTGGGACCGGGTGGCCACGTCCTGCAGCTCCAGGAACTCGGTGAGCAGGATGCCGGCGGTGACCGGGGTGCCGACCGGCAGGTGGGTGCGGCCACCGGCCGGCTGGTCGAGCCGGAGCACCTGGTCGTACTCGACGCCGAGCCGCCTCAGTGCGCGCTCCACCAGGGCGAGTTCGTTCTTGGCGAAGACGGCCAGGTGGTTGCCGGTGTCGTAGGTGACGCCCTCGGGCAGCTCGAAGGTGATGGACTTCGCGGACGGGCGCGGCGGCTCGATACCGAAGTCCCACAGGCCGGTCGCGTCGGCCACGAGTTCGTCCTTGGCCACCACGGTGAGCGGGTACGCCTGTTCGGAGACGATGGCGGGGCGCACGTCGGACTCGGTGAGCAGCTGGACCCGGTAGCGGGGGCCGCTCGCCTGGGAGGTGTCGGCGGCGTACTCCTCGGCCAGAGTGGCCCACAGGTTGTCCATCCACCGAGTGGCCGTGCCGTCGAAGTCACCGGCGGCGTCCGCGATGCCGCGCTCGACGACCGGGGTGGCGCCGGCCGCCAGCAGACCTTCCTCGATCCGCTTGGGGAATGCCTGGTAGGTGGCCACCCACTGGGTGTTGCCGGCGCCCAACAGCGCGAACCGCACGTTCGCCAGCGAGCCTTCGGGCAGCCCGGCGGCGATCAGGTCGTCGAAGCGCTGGGCGTTGTCGGGCGCCTTGCCGTTGTAGCTGGCGGCGACGACGACCAGCAGCCCCTCGGTGGGCAGGTTGTCGCCCAGCTCGTCCAGGCTCGTCAGTGTGGTGCCGAACCCTGAGCGCTCGCCGCGGTCGGCGATCGTGCGCGCCAGGTCCTCGCACGAGCCGAGGCTGGAGCCGTAGGCGACGGTCAGGTTCACCCCGACACCGCTGACCGCTGCCGGCGCCTGCGTCTCCCCGGTCTGCACCTCCGCGGCGCCGAAGACGGTCCGCTCGTGCTCCTGACGACGGCGGACGACCAGTTCGAAGTTGCCGGGCTTGCGCGTCAGCGCCTCCCGGGGGTCCATCTTGTAGTCATTGGTGTCGGAGAACTTGAACTTCTGCAGCACCAGCGCGAGGGCCAGGCGGGCCTCGGTGAGCGCGAACTGGCGGCCGATGCAGGCACGTACGCCGTTGCCGAACGGCTTGTAGGCGTGCGGGTGGTGCTGGACGCGGTTCTCCGGCAGCCAGCGGTCGATGTCGAACTCGTCCGGCCGCTCCCACGCCTTGGGGTGGGTGTGCAGCGGGCCCTCGAGGATGAGGACCTTCGCGCCCTTCTTCAGCTCGTAGCGGCCGCCGATGACGGTGTCCTCCCGCGCCGTCTTGCCGAACGACGGGATGGGAGCCCACAGGCGCAGGGTCTCGTCCAGGATCCGCGGGATGACGTCCAGCTGCATGATCGTGTCGTAGTCCGGGACGGTGTCGCCGGGCATCAGCCGGTCCACCTCGGCGTATGCCTGGGCCAGCACGTGCGGGTTGCGCATCAGCGAGTACGTGGCGAAGGACAGCAGGCCACTGGTGGTCTCGTGGCCGGCGATCAGGAACGTCAGCACCTGGTCGCGGACGTTGTCGTCGTACAGTCGCTTGCCGGTCTCCGGGTCGGTGGCCTCCAGCATCAGGCCCAGTAGGTCCTCCTCACCGCCGCCCTTCCCCTCGCGGCGCTCCTTGATCACGCTCTCGACCAGCTCCTGCATCAGCCGGACGTTCTCGCCGTACTTCTTGGCATCGGCCTTGCGGAGCTTGGTCATCACAGGCAGCTCCTGCGAGCGCCGCAGCGACTCGGTCAGCGCGCCCAGCAGCGCGTTGAGGAAGGGGTGCAGCTCCTCCTTGTCGAAGGAGTCGAACCGGTGGCCGAACCCCGACACCGCGATGGTGTCCAGCGTCAGCCGGGTGTAGTCGTCGGTGATGTTGACCGGCTGACCCTCCTTGCGCTCCCACTTGCCCGCCAGGTTCTGGGCGATCTCCAGCATCTGCCCGAAGTAGCTCCTCATGGCCCGCTGGCTGAACGCCGGCAGGAGGATCCGGTGCGCCATGCCCCATTCCTCCTCGTCCTGGTGGGCCGTGAACAGACCCGCGCCCGCGAAGTCCCGGACATGCTGCAGCGGTGTCTTCTCGATCTGCTTGAAGAACCGCGTCTCGTCGGAGACCTCGGCCACCAGGTCCGGGTCGTAGACGAAGATCTGCTCGATACCGGCGATGTCCAGGCCGTAGATGCCCTCGGGGAACTGCTTGGACAGCTCGGCGAAGTACTCGACCGGGTTGGTGCCGGGGATCTGCGGCGTGTTGCCGAGCAGGGGGACCCCGCGCGGGGACCGGATGGGACGAAGGCCGTTCGCGGAGTGCGTGGTCATGGCTTGCTCCTCTGCGTGGAGGGGATGGGCAAGGGCGCGCTGCTCAGGGTGGTGCCGTGGCGCCGTACGGAAACATACGCCGTATGGAATTAGTACCGTACGGCGTATGGAAACGTGAGGCAAGCCTGACCGCCCTGGTGAGCGCTGTGATTAAGGTCATTTCCATACGGTGTACGAAACTGATACCGTACGAGGTATGGAAAAACAGGTGAGGCGTCCCCCGCGGGGAACGAGGAAGAGGGACGTGCCTCTGACCGAGGCCGGGATCTACGCCGCCGCCCTGCGGCTCATCGACGAGGACGGGGTCGAGGCGCTCACCATGCGCAAGCTCGCGACCGTCCTCGACGCGAACCCGATGTCGCTGTACCACCACGTGCCGAACAAGGAAGCGGTGCTGCGGGGCGTGACAAGAATGGTCGGCGCCCAGTTCCGTACGGTGACGCTGGAGGACGCTCCTTGGCAGGAGCGCATCCGCCTGCTCGCCATGGACTTCCGAACCCTGGCGCAGCGTCACCCCGAACTGATGGCCTACTCGTTCAGCCACCAGTCCGACTTCATCCACTCCGACGACCCGTTCTGGACCGCGCTCACCGCGATCGTGGAGGCTGCCGGGGTTCCGCGGTCAGAGGTCTCGGAGACCGCGGCGCTGATGGTCGCCGTCGTCATCGGTGTCCTCGCCGCCGAACTCAACGGCTCGCTCCACAAGTGGTCGACCCTCCAGCCCCCCGGCTTTGCCGATGGTGGAAACGGTGGTGGTGCAGACCCTGACTCCGCGGACGTAGCCCCTGAAGGCCCTGACGAGGACCACATGTTCCGCCTCGTGATGGACACACTGATCGCGGGTCTGGAAAGCCGGCTCACCGGCGATCGTGACGGCCGGGACGCCGGCCTTTGAGCCACCACTGCTGAGGCGCTGCGTCCCGGGCGGCGGCCAGGGTCGCGCCCGCAGTCGGGCGACCCCAGGCTGCGGCATGCGGGAGGCCGGCGTAGAGGACGCTGCGGATGCGCGCGCCGTGCAGGGGCTGTTTCACTCCGCCGGCATCGGGGTCCACGGCGACGACGGTGGTCGCCGCGCATGGGCCGGCAGGGCCGCCTGCCGACCTTGGGCCTCGCCACCATCGCCCTGGTCCCGCCGGGGGAGATGCTCCGCGTCGTCGGGGTCCTTCGCGGCGTGCACCTGCTGGCCACCGGTGTCTTGCGACTGGCCGCCGCGTTCGGCGCCGCAGTCGAGGCGGGTGTGGCCCACTGCTGCGGGGGCGCTCCGGCGTCAGTGGAGAGCCCGCTGACGGCCGTCTACGGCCGCGGTGGGCGCAGGACTGGGACGCTGTCGCGGAACGCGGCGGTGTGCTTGTCGATCTCCTGGGGGTCCGGCTCCAGTGAGGCGGCGCTCAGCAGTTCCCGGTAGTGCTCCTCCAGTTCCGTGAGGGTGTGGACGGAGGAAGCGGTGCCGGCGGGGGAGAAGTCGACCCGGACGTCGCCGTCCTCGACGACGAAACGGCCCGCGGCCCCGCAGGTGCCGCATTCGGCGCGGCCGTCGCGCAGCACGATCAGGTCGAGGTGGCACATCGGGCAGGTGCCGGGCTCTCCCAGGAACCGGACCTCGTCGTGGGGCAGTCCCAGCTGCCGGGCAACGGCGCCGCCCAGCCGCTCGGCGCGCAGCACGGCCGCCGGGTCGGTGGCTATGCCGCCCAGGCCGCCGGGGGTGGGGACTTCCATCTGGTCGGCGACGGCCATGTGCAGGGGGAAGGCCAGGGCGTGCAGAGTGGGCAGCGTCAGCGTGCGCCAGTGGGGTGACGGGCAGCCGCCCACGGCGATGAAGCCGGCCACGCGCGGCTTGAGGACCCGCGGATCGGGGGCCGTGTCGAGGCCCAGAAGACCGCGGGTCTCCTCCTGCTCGGCCGGGCCGTGTTCGCGGGGGGCGAGGGCTTCACGGACGAAGACGACGTCCGTGCGCGGACCGAAGGCGCGGTCGATGAGGAGCTTCAACGCGCCCGGTGCGCTGCGGGTGTAGGTGGGGGAGCTGACGATCACGCCGTCCGCGTCGAGCAGCCGGTCGCAGAACCAGACGGCGTCGTCCCCGGCGTGCGCGGTGGCGGCGGTCACCAGGGACAGGTCGGTCAGCCGTACCATCTCGACGGCTGTCCCCTCGCGCGCGGCCGCGGTGAGCGCGGCCTTCAGCAATACCTCGGCACTGCCGTCCTCCTGCCCGCAGGCAAGTCCGAGCAGACGCATCGACGACACCTCTCTGTGTGGTCGGGGGATGGGGGCGGTCCGCCGGGCCACGCGGGCTCCGGCGGACCGGACGGGAGCGGATGGCGGGGCGGTCAGCCGCGCAGGGTGGCGGCCAGCCAGTCGGCGCTGCGGCTGATGATCTCGGGGAAGTGGTTCGAGAGGATCTCGTAGTGCTGGCCCGGGTACTCGATGACCTCCTTCGGGTCGGGGATCCGCTCGTACATCTCGCGGGCCTCCTCGACGGGGGCGACGGTGTCCTTGGAGGCGAGGATCATCAGGACCGGGGCGGTGATGCGTTCGGCGTAGGCGCGCACCTCCATCTCGAAGATGCGGTCGAGGGTCGAGATGGTGATCTGGTTCCGGAAGCTGGGCAGGTGGTGGATCATGTTCTCGACGAATTCCAGACCCTCCTGGTCGCTGAACATGACCGGGTCCCCGGGTTCCGGGACACCGTGCAGGCGGATACTCGCGGCCGGCTCGCCGCGCAGTTGGGCCTGACGGTCGGCGGGGATGAGAGCTTCCAGCTCCGCGAGCGTGTCGGCCGGTTGGAGGGTGCGCGCGCTCCAGCCGCTGACCGGGGGGATGATGCTGACGACCGCTTTGACCCGGCGGTCGGTGGCGGCCGTGAAGAGGGAGTTGGCGCCACCGATGCTGATGCCCCACAGGGCGATGCGGTCGGGGTCGACGTCCTCGCGCAGGGTCAGATGGGTGATGACGTCGCGCAGGTCCCGGCACTGCTGCCAGGGATCGAACTGCTGACGGGGTTCGCCGTCGCTGTAGCCGGTGTTGCGGTGGTCGTAGATCAGGCAGGCCAGACCGGCGTCGGTGAAGTCCCGGGCCATGGCGAACATGGATTCCGCGGGACCGCCCAGGCCGCCCTGGAGGATGGCGACGGGCGGGCGCTCGGGGCCGTCGGTCGGGCGGAACAGTTTGCCCCGCAGGGTCAGTTCCGACACCCGGAACTCGATGTCTTCGGTGACGGGCATGGTTCTCCTCGTGGTGCGGCTCGTGTCGGGAGTCGGCGATCAGGTGCGGTTGACGGGGAGGTCGTCGGGCAGGAAGTCGATGTCGGCGGCCCGCGGGTCGGCCGAGGCGCGCAGGATGGGGAAGACCTCGGCGCGCATCTCGGTCTCGTACTCGGCCACGGCCGCCGCCACGGGTGTGTCGCCGTGGGCGGCGCGCTCCAGGGCCCGGGCGAGGGCCGCGGCGTCGCGCAGTGCGGTGTTGGCGCCGGAGCCGAAGGAGGGCGGCATGGCGTGGATCGCGTCACCGAGCAGGGTGACACGGCCGGCCGGCCAGGGGTCTGCCGGCTGCAGGTGACGCGTGGACACCGGGAAGATCGTCGATGCGTCGACGTGCTCGACGAGATCGGCCAGGGCGGGGTCCCAGCCCCGTACCGCGGTGCGCATCAGCGCGTGCAGGGTTTCGGCGGAGCTGTCCCACAGGTCGGGAGCTCCGGCGGCGACAGGGCTGCCGGGCGGAAGGCCGAGGTTGACCATGATGTAGGGATCGACGGGATCGACGGGGGCGCCGGGGGCCAGTTCGGCCACCACCTCGGCGACCGGCCTGCGCGGCCGGTACACGCCGTACGCGAACATCGCGCCGTTCGGCCCCGCGGCGACGGCGAAACCGTCGAACAGTGCCTCGGGCAGGCTCGCCGCCAGATCGTCGGTCAGCGGTGCGATGGAGTACAGGCCGCGCATTCCGGTGTCCACGATCGGAACATCGGGCAGCAACTGCCTGCGCACGACGGAGTTGATGCCGTCGGCGCCCACCAGTACGTCCCCGGTCTCGCTCGTGCCGTCGTCGAGAAGCACGCGGACCTTCTCGCCGTCCGTCTCGAAGCCGGTGACGGTGCTGTCGTAGCGGACGATGTCCTCCAGGCCCAGGCCCATGATCTGGCGAAGCGTGCGCCTGTTGACCGCTGTGTGGGGCCGCCGTGGGTCGTTGGGCGGGCCGATGTGGGGGCGGGCGCCGAGTTCGCGGGCCTGGTGGTCGAGCATGACCATGACCTCACGGCGTGGCGTCTCACGTGAGGTCTGCATGTACAGCTCGAAGAGGTTGTCCGGCAGGCAGTGCCGGAGAGCGCGGCCACCCGCGCCGTTCATGTGCAGGCGGTAGCCGGCCCGCCCGATGCCCGGCGCGCTCTCGTGAACGGTGCAGCTGATGCCCGCGCGGCGAAGACCCTGCGCGAGACAGAGCCCTCCGATGCCTCCGCCGGCGATCAGGACATGGAACGACGGCATTGTCGCCTCCTTGATGGGCTCGGAACACCTGCATCGATCGGTGCAGGCCCGAGATCGCGAACGTCTGGGGTGGTGGCGGTTGGTCTGACACGAGGTCCCGCCGAGCCGTGTCACCACTCTTGCGTCCGCCCTTGGATCAGGGAAGCCGAAATCTCCTATGCTCGGCATAGACGGAGCTGATGATCATTCGAGGTGGGCACCGTGACTCTGGACCTCAACCTGCTTCCGCCGCTGGACGCGCTCCTCCAGGAGCGCAGTGTGACGCGGGCCGCACAACGGCTCGGTCTGAGCCAGCCCTCGCTCAGCGCGGCCCTGGCCCGGCTGCGCCGGCACTACGGCGACGAACTCCTCGTCAGGGTGGGCAACAGCTACGAGCTGACCCCTCTGGCGGAACGACTGGTGGAACACACCGAGCAGGCGCTGAGCTGGGCGGACCGGGTCCTCCAGACGCGCCCCGACTTCGATCCCACGCAGACCCGGCGCGAGTTCACCGTGATCATGGCCGACTGCCAACTGCCCACGTTCGGGCGGGCCTTGGCCGACCTGGTCCGAACCGCCGCGCCGAACGTGCGGCTGCGGTTCCAGCACAGCACCGAACGGGTCGTGCAGCAGGCGCTGGACAACCTGCGCACGGTGGACGCCCTCGTCCTGCCCCAGGGCATCCTGTCGAACATCCCCACCTTCGACCTGTACAAAGACCGTTGGGTGTGCGTGGTGTCCGCCGACCGCGCCCCGGCCGTCCTCGGACGGGAGGAAATGGCGGCACGCCCTTGGGTGTTGCCCTACCGTCACCCGTCGCCGGTCTTCTCCCCCCTGAACCGCCTGCACGCCGAGGGCATCGAACCGCACGCGGAGATCGTCACGGAGAACTTCCTGGCCATCCCCCACCTGGTCGCGGGGACCGACCGGATCGGCCTGATGCCCGAACGGGTCGCGACCCCCACCCTCTCCGGACAACCGATCACCGTCGTCCAACCCGCCTTCGAGATCGGCCACTTGGTGGAGTCCCTGTGGTGGCATCCCCTCCATGAGCGGGAACCGGCCCACATATGGCTGCGCCGCATCGCCGCTCAGGCCGGCCAGACAGTCGAGAGCGGCCCCACGGTATGAGGAAGTGCCCTTGGGCGGAGGTGCGGAAGTCGTACAGCAGCCGGTCGACATCGAGGGCGGGCCCCCGGTGTGAGGGTGTCCCCGCTCACACGAACCGACGACGACCTGGCGGACGAGGCGACCATGATGGGGGCGAGCGACGATCGCGGCCTTCGCCGCCGAAGACCCGCGCCGTGCGGTCGCCTTGTCCCACCACGGCAACGCGCTGCGGGCAGATGCCGGTCTCGGGGTGCCCGAGGAAGCGTTCGAGGGCGGCGCGGGTGGTCTCGCCGGCAAGGGCGTACGTCGTCGTGAGGTACTGCGTCAGACTGCCGCGGAGCTGCGCGGCGGCCATGGTGGGCTTCACGACGGGAGCCCCTGCGATGCCGGTGCCCTGGTGATCGGTACCACCGTATATCCGCGGTGCGGGCGCTTCCGACGGCCTGGCGCAGACCGGAGCCGCACCGGCCGGGCCGGCCACCAGGCGGCCGGCTCGGCGACGAAGTCCTCGTACGACCGGTTCTCCCCTTCGGGCCGGATGACCGAATGGCTCGGCGACTGCGCGAACGGCCCGCTCTCGGCCGGCGAGGGGGTGGGCGGGCCCGCGGAGTGGCTGCGGGCGGGCACCTCCGGCACATGACCCATGTCGTGCGGAGCCTGCCCGGCGGCTGAGTGGCCGCCGGGTCCGGGTGCCCGAACCCGGCCGCGCTGCCCGGGGTTTCAGTCGAACAGCGGTGCCAGCGCGGTCTCGCCCGCCATGATCCGCCAGGCGGGCACCCGCACCGTCCGGGTCACCGGGCCGGGCTTGGCGCCGTGGCCCCCGGAGGGCAGTCCGGTGAGCAGGTCGCCTCGCGCGTGGGTGAGCCGGAGGTGCCGTGCGGGATCTTCGCCGGGCCTCGGGCCGGGGTCGATCAGCACCGCAGTGTTCTGGCCGGCGTCGGTGAACAGCAGGTCCACCGGGTGTCCGCCCACCGGCACGGCCCGCTCCAGATCGGTGACGCCCCGTCCGGTCAGGTACCGCTGCAGGCGGTCGGCGAGGTCCTCGCGCGCCTCGCTCACCGGGCCGGGCCGGCCGGCCTCGGCCGCGGTGCCGCCGTCGCCCGCTCCCAGCGGTGCCGAGCGCGCGGCGAGGAGGGCCGGCAGCCCGCTCTGCTCCTGCCAGAAGGCGTGGCAGCCCACGGTGACCAGTTGCGACTTGGCCCGGGTGACCGCCACGTTCCACAGGTTGACCTGGCTCGCGACCCAGTGTGTGGTCCGGGGCGGTGTGTTGTGCGCGGCCACCGGGCTGAGCACCATCACGTCACGCTGTCCGCCCTGGAAGGTGTGGACGGTGCCGACCCGGACCCGGTCGTCGTCCCGCCAGATCCGGGCCAGTGTCTCCTTCTGCGCCCGGAACGGCGTGACCACCCCCACCGTCGCGTCCGCCGGAAGTCCCGCCAGCAGTCCGTCGACCACGCGCCGCACGGCCTCCGCCTCCGCCGCGTTCCGCCAGGACCGCCCGTCGCCGCCGCGCGCCGACGCCCCGGACGGTACGTCGACCCAGCCGAGCACCGGTGCCGGGTCGGCCGCTCCCACCGGGTCGTGCCCCGGTACCTGCCGCCGCACGTCGGTCAGCACCCGCAACCGGCCGCCGTAGCAGTGGCTGTTGACGATGTCCGCGATCCGCGGGTGGCAGCGGTAGTGCTCGTCGAGGAGCAGCGCGCCCTCGCCGTGCTGTTCGGCCGCGTGGTACGAGGAGTACACGTGGTAGGTGAGGCGGTGGTGTTCCAGTTGCGCGGCGCTCAGCCCGGCCCGCGTCCGTGCCTGCCGCTCCTGCTGCGGTGACACTCCGGGGATGTGCCCGAGCTGCATGGGGTCACCGATGATCAGTGCCCGCCGGGCCCGGAACAACAGCGGCAGCACCGAGGGGATGGAGCACTGGCTGGCCTCGTCGATGACGACGAGATCGAACAGCTTCGGGGTGAGTTCCAGTTGCCGCACCGAGTGGGTGCTGACGGCCCATCCCTTGATGAGGGTCATCAGGTTCTTCTGGCTGCGCTGGTAGCCGGAGCGGCGACGGAGCGCCTGGAGCCGCTGGTTCATGAGCCCGGCGGCCCGGTCGAGGGTCTCGGCGGACAGCGCGCGGGACAGTTCCGCCGCCAGGCCGGACAGCGCCTCCGCCGTCGCCGACCGGGACGCCTTGAGTCCGTCCTCGTCCCAGTCCCTCTGCCCGCGGACGAGTTCGCGCACCTCCCGCTCCACGGTCACGATGTCGGCCAGGGACTCCAGCAACCCGGGCGGCACCGGTCGTGCCGCCGCCCACTGCGGCCACGCGGGTCCGGCCCCCTCGGGCTGCTCCGCGCCCGCCGAGACCAGTGCGGCGAGCGCACGGCCACGCCGCCATGTCCCCAGCTGCCACCAGCGGGCCCCGGCCGTCTTCCGGGCCCGGTCCGCCCACCGGCCCAACGCTGCCGGGGCGTCCGCGTCCGCCGCCCAGGCCCCTTCGAGGAGGGGCAGGGGCAGCTCCAGTCCGGCCGCCCGCTCCTCCCGGTCACCGAGCAGTTCCAGCAGCCGCGTCTCCGCACCGACGCGGTGTGCCGCTTCCGCCCGCAGCCGGTCGGCCGTGTCCCGGGTGTTGCGCAGTTCGCCGCCGACGGTGGCCGATCCGCGGCGCGGCGCCGGAACCGGTTCGGCGAGCAGCCGTTCCAGTTTGGCGGCCTCCCGCTCCAGCGCCTCCGCGTTTCCCGTCCGCATCAGCAGGCCGGGCGCGATGTCGTCGCAGCGCTGGGCGACGACGTTCACGGCCTCGTTGTTGGTGGAGGCGACCAGCACCGACTGTCCCGCGGCGACGCAGGTGGTGACGACCGCCGTGACGACCTCGCTCTTGCCGGTGCCGGGCGGCCCCGTCGCCACCGTCAGCGGCCGGGTCATCGCCGAGGCGATCACCTGTTCCTGGCTCTCGTTGCACGGTCCGGGAGCGACGGGTGTCACCGGGTTCGCCGAGGCAGCCGTCGTGGCCGGTGCCTGCCGGGCCCCGCCGTCCAGCAGCGCGTCCAGGGCGGTGCCCGTGATCTGCGCGGTCCGCGTGGAGATCTCCAGCAGGTTGTCCACGAGCGCCTGGGTGGCCATGGCCTCCGCACCGGACGGCACCAGCAGCACGGCCGCGTTGTGCGCGCCGGGCCGCAGTGCCTGCATGACCGTGCGGTCGCTGAGCGCGGACGGGTCCAGCGGTTCGAGTTCCGGCAGCCCCAGCTCGTCCAGCAACTCCCGGACGGCGCGGAGCATCTGGGCGTCGTTGCCCTCCTGCCAGGCCGGCTGCCAGCGGGCGACCAGGTCGGCGGCGTCGCCCGCGTCGAGGAGTTCCGAGACGACGCCGCTGTGCAGGGACGGTACGCCGCTGGGCCGCAGCACGTCCCGGCCGTCCTCGTCCGGCGCCAGCTCCATCTGCTGAATCAGCAGCGGCGCCAGCTCGACCGTCGCGCGCCGCCCCCGGCCGCCGTCACGCGAGGGGAGCGTGATCGCCGGATACCCGTACCAGTACTCCTGCCGCGTCCCCGCCCCGCCGTCCGACCCGGCCCGCCCGTCCTGGGGCCGGGGCAGGGATCCGGGCGCGACGATGTGCGGTCCGCGGCCCGACTGGATGGTCTCCTCGCCCTGGGCCAGCAGGAAGTACTTCTCGTCGCGGCCGGCGTCCCGGTCGGGCCGCATTCCGGCCGCCGCCTGCGCGGTGAGGCAGTCCGCGTAGTACCGCAGCAGCCGCTGCGGGTCGACGCCGTCCCGTTCGTCCGCCTCGGCCAGTTCCCGGGCCTTCAGCAGCGCGGGGGAGCGCCGGGCGGCGTCGGTGGCGTCGTGGGGGAGCGCGGGCAGGCGTACGGGCCGGGCCACCGACCGGGCGAAGGGGAGGCTCCGGGTGGCCCTGATCGTGGACTTGGTGGGCCGCTGCTCCTCCGGGACGCCGTCGCGGGTCATCTGGGCGGTCAGGTAGTCGAAGAGGTCGTCGGGGGTGATCCAGCCGCCGTCCTTGATCCGGCCGTTTCGCAGCCCTTCGACGATCTCCCCCGTGAACCGGGAGGTGCCGAGGCCCGACCCGGGCGGCGCCATCGCGGAGGCCGCCTGGAGGGCGTCGGACGCGGTGATGAAGTACACGCCGGTCGGTTTCAGCAGGGTGCTCGGCGCGGGCCGGTCGGGTCGCCCCGCCGGGCCCTTGGCGGTCCAGCCCTGGACGACGGAACCGCTGGAGCAGCAGTCCAGCAGCACCAGTTTGGAGGCGGCCCGGCAGGACTGGAGCATCCGCTCCAGGAACTCCGCCGGCACCGCCGTACCCGGCAGGTCGGCGGGATCGGTGTCGCGGGTCAGGAAGTACAGCTGGCCGTCCTGCTCGCAGTACTCGCCGTGCCCGCTGAAGTAGAGCAGCGCGGTCTCACTGGGCAGCCGGGCCTCCAGGAACGTCTCGACGGCGTGCAGCATCTCCGCGCGCGTCGGCTCGGCGGCCACCGCGCACTCGTTGTACATGCCGATCTCGGTGTTCTCCAGCACGGCCCGCATGTAGTGCAGGTCCGCCCGCACGGCCGAGAGGTTCTGGTACGCCTCGCTGTCGTACGTGGAGACACCGACGAGTAACGCGTGGCGGTCGTTGTCGGTCATCGCCGCTCAGCCCGCCGCCGCGTCGTCGCCGTCGCCGCCGTCCGCGAGGAACCGCTCGACGAGCGTGTCGTCCTCGCGGGCCTCCTTGCCGGTGATGTGCAGGACCGCCCCGTCGGGCCGCTTGACCACGACGGTGCGCTGAGGGATCCGCGCCAGCCACACCTGCACCAGCGCGGCGACGAACGACCCGGCGCTCAGCAGCAGCCCGACGGTCTCGGCGGACGGCCCGCCCTTGTCACCGACCCCCGCCGGGCTGCCCGGTTCGGGCAGGTCCATCCTGGCCGTGGAGTCCGCCTCCGCGAGCGCGGCGAGCAGTTCGCGCGCGTCCTTGCGGGCGCGCAGCGGGTCCTCGTCGATGACGGAGATCCGGTATCCGCTGTGGTTGTCGTGCATGGTGTTCTTGTGCTCCCCCTGGGTCCATCGGCTCCTTGCCGGGCGAACGACACTAGCGTCCACCACTGACACCGACGGTCCAACGGGCCCTGCCTGCGCTGGCGTTGGCGTGAACACGCTTGCCGATGGCCGGGTCGCGCGCGTCTCACGCCAGGCGCAGTTCGGCCCACACCGTCTTGCCCGGCGCGCCGTCGCGCGGCGCGACGGCCCAGCGGGTCGCCAGTCCCGCGACGATCAGCAGACCCCGGCCGGACTCCGCGTCGCCCGGCGGTTCCGCGTCGGTGAGCACGGGCACGCGTTCGGTGCGGGTGTCGCTGACCTCGACGCGCACGGTGCCGGTGGCGTGGGTGAGCCGGACGTGGAAGTCCCGTCCGGCGACATGCCCGTGCCGGACGGCGTTGGCGGCCAGCTCGGCCGTGATCAAGGTGAGGGTTTCGTTGACCCGGCCCCCGTACGGGTGGCCCCAGGTGTCGAGCCGGTGCGAGACCAGTCTGCGGGCCAGGCGGGCGCCGCGCGGGGAGGAGGTGAACGCCATCGCGAACTCGTGCAGGGGGCGGGCGGTTTCGGCCTCGGCGCCGGGCGTGTGCACCCGGGGGGTGGAGATTCGGCTGTTCATGTGGCCCACGCTGCCGGTGCGGTCCTAGCGTGGCCGGATACGGCGCGCATACGGGTCGTCGCTGTAAGTGGTCGGTGTGCGGGTGTAGGCGGGACGGAGCGTGACGGTCGGCGCGGGGGTGCGTTGGCCGAGGGAGGTGGTACGGGGATGAGTGAACCGACGCGGCTGGTGGACGAGGCGTCCGGGGGCGGCGAGGGCGAGGAGCGGCATCCGGAATCGGACGCCGGCTCCGGAGTTCTGCGGGTCTTCGGGCGCCAGTTGAAACGGTTCCGGGTGCGGGCGGGCATGGAGCGGCCCGAGTTCGGCTCGCTGACGGGGTATTCGGTGTCGACCATCGCCGCGTACGAGCAGGGACGCCGGGTGCCGCCGCCGAGGTTCATCGACCAGGCGGACGAGGTGCTGGACGCGGGCGGGGTCCTCCAGGAGATGAAGGAGGAGGTGGCTCGGGCTCAGTATCCGGCGTTCTTTCGGGACGCGGCGAGGTTGGAGGGGGAGGCGGTTGAGCTGCACGTGTACGCGACGAAGGCTGTCCCGGGGCTCCTCCAGTCCGACGAGTACGCGCGAGCGGTGTTCACCATGTGGCGGCCGTTGCTGGCGCAGGACCTGATCGAGGAGCGGGTGGCGGCCCGTCTCGCCCGGCAGGAGATCTTCGCTCGCATGCCACAGCCCACCATCAGCTTCGTCATCGAAGAGGCTGTGCTGAGAAGGCCACTCGGGGGTCGGGCGGTCATGCGGGGGCAACTGGAGCAAATCCTGCTGTACGGCCAGCACCGCAACGTCGAAATTCAGGTGGTGCCCACCGACTTGGAAGAGCACGCTGGACTTGAGGGGCCGTTCACCTTGATCGAGACGCGTGACGGGCGCAGGATCGCTTACGTGGAGGGGTACAAGGACAGCCGCCTGCATACGGAACGCAGGGCGGTCCGGGAGCTTGAGGAGCAGTACGGCATCCTCAGGGCCCAAGCGCTCACCCCACGCGCGTCACTGGCTTTCGTCGAGAAGTTGCTGGGAGAACAATGAACGCCGAGAAGTCCACCGGTTCTGCGTTGGCATGGTTCAAGAGCAGTTACAGCACGGGCTCGGGCGGGGAGTGCATCGAGGTCGCCGTCGGCCCTCGTGTCGTTCGAGTGCGCGACTCCAAGGACGTTGCCCGTCGTGGCCTTGCGGTCGATGCTGAGGCTTGGACAGCGTTTGTCGGCTTCGCTGCTCAGTGAGCGGTAGGTCTGCACCCGGCCCTGGGTCGGGGGCAGACCTATGTGCCGCCTGGTCGGCCGACTACGCGTTCGTCTTCTCGCGGACAGGCGGAGTCCAGCGCCCGGCGGCGATCTCAGCGTCCAGTCGCGCTTGGAAGTGATCGTGCGCCGCCCGCATCTCGGTCTCGCGGTCGCCTTGTAGAAGGGCGCCTGGTAGCCCTCGGGGGGCGGGGTGCGCTCCGGGTCTTCCAGGTGAGCCATGAGGCCGAGGTAGTCCTGCTGTACACCTGGCCCATCCCGCCCTGCCCGATCCGGCCGGGCAGTTCGTAACCGCCCAGCTCGCAAGGGTCGTCGGGGCTGAGGGGCGCGATGTGCACGAAGGGCCTCACCATCGTGTGGAACCGGTGTCCACGGTCACGCCAGACCACCGCCCGCCCCCGCGGGAGGCCGGTCACCGCCCATTCCCCGGCAGACCGGGGCGCACACCCCTCTTCCGGGACACGGCCCGTGATGTCGGTGCCGCCCTCTACCGTGGAGATCGACGATGCCGCCGGGGCGGTGGGGAGGGACGACAGGCGTGCGCAGGGTGCCACCGGAGATGTTCCGGTTCACGACGGGGGAGAAGGCCGACCTGAACGGGGCGGTGCTGGACGCCTTCGGCGTGGCCGGCGAGCACCTCGAGACCACGCTGGGGGCCGACGCGGTGCGCGAGCGACTGCGCCTGGTGGGCTGGGTGGCGGACGTCGACGACGGGGAACTGCACGACGCGCTCGCCCGGCTCGTGAAGTGGGAACTCCTCGACGTCGTGCACAACCACGCGGAGAACTACCGCACGGCCGAGGAGTACGAGCGGCGCAACCTCCAGTACTCGCTGACCCGCCGGGGCGAGGCGGCTCTCGCCGGAGTGCGGCACGCCCTTGAGGTGCTGGCCTCCACAGGGGCGTTGCAGACGGCCGTGCTGGAAGCCATCGCCGACCGCCTGGACGACCTGTGCCTGCTGTCCGGCGAACCCGCCTCCGCCGACCGGCGGATCTTCAGCACGCTGCGTGAGCTGGAGGCGCATCTGGACGCCCTGGTGGAGAACACCAAGGCGTTCAACGGCGAACTGCAGCGCCTCCTGCGTGCCGAGGGAGCGGACCTGGAGGTGTTCCGCGAGGTCAAGGCCGCCACCGTCGCCTATCTGCAGGAGTTCCTGGTCAACCTCGACCGGCGCGGACAGGCGGTCGCCGCCGCCGTGGCCCGGGTGGAGGAGCGGGGGACCGCCGTGCTGCGCGAGCGTGCCCTGCGCGGGGCCGAACTGCCCCCGGTCGCCGGTGAGGACCCCGCGGCCGGCTGGCTGGAGAGCAGGCGGGCGCGCTGGGCGGGCCTGCGGGCGTGGTTCCTGCCGGACGACGGGGCACGCCCCCGGATCGAGCAGCTGCACGACATCGCCCGGCGCGCCATCGTCTCGCTGCTGCAGGTCCTGGAGCGGATCAACGAGTCACGGCGTCGCTCCTCCAGCGCGGTGCAGGACTTCCGGGAGCTGGCGCGCTGGTTCGCCGCGGCCCCGGCGGAGGAGGACCTGCACCGGCTGTGGTCGGCGGCCTTCGGGCTCGGTCCGGCACGTCACGCCCACCTCGCCCACCCAGACCCGGAGTTGATCCCGTCGTCGCATTCCTGGTCCCAGGCCCCGCCCGTGGAGGTGTCGGCGCTGCTGCGGACCAGCGGACGGACGGAGCGCTTCACCCGCACCGCCAGGGTGCGGGACGTCACGGCCGTCAGGGCCGAGCGCGCGGAGCGGGCCCGCGCGGAGCGGGCGGAACTCGCGCGTGCCTGGCAGGCGTTGCAGACGGACGGCCCCGTGCGCCTGTCCTCCTTCGACACCCTGGATCCCGCCGTTTTCGAGCGGCTGCTCGACCTGGTGGGCCGGGCCCTGGCCGCCCGGCCGGACACGACCGGCGCACGCCGCGCCACGACGGGGGATGGCCGGGTGGAGATCGCGCTGTCCCCGCCTCCCGACGAGCGCACCGCCGTACTGCGCACGACGAAGGGCACACTCGCCGGACCGGACTACGTCGTACTCATCACAGCGGCCGGCGGAGCGAGCCCCCTGCCACGGCCGGGCGCCGCGCGGCGGGAGGCAGCCGGATGAGCACCCTCGCCAACCAACTCGCCGCCGCGGAACGGGAGCAGGTCGCCCGCGCCATCCGCCTCCTGCTGGCCCGGCCCCTGCTGACCGAGGCCACCGACCCGGCCGGCTTCGAACTGGTACGCCGCCGTCGCGAGCCGCTGGCCCAGTGGTTCGACTACACCTGCGGCTGGAGCCTGGTGGTGGAACCGCGCCGCGGCTACGCCCGCCTCACCAAGGTCCGCGCCGACCCGGACGGCACCCGGCCGGCCCGCAGGGCCCGTTCCGGCCGGGCCCCGTTCGACCGCCGGCGTTACGTGCTGCTGTGCGTGACCGCCGCCGAGCTGCTGTCCATGCCCATGACGACCATCGGCATGCTCGCCGACCGTGTCGTGCAGGCCACGGCGGCCGACCGGGCGCTGGCCGCGTTCGACCCGGTGCACAAGCCGGAGCGGATGGCGTTCGTCGACGTCCTGAAACTGCTGGAGTCGTACGACGTGCTGCGCGCGGTCGACGGGACCACCGAGGCGTACGTCGAGTCCGCGGAGGCGAAGGTCCTCTACCGGGTGGACACCACGCTGCTGATGCGGCTGCCCGCCGCGCCCGTCGGCGCCTCCCGGCTCGCCGTACCCCCGGACGAGGTGCCCGCGCGGTTCGGGGAACTCCTCACCGGTCTGGTGCGCGAGCGCCGTTACGGAGGCGCGGTCGCCGACGGCACGGCGGACGAGGCGCACGGCGAGCGGGCCGCCACGGACGCGCAACGCAACCTGAGGCTGCGCCACTCGGTGCTGCGCCGCCTCTTCGACGACCCCGTGCTGTACCGGACGGACCTCACCGACGACGAGCTGGCCTACGTCACCTCCCTGACCGGACGCCAGATCCTGCGCCGCTCGGTCGAGCAGGCCGGTTTCCTGCTGGAGGAACGAGCCGAGGGCTTCCTGCTCGTGGACCCGGACGGGCTCGCCACCGACGTCCGCTTCCCCGACGACACGTCCACCGCCCGGGTCGCCGCGCTGCTCCTCCTGGAGCCGCTGTGCGCCGCGCCCGCCGGGCTGCTGCCCGAGCAGCTAGCCGAGGCCGGAGCGGACCTGCTGCGGCGCTTCCCGCGGTGGGCCAGGGCGTACCAGTCGGAGGACGGCGCGGCCCGGCTGTCCGACGACGCCGTACGCGTCCTGCGTGACGTCGGTCTGGCCCGCCGGGCCGGGGGCCGTGTCGTCGCGTGCCCGGCCGCATACCGCTACCGCCTGACACAGACGACGAGTCCGGACCGGGACGACGAGCCCGGACCGGTTGGGGACGCCGCCGTCCCCCGGGCGGCAGGCGGCACGGCTGCCGAGGGCGTCGCCGCAGAAGGAGACGAGCAGTGAGCGTGACCGAGCTTCCCTTCCCCCGGCGGCCGGAGCCCACCGGACCGGCCGTGGCAGGGGCCGCCCGAGCGGCGGATGCCACCGGCAGCCGCTGGCAGCCCCACCGCGCCGGCATCCTCAACGTCTGGCGCTACTACGACGAGACGTTCACCTTCCACCAGGGCCGCCTGCTGCTGCGCGGCCAGAACGGCTCTGGCAAGTCCAAGGCCCTGGAACTGCTGCTGCCGTTCCTCTTCGACGCCAGCCTCCGCCCCAACCGCCTGTCCACGTTCGGCGGTTCGGAACGCACCATGCACTGGAACCTGCTGGGCGAGGGCGCCTCCGGCAAGACCCGTGTCGGATACGTGTGGATGGAGTTCCGCCGCGTCGGCGACGACGGCACCGAGCAGTGGTTCGGCTGCGGGGCGCGCCTGCAGGCCAGCGTGCACACCAGCGCGGTACACGCCGACTACTTCACCACCGGCTCCAGGATCGCCCGTCCCGGCGGTGTGCTCCTCGTCAACGACGCGGGACAGCCACTGACCCGGGCCGCCCTCGCCGAAGCCCTGCGCGACCGCGGCGACGTCCACGCCTCGGCCACCGACTACCGCACGGCCGTACGGCGTGAACTCTTCGCGGGGATGGGGGAGCAGCGTTACGAGTCGCTGCTGTCGGCGCTGCTCCAGCTGCGTCAGCCCAAACTGTCCGAGCGGCTCGACCCGTCCCTGCTCTCCACCCTGCTGTCCCGTGCCCTGCCCCCGCTGGGCGAGGGGGAGATCGCCGAACTCGCCGAGGGCTTCGAACGGCTCGACCGGCAACGCGAACACCTCACACGGCTCGACGACGAGGTGACGGCCGCCGAGACCGTCGCGTCCCGGCAGCGCGCCTACGCGCGGCGGGTCCTGCGCGCGAGTTCCGCCGCGCTCATCTCGGCCACGACAGATATGGACAACCTCACCCGCGTCGCCCGCCGGAGCGCCGAGAAACTCGAACAGGCACTGGCGGAACGCGAGTCGGCCCAGGCCCGGCGCGAGGAACAGGAGCTGCGCGCGCATGCCCTGGAGGAGACCGTCGAGGGCCTGCGCGAGAGCGACGCGTACCGGCAGGGCGAGGAACTCGACCGGCTCCGCCGCCGCACCGAAGACGTGGCGGCCGCCGCCGAGCGGCAGCGAGCCGCCGCCCGGGCCGCTCAGGCCGGGTCGGAGAAGGACCAGCGGCACGCCGACGAGGCGGCGGACCAGGCCCGCACACTCGGCGAGCACGCGCGCGAAGCCGCCGGGGAAGCACACAGGGCGGCTCGGGCGGCAGGGCTGGAGTCCATCCACCACGAGGTGAGGGCGGTCCTCGACGCGGCGGATCCCGCGGTGGCCCTCCCCCGCAGCACGGGACTCGACCAAGGCGGCGGCCCGCGCACGACGGGCGAGAACGGCGCGCGACAAGCCCGTCGGCTGCTGCGCGGCGCGGACACCGCCCGACGGCAGCAGGTCACCCTCGTCACCGAGGCGATCGACGAGCATGACCGCGCCGTACGCGACCGAGGCGCCGCCGAGGAACTGCTGGACCAGGCCCGCACCCGCCTCGCGGAGGCGATCACCCGGCGGGACGAGGCGTCCGCCGCCTGGGACGACGCCCTTGCCGCACAGGTGGAACGCCTGCTCGCCTGGGCCGAGGACTGCACGGAACTGCGCATCACCGACCTCGACGCACTCGCTGCCGCAGCAGCGGCTCAGGCCGAGGTGACGGCCCTGACCGAAGCCGCCGCGCGCCCGCTGGAACAGGAGATCTCCGAGGCGGAGGCCACCACCCGAGCCGCCCGCCAGGGCCTGCGGGACGAGCGGAACCGACTGGAGGAGGAGCTACGACGGCTGATCGGTGAGACCGACCTGCCGCCTGTGCCCCCGCCCACCCGCACCGCCGTCCGTACGGCGACGGCGGGAGCACCCCTGTGGCGAGTGGTCGCCTTCCGTGAAGGCGTCCCGCTCCCCGTCCAGTCCGCGGTGGAGGCCGCACTGGAGGCGTCGGGTCTCCTGGACGCCTGGGTCAGCCCCTACGACGGACTGACGCTGCCGGGTCACGACACCCGCGCCGAGGCCGCCCTGGCCGCGACCGCCCCGGGGCCCAGCCTGCTGGAGGTGCTGAGGCCCGAGGAGGATCTCCCCGTCCCGGCCGACACCGTGACCCGCATCCTCGCCGGCATCGCCTATGGCCCCACTCTGCCGGGCGGGCACCCCGCGGCCGTCTCCGCCGACGGCGCCTGGCGTCTCGCGCTCGCCACCGGGACATGGAGCAAGCCGGAACCCGCCCACATCGGCGCCCTGGCACGTCAGCGTGCCCGGCAGCGCATGATCGGCGAACTGACCGACCGCATCGGCGAGACCAACGCCTCCCTCGCCGCACTCGACGACCGGCTGCGCGGCCTCGCCGCCCGCCGTGCCCGGCTGGACGCCGACCGCGCCGCCCGCCCCGACCACCGGGAACTCGACGCCCGGCGGCGTGACCGGGACCGCGCGGAGGACACCGTGGCGGCTCGGGACGACGCCGTGCGTGACGTCGCCGGACGTCTGGCGCGGTGCGAGAGGGAGGTGGCGGGCGCGCTGCGCACGCTCGACCGCCGAGCCGCCGAACACGGACTGCCCACCGACCGCGCCCGGTTGCGTACGCTCTCCGACGCCATCGACAGGTTCCGGGACACCGCCGACAACTGGGTGGACGCCCGGCTCGCCGCGACCGCCGCCGCCGACCGGGCCCGCCGGCGGGCCGCCCAGGCGGACCGATCGCGCCGGACCGCCGAGGAACGCGCCGAGGACGCGGCCGCCGCCGAAGCGGAGGCAACGGGGCTGAAAGCGCGCCTGGAGGCAGTGGAAGCCACCGTCGGCGCGGACTACCGGCAGATCGTCGCACGCGTCGCCGAGGCGCGCGCCGAGCTGCGCCGCTGCCGTGAGGAGGCCAGCCGGGCCGCCGAACTCCTGCTGCGTCTGGAAGGACAGGTCGGAGAACTGCGTGCCACCAGCGGCCAGGACGCCGAACGTCGGGAACAGGCCGTCGCGGCCCGGGACTCAGCGGCACATCGGTTCCGGCACCTGTGTCTGGCCGGGCTGGCCGAGGACGCCGGCATCACAGCGGCGCTCGACGCAGGGGACGGCACCAAGGTCACCCTGGAGGCCGCCCGCGCCACGGCGGCGAAGTGGCCGGACATCCCGCACGCCCCGCGCAACCTGGGCGACGCCGCGACCCGCCTGTCCGAAGCGGTCCACGAGGCCCGCCAGCGCCTCGGCACCCGCGCCGACCTGGACCTGGAACCGGACGACGACATCCAGCTCTTCACCGCCACCCTGGACGGCGTACGCGTGGGGGCGACGGGCCTGCTCAGCACGCTCACCCAGGAGCGGGACCGCAGCCGGGACGACATCACGGCCGCCGAGCGGCGCCTGTTCGACCAGATCCTCACCGGCGACATCCGCCGTCACCTTGCTGCCCGCATCCGCCAGGCCGGTGAGCTCGTCGACCGCATGAACGGGCACCTGGAGCGGGTCCGCACCGCCTCCAACGTCGCCGTCCAACTCGTCTGGGACGTCCGCCCCGACCTTCCGGACAGCACCCGCACCGCCCGTCAGCTGCTGCTCAAGGACCCCGGCCGGGTCACCGAGAGCGACCGGGAGGCCCTGCACGTCTTCTTCCGCGCCCGCATCGAGGAGGCCAAGGGCAGTGAGACGGCCGCGAGCTGGGAGGAACAGCTCGGCGAGGTGCTCGACTACACCGCCTGGCACCGCTTCACCGTCCGCCTCGACCGGGCGAACGGGACCGGCTGGCAGCCGCTGACCAAGAAGCTGCACGGCGCGCTCTCCGGCGGGGAGAAGGCCATCGCACTGCACCTGCCCCTCTTCGCCGCCGTCGCCGCCCACTACGAGGCCGTGCCCCTGGCACCCCGGCCGATCCTGCTGGACGAGGTCTTCGTCGGAGTCGACACGGTCAACCGCGGACAGGTCTTCGCGCTGCTCACCGCACTCGACCTGGACCTCATGGTCACCTCCGACCACGAATGGTGCACCTACGGCGAACTGCCCGGCATCGCCGTCCACCAACTCCTCACCGGCGGGGACGACGACGCGGTCACCAGCGCCCGCTTCGTCTGGAACGGCAGCGACCTGGAAGCGGGATGACCGGCACCGACGCGACGATCCCCACGGAACCGGCCCCGGGCGATGCCACCCTGCGCCGCCCGGAACTGCGCCCCCTCTGGGACACGCTCCACAGCCGCCTGTCCTCCGGCCGCCCCGTTACCCGGGTGCGCCTCGGACCGCTCGACGACGCCCAGCGTGAGGCGCTCGCCGACCTCCTCGGCCTCGACCGCCTGCCGGACGCACGCCCCTCCGTCCCCCTGACCCGCCTGGAAGAGGCCGTCACCGAACTGTCCGGCCGCACCGTACGAGAAGTCGTCACCGAACTCGTCGGCCCGCTCGGCGACAGAGCCGGCGAGCGGCGCCGCCGGCAGGACGAGCGGGCCGAACTGTGGACCTGGCTGGCCGAGCACGAGACGGTGAGGGCCCAGCCGGTGCTCTCCGACTGGGCAGCCTCCTGCCGGGCAGCCGGCGTGGCCGCCGGCTCGGCGGAACACACCCGTACGCTGCTCACGGACGCGCTCAAGGTGCTCGCCGAACTGCCCGGCCGGGCAGAACCCCTGCCCGTCTTCGCCGCCCGGGTCCTGAGCGGCCGGGCGCACGCACTCGACGACGGCACGCCCCTGTCCGCACTCGTCCTGCGCGCCCTGGCGACCCTGTACGACACCGTCCCTCCGCAGTCCGCCGCGCAGCGGCGCGCCCTGTGGACCCGCGCGGGAGTCGCCGACGACGAGCTGTCCGCCACCGTCCTCGTCGGCGGTCTGCGCCCGGCCGGCGACGGCCTGCTCGCGCGGATGGCCACGGCGTGCGCGGAGGCGGGTCAGGCCGCCTGTCTGACCCTCGCCCACGTCCGGTACCCGGGCGAGTTCATCCTTTCCGAGGCCCCTGCACCCGTCGTCCACGTCGTGGAGAACCCCAGCGTCCTGGCACTGGCCCTGCGCCGCTTCGGGTCCTGCTGCCCGCCGCTCGTCTGTACGTCCGGCTGGCCCAACAGCGCGGCGATCCAGCTTCTGCGCATGCTCGCGGAGCACGGCGCATCTCTCCGCTACCACGGCGACTTCGACGGCGAAGGCATCCGCATCGCCGCGTACGTCCTGGACAAGACGCCTGCGCGGCCCTGGCGCATGACGGCAGCGGACTACCGTGCCGCGGTCGCACGCAACCCGCGCGGCCCTCAGCCGGGACGCATCACCGAAGCACCCTGGGATCCCGACCTGGCCGAGGCCATGGCGGAGCACGGCATCGCCGTGGTCGAGGAACTGGTGGCGGAAGCGTTGTTGAAAGACCTCGCTGGTACGGCTCAGCAGAGGCGTCGCCCTGGCTGGTCGTGACGCTCCGGGTGGCCGAGTGGCCGTTCGGAGTGGCCGCAGACACACGCCGACCTCCGATTGTTCGTCTCGCTTTTCATGTGACGTCATTTCGATGACGCACCCCGTGGAGTGCGTGGCGATCCTGGAGCCTGCCGACAAGGGGCGCTGACCTGCTGTTTCCTCGGGCACTACTCCGTGCGCAGCGCCGTGGCCGTACGCGCCCCGGCCGCCCAGCCGGCCGGGACCAGCGCGCCCAGCACCGCGATCACGACCCCGCCCAGCCCCAGCAGGAGCAGCTGAACAGGCTCGTACACATCGAGGACCGGCGACGGCAGTCCGGTGCCTACGGCACGCCCCATGACCGGCATGACAAGGCTGTGCAGCGCGTACCCCGTCGGCACGCCGATCAGCCCGCCGATCACGCCGATCGCGGCCACCGAGGAGAGCACGAGGCTCATGGTCTGCCGCGGCGACATGCCGATCGCCTTGCAGACGCCCAGGTCGTGGATGCGTTCCCGGGTGTCCAGGACTACGGAGTTGAGTACGCCGAGGCCGGCCACGGCGACCAGCATCAGGGTGAGCAGCGCCGCCATCGCGGACATGATGAGGATGACGCCCTCCTGCCCCGAGGGGGCGTGGGTCGTGGCGTCGCCGCCCAGCGGCTGTACGACCGCGGCGACCTTCCGGGCGTAGTCGTCGGCGGAGACGCCGGACTTCACCTCGACGAGGAACGTACTGGGCTCGACCGACGCGAAGTCGGCCATGTCCGCGTGGATCCGCAGCTCGCTGCCCGAGGTGTCGAAGGACTCGCCCACGATCCGCAGGTGCGCGACGTCCTTCTCGTAGGTCACCCGCACCGTGTCACCGATCTTGGTGCTGGTCCTTTCCAGGAAGCGCGTGGGCACCACGACCTGCCCTCTACCGGTGATCCAGTGCCCGGAGAGCATCTCGTAGCCGCCGGAGCGCGAATCGCCCTCGTAGAGGCCGGCCTGAACCGAACCGGAGATCCCGGCCACGGCGACCTCGGCCTGGGTCTTGCCGTAGTACGACCTGGTGCCCGCCTGCGACGTGATGGCAGACCGCACCTTCGCCGGGTCGGCAACCCTGGGTTCGGACGGGCTTGCCACGCTGCCCCCCACGGGGGACGGGCTCGCCACGCCGCTCCCCGCAGGAGGGGGCGGAGGGGGAGCGACGTGGTTCGGCTTGGTGGTCGCGACCGTGACCGCGGCACGGCTCTCGGGGTCCTGCGAGGTGCCGACCGCGGTGAGGGAAGAGGTCAGCCCCACGGCGAAGGTTGCCGCGACCGTACCGAACGCCACCGCGAGCAGCATCGCGAGGGTACGGACCGGATGCGAGAAGGGGGTCGCGAGACCGTAGGTCACCGGTCGCGGCAGCGGCAGCAGTCCCATCGCCCGGTGTGCCCACTGGCCGCGCCCACTGCGCGGCGACCGGCCGACCGCGATGGCTTCGACCGTACGCAGTCTTCCGGCCCGCAGTGCGGGAACCAGCGCCGCGAGCCCCACGATGAGCAGGGCGGCGGCCGGCACCGCGAGGTCCACCCACCAGGCCACCGAAAGCGAGACGGTGCCGTACACCGCCTCGGTGTCCGCCAGCATCGGCACTGCCAGGAGGTTTCCCAGGACGACCCCCACGGTGATGCCGGCGCAGGCGGGAATCAGCGCCTGGGCCACGTAGGCGCGTACGACCTCGCGCGGAGTGAAGCCGATGGTCTTGAGAATGCCGATCCTGCGCACGCCGGTGCCGACCGCACCACTGATCACACTGCCGACGATGATCACCGACATCACGATGCCGAGCACGCCGAACGCCGTCACGAACGGGACGGTCGCCGCCGCGCCCTGATCAGCGGCGCGCTTCGTGTCCAGCCAGGACTGGGTACCCAGCAGCGCCCCGGACCGCACGGAGGCGGCGAGCTTCTCGCGGTCGGCGAGGATCTGCTCCTCGGTGCTCGCGGAGTCGAAGCGGTACAGCATCTGACTCGTGACCGGGCTGCCCTCCGACGCCAGCGCGTCGACCTGCGCGGGAGTCGCCCAGGAGTCGGCCGACCTGCTGGCCGACACCGCGAAGCCGACGACCGAAAGAGTCGGGGCGCCCGTGCTGGTCGAGGCCTTCAGGGCGGCACCGATCCCGATTGCGGGCCCCTCGAACGACGCGTCGAGCACGATCTCGCCCGGCTTCCGCGCCCACCGGCCGGACTTCAGGTCCACCCGGTCCACGTCGCCGTCCGGACCGGACCGCCCGACCAGGGTCAGCGTCGGCAATCGGAAACCCGCCTGATCCACCGGGCGGATCGCCGTGGACGGGTACGGCCCCGAACGCGCGGTGACGCCGGCCGGCTTTCCGGTCTCTGCCAGCAGCGCCGCACTCGCCTTGGCCGGATCGAACTGGGCGATGATGTGCGCACCCCGCTGCTTCCCGAAGGCGTGGTCGAAGGGCGCGGCCGCGGCGGCCATCAGCGACCCGGCGACCACCGCCGACGCCACGGCCATCATCGTGGCAACGGCGATCACCACTGTCTGCACCCGCCGCCGGCCCACCCCGGAGCGTACGACCCGGCCGATCGCGCCGGTACCGGGCAGGCTCATCGGACGGCCTGTGCGCAGGAGTCGAGGGAGACATGACCGTCGACCAGGTGAATCGTGCGGCTCGCGCACGCCTCCGCCAGCGTCAGGTCGTGCGTCACCAGCACGATGGTCTGTCCGGCGTGGTGCAGATCCCTCAGCAGATCGCGGACGTCGTGGCCCGAGGCGGTGTCGAGCGCACCGGTCGGCTCGTCGGCGAGCAGCAGCGCGGGCCGGTTGACCAAGGCCCGGGCGACCGCGACCCGTTGGCGTTCGCCTCCGGACAGTCGGCCCGGGTAGGCGCGGGCATGCTTCTGGATGCCCAGCATCTCCATCAGCTCACCCGCGCGGGCCGCGGCCTTGCGGCGACTGGTCCCGGCCAGCTGGGCCGGGAGCTGAATATTGTCGGTGACGGTGAGGTCGTCGAGAAGATTGAAGAACTGGAAGGCCATGCCGATGTGCTCGCGACGGAACCTGGCTAGGGCATGCTCGCTCAACCGGTCGATCCGTCGCCCGGCCACGATCACAGCGCCATCGGTCGGCTTGTCCAGGCCTGCGACAAGGTTCAGCAGCGTGGACTTTCCGCTGCCGGAAGGGCCCGTGACGGCCAGGGCCTCACCCTTGGCGACGCTGAGCGTGAGCGGTCCGAGCACCGGCGCCCCGGCGCTGTCGTAGCGCTTGGCCACACCCTCCAGTTCGATCACTTGATGCATACGGGTTCTCCGTTCCAGCGGTCGCGAAAGGCACAAGGCACAAGGCACGAAGCACAAGGCACAAGCCATGAGCCACAAGGCGCAAGCCACGGGGCACCAGGCACATGCCGTTGCCGGTCCTGCGAACCTAGAGGTGCCGCGCGGGGGGTGCGTCGGCCGCGGAACCAAGATCGGGTCCTCCCCGCGGAGGATTCGGCCGCGGAGTCATCCCTGAGAAGTAGGCCTCTGGGGCAATGCCCTGGCCGGACAGGTGGACGCGGGCCGGGCGGAGGGCGCAGCACAATGCACGGATGGTGACGGAAGACCGGCGAAGCCGGCATCAGCAGCTCATCGACGCGCTACGCCCGGAGGCGAAGGCCGCTCCGCTGTCCCGGCGAGCGGTGCGCGCCGATGTGGTGCTGGCGGTCGTACTGACCGTCGTCGCCCTGTTCGTGGCGGTGCGCTATCCCGGCGACGGGCCGGTGAACATCAACCCGAAAGCCGACGTCGGGACCGGGGTTCCGGCTCCTCCCTTGCCTCCCGCCCCTGGCCAGACACCCGCGGAGGACGAGCCACCCTCCGTACCCTGGGCCCTGGTCGTGCTGTCGACGCTGCCGCTGGCAGCCCGGCGCCGGTATCCGCTGACCCTCTTCGTGGTGGTGCTGGGCGCGGCACTGGCCATCGGCAGCTCCGCCTCCTGGATCACCGTCCTTGCCTGTGTCATCGGCGCCTACAGCGCCGTCGTGCACAGCCGCTACCGGATATCGGCGATCGCCGTCCTGGTGATCGCCGCTGTGCTGTCCGGCTTCGCCTTCCGCAACGCGGACCCCGTGCTCCCGGGATGGTCCAGCCCGGGATTCGTGCTGCTGGTGGCCGGGATGCTGGCCAGCCTCGTCCGCTTCCTGCACCTGCGGCTGGCGTCCAGCCGGGACCGGATCACGGAACTGCAGGCCGCTCAGGAGGAGGCCACACGCCGAGCGGTCGAGGAGGAGCGCGCCCGCATCGCCGCCGAACTGCACGACGTGTTGACCCACAATGTGAGCGTGATGGTGATCCAGGCGGGCGCGGCCCGCAAGGTGATGGACCTGATGCCCGAGCAGTCGAAGGAAGCACTGCTGGCCGTCGAGGCGGGCGGTCGGGCCGCCATGACCGAACTCCGCCACGTGATGGGCCTGTTGGCCGCACCGGACCACGAAAGGCCCGACGGCCTGGAGCCCCAGCCCGGGCTCGCGCAGCTCGACGCGCTGGTCGCACGGGTACGCGCCGCCGGGACGCCCGTGAGCGTCGGGGTGTCGCTGCCGCCGGATCCGCTGCCGCCGGGGGTCGACCTCGCGGCGTACCGCGTCGTACAGGAGGCGCTGACCAACACGATCAAGCATGCGCGCGGCGCGCGGGCATCCGTCGTCATCGGTTACACAGACGCCTGTCTGGAGATCGAGGTCACGGACACCGGCGGCGCCGAGGATTCACCGCCGGTGGAGAGCAATGGCCGTGGCCACATGGGGCTGCGCGAGCGGCTGGCCGTCTACCAGGGCGAGCTGACGGCCGGGCCGACAGACGCCGGCGGCTACCGGGTCACGGCCCGTATCCCGCGGAGCAGCGTATGAACAGGGACCAGCCACCGCTGCGTGCCGTCATCGCCGACGACCAGGCTCTCGTACGCACCGGATTCAAGATGATCCTGGCGGCGGACGGCATCGAAGTGACGGCCGAGGCGGCCGACGGGGCCGAGGCCGTCGCAGCGGTTCGCCGTACGCGGCCCGACGTCGTCCTCATGGACATCCGGATGCCGGAGATGGACGGTATCGAGGCCACCAGACACATCATCGGCGACGCCGGCGCGGCCGGAACGCGGGTCATCATCCTCACCACGTACGACCTCGACCACTACGTCTACGCCGCGCTCACCGCCGGCGCCAGCGGCTTCCTGCTCAAGGACGTCACCCCCGAGCATCTGGTTGCCGCCCTACGCCTGGTGCAGACCGGCGACGCTCTCCTCGCGCCCGCGATCACTCGTCGGCTGATCGAGCGCTTCGCCCCTCACGACGAACCGCGGACCGTCGCCCCGCACCGCGATCTGTCCGGCCTGACCCCGCGCGAGCTCGAGGTGCTCCGCCTCCTCGCGACGGGCCTCAGCAACGCCGAACTCGCCTCCCGGCTGTTCCTCAGCCCGACCACGGTCAAGAGCCACGTCGGCCGCATCCTGTCGAAGCTGGACCTGCGCGACCGTGTGCAGGCCGTCGTCTTCGCCTATGAGACGGGGCTGATCGCCCCGGGCGGGGCGCCCAGATGACTGATCCAGAGGTCGGTGGTCGTGGGCCGGCAGTGACCGGGTGACCCGTTCACCGCGTGGTGCCGGAGGTGACCGGCGCCCGGGACTCGTGTCTGCCCCTACGTCATCGCCACGCCGACTTTGCCGGCCTTTGCCCGTCCCTTCTCGACGTATTCCATGGCCTGGAGGGTTCCTTCGAACGGGAAGACGCGGTCGACGACGGGGCGGATCCTCCCCGTGTCGATGAGGGGGTGAGTTCGCGCAGTTGGTCGCCGCTCGCCCTCATGAACAGGAACGAGTACGTCACACCGTGGCGCCTGGCGTTGCGCCGACATCCAAATGGGAGGTGGTCATGGGCCGCGTATCGCAGGCGCAGGCGGAGGAGAACCGCAGGCGGGTGGTGGACACCGCGTCCCGGCTGTTCCGGGAGCAGGGCGTGCAGGTAAGCGTCGCCGACCTGATGAAGGCGGCCGGTCTGACCCACGGCGCCTTCTACAAGCAGTTCGCCTCCAAGGAGGCGCTCGTCGACGAGGCCACCGCCCACGCCTTCGCCGAGCTCGCCCGGCACCACCGCGCCGGACTGGAGCGGTACGGCGGGCAGCGCGCCGCCGCCCGGCGGGCGCTGATCGACACCTATCTCTCCGTCGAGCACCGAGACGCCCCGGCTGACGGCTGCCCGGTCGCCGCGCTCGCCACCGACATCGCGCGCGAGGGCGCGGGGCGCGAGGCCCGTCGCGTCTACGCCGAGGGGGTGGCCGACTTCGCCGACTTCCTGGCCGGTGATGACGAGGACGGCATCGTCCGCCTGTGCACCCTGTTCGGTGCGCTGGTCCTGTCCCGGGCCACCAAGGGTTCCCCGCTCTCCGAGGAGATCCTCGCCGCCGCGCACGCGGCCCTGACCGAAGCGGCCTGATCACGGGCGCGGTGCGGGCGCGGTGCGGGCGCGGACGACCGCGCTCGTGGTTCGACCGTGTGCGACAGGCGTCGACGACCTGATCCTTTCCGGTCGGCGACCTCGCCGCCCGGCCACGGTCCCGGGACGGGCGTGCCGTGAGACCGCCCGTCCCGCGAGACTGCCCGGTAGGGATTCAGCAGCGGTCCCGCTCGCTGTCACGGACCCTCGGTCCACACATCGTCACAGATCAGAGCCCGTATCCGAGTTCCCGTGGTCGGCGATGCCAGGTGGCGGGGCGGTGTCGGTGCCCGCTTCAGCGAGCAGGGGCCGCTCGGTGGGTCACGCCTCCTGTCGGGCGTCGATCTCGGCGATGAGGGCCTCGATGCGGGTCCTGATCTCGTCGCGGATGGGGCGGACGGCCTCGACACCCTTCCCGGCCGGGTCTTCCAGGGCCCAGTCGAGGTACTTCTTGCCGGGGAAGACCGGGCACGCGTCGCCGCAGCCCATCGTGATGACGTAGTCGGACGCCTGGACGGCCTCGGTGGTGAGGACCTTCGGCTTCTGGTCGGCGATGTCGATGCCGAGTTCGGCCATGGCCTCGACGGCGGAGGGGTTGACCTGGTCGCCGGGGACGGAGCCCGCGGAGCGGACCTCGACGCGGTCGCCGGCCAGGTGCCGCAGGAAGCCGGCGGCCATCTGCGAGCGGCCGGCGTTGTGGACGCAGACGAACAGGACGGAGGCGAGCGGGGCGGTGGGCATCGGCTTCTTCCTCGGGGTGGGGAGCGGTGCGGAGAGGGGGATTCGGGAGAGACGGGAGATGCAGGGGCTTCGGGGTGTGGGGGCGAGGTGTGGAGCAGGCGCTCATACGCGCGGCAACCCGGCCTCGCCCGACGACCGGCTCCGCCCGCGGAGGCGGTTGCCACCTCGTGTCCGGCGCGGTGCCCGAGCGGGACGGCGGCCGTCCGGGAGTGGCCGGGAGCTCGTCGGGCAGGACCGGGTGCGAGGCGCGGTCATGGCAGAAGAACCCCCTTCGCCGGGTTCCGGGTCAGTCCAGGCTGGTATCAGTCTCGGGTGATGTGACAGTATCAGCCCATGATGACGTCAGTCGACACTGAACTGATCCGGGTGCTGGGTGACCCCCTCCGGCTTCAGATCGTGACCCTGCTAGCCCGCGAGACGCTGTGCACCACCCACCTGGTGGAGGAGACCGGCGCCAAGCAGACCAACCTCTCGAACCATCTCAGAGTGCTGCGCGAGGCCGGCGTCGTGGAGACCGAGCCCTGCGGCCGGTTCACGTACTACAGGCTCCGTCCGGATGTCATCGACCAGCTCGCCGACCGGTTCGCCGACCTTGCCCGGGCCGCGCGTGCCACGGCCGAAGCGAACGTCAAACGGTCCTGCCCGTAACCCGCCCTTCCACTCTGCCTGCCCGAGGAGAAACCGTTGTCCGTCACCGAGCCCGCCGGTGCCGCACCCGCGGCGGAGGCCGCCCTCGCAGCCGACGAGCCCCGGCCCGCGCCCGGTGCGACCCCACCGCGCACGCCGCTGGTGGCCCGCGCCGTCGCCGAACTCGTCGGAACCGCCGCGCTGGTCGCGGTCGTCGTCGGCTCGGGCATCCAGGCCACCGAGCTCACCGAGGACGTGGGGTTGCAGCTCCTCGCGAACTCCATGGCCACGGTCTTCGGGCTCGGGGTTCTGATCACCCTCCTCGGCCCTGTCTCCGGCGCCCACTTCAACCCGGCCGTCACGCTCGCCGAGTGGTGGACCGCACGCCGCGGCGGGGCCGGCGTGAACACGCGTGAGCTGGCCGTGTACGTGCCCTCCCAGGTCGCGGGGGCGATCGCCGGTGCGGTCCTGGCGGACGCGATGTTCGGCGAGCCGCTGGTCGCATGGTCCACGCACGACAGGTCGGCCGGGAACCTGCTGCTCGGTGAGGTGGTGGCGACCGCCGGCCTCATCCTGTTGATCTTCGGCCTGGCCCGTTCGGACCGGCTGCGGTTCGCGCCGGTCGCCGTCGCCTCGTACATCGGTGCCGCGTACTGGTTCACCTCGTCCACGTCGTTCGCCAACCCTGCGGTGACGATCGGGCGTGCCTTCACCGACACCTTCGCGGGCATCGCCCCCGCCTCCGTCCCCGCGTTCATCGGCATGCAACTCCTCGGCGCCGTCGTCGGCCTGGCCCTGGTGGCGGTCATCTTCATGCGCGGCAGGACCGATGGTGAGGCCACCGAGGCGTGAGCCGTACGGATGTGGTGGTGATCGGCGGCGGCCGGTCCGGGCTCGCCGCCGGCTACCACCTGCGTCGCCTGGGCCCGGACTTCGCCGTCCAGGACGCCCAGCCGCTCGGTTGGGACATCAGGTCTCGCACCGGTGGGAGGCTCGGCAGTGCCTCGGAGCCGGGAGTCACCTCCCGGCGCGGTCGGCCTGCGCCCATGAGCTGTCGAGGAACGGGCTGGGCCTGCCGTGCCAGAAGACGTCCACACTGTCGGGTGCCCGGGTCGCGGCCACGAAGAGCAGGGACCTGGCTCGCTGCCTCTCGTGCCGGTAGCGGGCGGGTTCGCGGTCACGCAGTCGGCTCACGTCCTCCCGCGGAACGAGCCCGTCGGTCACGCCCGTGATGATCATCCGCTGGTACTCCAGCCCCTTGAACCGGAACATCGTGCCGATGTGCACCCCGGTGGAGCCGTTCGGTCCGTCGGAGCGGAGCTCCACCGCGTCGATGCCGTACAGCTTCAGCGCGTACCCCAGCCCGGTCGCCAGCTCGGTCGCATCTGATTCGTCGGGGCGCACGCCGCGATCCGCTCGTGGGGGGCAGCCGTGTCCGGCTCCGCTTCCCACTCCGTGATCGGAGCGGCCACGCCCTCCCGCTCCGCGTCCCAGTCCGGGAAGGCGTGCCCGGCCGGGGGGCCACCGTTGAGTACGGACCGGAATCCGGCGAGGGTCTCCGTGCCGCCGTCGAGATCGTCGTACGTCGTCCCGCCCGGGACTCCGAGGGGCGAGCGCAGGACCGTTGCCGTGCCGAACCCACCCCGTGGGTCGGTGCGGGACGAGCGCGTGGTCCTCGTCTGCCACTCATCGACGGAATCGGAGAGGGGTGAAGCGACCGCCTCCCGCACCACGGAGCGCTGTCCAACTCCCGGGAGGCGGTCGCCGTTTCAAGGGCCGCCCCCTACGGCGACGGCTTTCCACCGCCCTGCGTGGCCTGCAGGTCCGCCAGCAGCTCGGCCTGCCCGGCGAGCACCCCGGACAGGATGGTCCGCGCGACCCGCAACAGCTCCGCGACCTGGGGGCTGGTCAGCGAGTAGTACACGGCTGACCCTTCTTTGCGTGTCCTGACCAGGTTCGCCCGCCGCAGCACGGCCAACTGCTGGGACAGATGTGCGGGCTCGATGCCCACCTCGGGCAGCATCTCCGCGACCGCGTGCTCGCGCTCGCTCAGCAGCTCCAGGACCCGTATCCGGGCCGGGTGGCCCAGCGTCTTGAAGAACTCCGCCTTCAGTTGGTACAGCGGCGTACTCATGGTGCCGTCACCTCCCCGGCGCGACAGCACGGTCCCACCGGCCGGAGCTCGGCGCATCGCATCCATCCACTCGTCAAGGGCATGTAGCCCATCGTCGCCTGAGGCGTCGGGCACGCCGAACCCGCGGGTGGAAACCAAGTCGCCGAATCCAACATGAGGACCTCATTAATTGCTAATATTAGCAATTAATGAGGTCCTGTGAGGAGGGTTGCGTGAGGATCACCCCGCTGCGCGGCGCCGGCGTCGCCTGGCTGAAGTGCCCCGCCTGCCGTCTCAAATGCCGCCCCACCGCCGTCGGCTCGGACGGCGGCTGCCCGCGCTGCGGTCATGCCCGTATGCTCCGGCTGTCCTTCGGTGAGCGTGTCCCTCAAACGGACCGGACCACCGGCCCGGCGCTCGGCACCCACCGGAACTGATCCGTTCGCCGCAGACGAGATGTGGCCGGGGCGCCGTCTGCGCCCCGCGACGCAGGACCCGCCCGGCGCGGGCTCGCTCCGTGGTCTCCGGCCGGTGTGCCCCGGGGCGCGGGGCAGCTCCGGGTGGAGCCCGCCGCCGCGACGGCGGGCTGTGAAGGCGCCGTCGGCGTCGCCCGCGCGGTCGTCACCGGTGCGTCCGGGGGCAACGGGCTGAGGCGATCGCCACCCACCCGGGGATGCCGGCCATCGAGCGGGGGCCGTGCGAACGCGGACTGCCCAGGACGTCGTCCCGGGCGGTCCGCGCGGCGAGGTGCCGTGGTCAAGCCTTCTTTACCACGCTGGACTTGAGCTGCATGGCGCCGAACCCGTCGACCTTGCAGTCGATGTCGTGGCCGTCCACGCCGTCGACGAGGCGGATGTTGCGCACCTTGGTGCCCGCCTTGATCCCGGTGGGGCTGCCCTTGACCTTGAGCGTCCTGACCACCGTCACGGTGTCACCGTCGGCGAGCACGTTGCCGACCGCGTCCCTGATCACCTTGCTCCCGGAACCGTCTGCGGTTTCCTCGGAGGGTGACCATTCGAGCCCGCACTCGGGGCAGACCAGGAGCGCGCCCATTTCGTAGGTGTGGGCGCCGGAGCATTCGGGGCAGGCGGGAAGGTTGTCACTCATTGCACAAGGTCTTTCAGTCGGTGAGCCGATACGGGGTCGGGTGGGGGTCAGGTGGGCCAGCCGTCGGTGCGCCACTCCTGCTGCCCCTCGTCCGCAGCCGACGAGGGCCGGGCGTGGGCGGCGAGGGCGGCGAGGGCGGCGGCCAGGTCGTGGTGGACGGGGATGTCCGGGCAGTCGCCGGACGGAACCAACGAGCCGTCGGCGGGGATGGCGGCCAGCTCCAGGCTACGGCCCGCTCCGGCGAGACGGCGTGCCGACTCGGTGATGGCCAGTTGGCCCTCGGCGGACCAACTGCGCAGTTCCGTCAGGTCGAGCACGACCGGTCCGGTGCCGCGAGCGGCGACCCAGCCGACCGCCCCGGCGAAGCGACGGACCGCGGCCGGGCCCAGGTGTCCGGCGACGGAGAGGATGCCGAGATCCTGCTCGATGGTGTAGCGCCACTCGATGGTCATAAGCGGTGAACTTCCTTGCGGTACGGCCTGTTCGGATGCGGATGCGGATGCGGTCCGGTGGATTCAGAGGGGGAGGGTGATCCAGATGCTCTTGCCCCGCCCGTCGGCGTCCGGACGGACGACCGCGCTGCCCCCCAGCCCCAGGGTCACCTCCATGACCGTGGCCAGCCCGCCGGTTCCTCCGGTCGCACCGGTTCCGTCCGTCCCGCCGCCGAGCGTCCCGAGCGGAGGCTGGTAGGGGTGGCGGTCATGGACGGCGAAGGCCAGGCAGTCCCGGCCGGCCGCGTAGATCACGGTCAGCTGCGGCGAGCAGACGGCGGCGTGCCGGACGCTGTTGGTCACCAACTCGCCCAGGATCAGCAAGGCCGGGTCCACGGCGGGGTGCCGGAGGCCGATCCCCCATTCCGTCAGAGCCTGCTCGGCAGTCTCACGCGCCGTCCGCACGGCTTCCGGCAAGGTCGGCAGGGTGAGCACGTGCCGGTGGGGAAGGGCTTGCAGTAGCGAGGACATCACGCCTCCACGCGGCTCAGGCGGAAGCCGCTGACCGTTTGTGGGCGCAGCCGCAACACGGTGTCGTGCGGGCCGTGGGTCCAGCCGGCCAGGGTGCGCTGGTGGTGGGCCGCCTCGTCGGCATCGGTGATCACCTCGGTGGGGCCGGACAGGGTGACCGTCCAGCCGGTGCCGGCCATGACCCGGATCTCGTCCACCTGGTACGTCGCCACCTCGGGTACGACAGCCCCCTGGACGGGGGCCCGGACGATCAGACGCCCGTACTCCCACACGTGCCGGGCAGGCCGTACGAGGGTCTGCCCCCGCTGCGGGTACACCAGCCGCCCGAAGCTGCTGCCCTCCACCAGCCACAGCGCCTCCGCACCGGAGACCTCGGCCATGCGCAGGGCGGCGGGGGGAAGGCTCATCGCGCGGGCTCCTCGAGCGCTTCGGCGGATGTCGCATGGTTCGGGGCCGGCTCCTGTTCCTGCCGCGCGGCACCCGCGGGGAGGACGCCGGCCGACTCCAGGTGCTCGCGAGCAGCCCGGATCGCCTCAGGCGTGGTGGAGAAGTCACGGCCGTCGTGCCGCAGCAGGTCCAGGGCGCCGACGGAATCCAGGACCTGGCGCTGGCCCGGGCGTATCGCGGAGGCCAGGACGAGGATGCCGCGCCGCGTCAGCTTCTCCACCGCGTCCTTGAGGACCAGGGCACCGGTGGCGTCCATGGTCGACACGCGGGACATGCGCAGGATGACGACGCGGACGTCGGCCACCTCGGTCAGCTCCAGCAGGAAGCGGTGCGCGGCGGCGAAGAAGAGCGGCCCGTCGATGCGGTAGGCGACGATGTGCTCGGCGAGCAGGGCGTGCTCCTCGGCGCTGTGGTCGCCCCGGTCGAGCGGCACCTGGTCGAAACGGGCCTGCCGGGCCACGGCGCGCAGGGCGAGGGTGCCCGCGACGGCGAGGCCGATGATCACCGCGTACACGAGGTCCAGGGCGAGGGTCGCGACCGCGGTCAGGACGAGGATCAGGGCGTCCGAGCGGGTGGCCCTGGCCATCGCTCGGAGCGAGCCGACCTCGACCATACGGACCGCGGTGGCCAGCAGCACACCGGCGAGGGCGGCGAGCGGGATCTTCGACACCAGGGGCGCCGCGGCGAAGACGATCACCGCGAGGATCGCGGCGTGGGTGAGGGCCGCCAGCCGGGAACCGGCGCCCGTGCGGACGTTGACGGCCGTCCGGGCGATCGCACCGGTCGCGGGCACTCCGCCGAACAGCGGGGCGGCGATGTTGGCCAGTCCCTGGCCGAACAGCTCGCGGTCGGGATCGTGCTTCTGCCCCACGGTCATGCCGTCCGCGACCGAGGCGGACAGCAGGGACTCCAGGGCCGCGAGCGCCGCCACCGCCACGGCCGGGGCGAGCAGGGTGCCGAGCGACCCGAGCTCCAGGAAACCGAGAGAGGGCGCGGGGAGCCCGGACGGGAGGTCGCCGATCGGCTTCGCCGCGTCCAGGCCCGCGACCTGGGCGACGGCCGTGGCCGCGATGACCGCGAGGATGGAGAACGGGACGGTCGGCCGCCAGCGGGCACCGACCAGCATGACCGCGGCCACCGACACCGCGAGTCCGACGGCCGTCCAGTTCGGATGCCGTGCGAACTCCTCGACGGCCCGCCAGGTGACGACGAGCACGCGGTCGCCCTCGGGCTTGGGCACGCCGAGCGCGCCCGGGATCTGCTGCAGTCCGATCACGCAGGCGATACCCAGTGTGAAGCCTTCGACCACTGGCGCGGGCACGTACTGCATGTACTTGCCGGCCCGCAGCGCGGCCAGTGCCACGAGCATGACGCCCGCCATCAGCCCGACGGTCAGTACGCCGGTCGGTCCGTACTCACCGACGATCGGCACCAGCACGACGGTCATGGCCCCGGTGGGGCCGGACACCTGGAGATTGGACCCGCCGAACAGCGCGGCGAGCGTGCCGGCGACCACGGCGGTCGCCAGCCCTGCCTCGGCACCGAGCCCGGAGGAGACGCCGAACCCGAGTGCGAGCGGCAGGGCCACGATGGCCACGGTGAGGCCGGCGAGCAGGTCCCGCCGGACGTCGCGTCGCATGTCCGTCAGGTCGGTGCGGGTGGGCAGGAGCGCGGTGAGCCGGGCCGCTGCCCCGCTGATCGCCGAGGTCATCGCGCGGCGACCTCGCCTTCCCGCAGCTCGGCCAGCAGCTCGCCCTGCCCGGTGAGCATCTCGGTGAGGATGCGGCGCGCGGCCTTCATCAGGTCGGCGACGTCCCCGCCGGCCAGCTCGTAGACGACGGTCGAGCTTTCCCGGGTGGAGGTGACGATCCCGGAACGGCGCAGCACGGCCAGCTGCTGGGACAGGTTCGGCGGCTCCACCTCGATGGCCGCCAGGAGGTCCCGCACCGGCTTCGGTCCGTCCTGCAGCAGCTCCAGCACCCGGATCCGTACGGGATGTCCGAGCATCCGGAAGAACTCGGCCTTGGCCTGGTACAGCGGAACGGACACGCTCCTAGCCTTCCTGTCCCGAGCTTCAGTCCGTCCGGACGGACACGACTGCGCTGCGCCGCGCTTCTACTGGTGGCGCGGGCACTCATCTCAGCATGTAGTGAATTGCTAAATTTTGCAATTCAGACATCCTTCAGTAGCGACCGGGTGGAGCCTCGGCACCTCTCTTTCTGTCCGTGCTCGGGGTCGCCCCGAGGGATGCCGACCGGGGGTGCCCCGGTCCGGGGTGCGGACGACTTGCCGCACCGGACACGGTGAGCCGACCGGGGGAAGGGTCGGATCCGGTGGCTCCGAGGCACGGGCACGCTCCTTCCGCACCTGGCGTGTGGGCCTCGTGCGTGGCGTCGCCGCAGGTCGACCCCCCGCACGAAGGGCATGGGGGCGGTGACGGGGGCGGCACTCCGACGGCTCCGCGGTGCGGCGAGCGTCCGGGAGCGGCGGCGGCCGGCCTGCCCGTCGCGAGACATGAGTCACTCGAACTTGTCTTGCGACTCTATTGAATGACATGGTCATCCGACAATGTCATTCGCTTGAGGCATCGGAAGGATCGAGGTCCGTCATGAAGACCATGCTCGCCGGGCGGCTCCACCTGGACACCCACACGTTCGCCGTCGAGGAGGTTCCCGTGCCCGCCCCGGGGGCGGGGGAGGTGCTGGTCGAGGTGCGGGCCGCGGGGGTGTGCCTGTCCGACGTCCATCTGATCGACGGCAGCATCGGTCCGGCGTTCCCCGTCGACTCCGTCGCGGCGGCGCGCGCCGTCACCCTCGGCCATGAGGTGGCCGGCGTCATTCACGAGGTGGGCCCGGGGGTGGCCGGGGAATGGGTGCCCGGCACGCGGGTGGTGCTGCAGGCCGGGCAGGCGTGCGGTGTGTGCGGCGGATGCCTGCGCCGCGCCTCGTGCCGGCAGCCGCTCACGCGCGGCGTGGACTATGACGGCGGCTGGGCCCAGTACGCGGTGGCGCGCGAGGACACCCTGATCGCCATCCCGGACGACCTCCCCTTTGACCAGGCCGCCATCATCCCCGACGCCGTCTCCACCCCGTACGCGGCCATCGTCGAAACGGGGGCGGTGCGTCCGGCGCAGACGGTCGGGATCTGGGGTGCGGGCGGTCTCGGTGCGCACGGCGTCCGGCTCGCCCGTATGGTCGGGGCGGCCCCGGTCATCGCCGTCGATCCCCTGCCCTCGGCTCGGGAACGGGCCCTCGCCTTCGGTGCCGATCTCGCGCTCGACCCGGGGGCGGACGGTTTCGCCGAGGCGCTGGCGCGGGCCACGGCGGGGCGGGGCATCGACGTGGCGTTCGACTTCGCCGGCGTGCCGGCCGCTCGCGCTCAGGCGGTCGCCGCACTGGGGGCCGGCGGAATCCTCGTCCTCGCGGGGCTCACCCCGGAGTCGGTCGTCGTCGGCGACAGCACCGGGTTCAGCTTCCGGGGCAACCAGATCCGCGGTCACTACGGCTCCGGGTTCGAGCACGTGGAACAACTCATCGGTCTGACCTCCGCGGGACGCATCGATCTGGCCCCTTCCATCACCGCCCACATCCCGTTGGCCGACGCCGCCGACGCCGTCACCCGGCTGGAGAAGAAGACCGGCGACCCGATCCGATTCGTTCTCACGCCCTGAGCCGCCGCTCCCGGCCCCCGTCCAAGGCCTGACGGCGGGTGCCTGCGGATCGAAACGGCCCGGCGAATGCCCCGGGAGCCCCTCCGGCGACGGCGAGTCGCGGGAGGGGCTTCGCGCGCTCTCCGGCGGGTCGGTGGGCGGAGAGCCATCTCCCCGGGGGTTTCGGGCCCACCGCGTCGCCCCCTTGGGGTGCCTGGCGTTCAGACGCCGCGATGCTCCAATCGCTCGACTGTGTCAGGCGCCACAATCAGGCGACATTGTCGAGTGACAATGTCGCCTGTATGGTTCTGGTCAGCGACAGCCTGTGCGGAACGAAAGGCAAGCTCATGACCCACGAGACCCTGCGCGGAACCGAGCCGATTCCTCAGCGCCCCGCCCTGCCCCTGGTAGGTCACGCGTTCGACATCCCCAGCGGGGCCGACGGCCTGCTCTATGTGATGAAGGAGGCCAAGGAGCTGGGGCCGCTGTTCAAGCTCCGTGTCTTCGGCAACGAGATCAACTTCGCCTCCGGTCTCGACCTGGTCACCGAGCTGGCGGACGAGAGCCGGTTCCGCAAGAACGTCCACCCCGACCTGGTCATCCTCCGGGGCATCGGCGGCGACGGGCTGTTCACCGCGTACAACGACGAGCCCAACTGGCGGAAGGCGCACGACGTCCTGATGCCCGCCTTCTCACTCGGCGCGATGCGCGGCTACCACGCGACGATGCTCCGGGTCGCCCGGGAGCTGATCGGGAAGTGGGACCTGGCGGCGGGTTCGGAGCCGGTGGACGTGGCCGACGACATGACGCGGCTGACGCTGGACACGATCGGCCTGTGCGGTTTCGGCTACGACTTCGAGTCGTTCGACCGCGACGAGCCGCACCCCTTCGTCACCGCCCTGTCCAGGGCGCTCGCCTTCGCCCAGGACAAGGGGGAGTCGATCCCGGGCGCGGAGTTGTTCAAGTGGAAGCAGGCCGAGCAGTTCCGCGAGGACGTGGCCCTGATGGAGGGCCTCGTCGACGACGTGATCCGGCAGCGCCGCGCGTCCGGGGACCGGAGCACCGACGACCTGCTCGGGCGGATGCTGCACACCACTGACGCGGTGACGGGCGAGCCGTTGGACGACGTCAACATCCGCTACCAGGCGATCACGTTCCTCATCGCCGGCCATGAGACCACCAGCGGTGCCCTGTCGTTCGCCCTCTACTACCTGACCAAGCACCCCGAGATCCTCGCCCGCGCCCAGGCCGAGGTCGACGCCCTGTGGGGCGACTCGGACACCCCCGAACCCGACTACGGGGACATCGGGAAGCTGACGTACATCCGCCAGGTGCTCAACGAGAGCCTGCGGTTGTGGCCGACGGCGCCCGCCTTCGCGGTGGAGCCGCTGGAGGACACGGTCATCGGCGGGAAGTACGCCGTGCGCAAGGGCGAGTCGATCCAGATCCTCATCCCGCAGCTGCACCGCGACCCCGCCTGGGGCGAGAACGTCGAGTTGTTCGACCCCGACCGGTTCCTGCCCGAGCGGGAGGAGCAGCGGCCGGTCCACCTGTTCAAGCCGTTCGGCAGCGGCGAACGCGCCTGCATCGGGCGCCAGTTCGCGCTGCACGAGGCGACGCTGGTCCTCGCGCTGGTGATCCACCGCTACCGCCTGATCGACCACACCAACTACGAGCTGAAGATCAAGCAGTCCCTCACGCTCAAGCCCGACGAGTTCACGCTGAACCTGGCCCGGCGCACCAGCGGTGAACGGCGCCTGCCCGCCGCCGCTGCCCTCGCCGCGGACAGCGCTCCCGCCGGCCAGGACCGCCCCGCCGTCCGGCGTGCGGCCGGGACCGCGCTGCGGCTCCTGCACGGCTCCAACCTCGGCACCTGCGTGGGCATCGCCCGCGACCTGGCCGACGACGGCGGCGAGCGCGGCTTCACTCCCTCCGTGGCTCCCCTCAACGACGCCGTGGGCGAACTCTCCGCGGATGCCGGACCGGTCGTGATCGTCGCCGCCTCCTACAACGGCAGGCCCACCGACGACGCCACGGAGTTCGTCACCTGGCTGGAAGGGCTGGAGCCCGGCGCGCTCGACGGCCTCCGGTACGCCGTACTCGGCGTCGGCGACCGCAACTGGGCCGCCACCTACCAGCGCGTCCCGGCCCTGATCGACGAGCGGCTGGCCGCCGCGGGCGCCACACCGCTGCTGGAGCGCGGCGCCGCCGACGCCGCCGGCGACTTCGCCGGCACGGTGGACCGCTGGACCGGCGATCTGTGGACCACCCTGCTGGAGCGGTACGGGACGGCCGGGGAGGCGACCGCCGCCGAGCCGGAGGGCGACCGGGAAACGGGCCTGTACGTACTGGAGGACGCGACCGACTCGGTCATCGGCGGGCTCGCCGCACGGCACGGGGTCCAGCCGATGGAGGTGCTCGACGCCGGCGAACTGGTCGACATGGACCACGGACTGGGCCGCTCCAAGCGCTTCCTGAAGCTGCGGCTGCCGGACGGCGTCACCTACCGCACCGGGGACCACATCGCCGTCCTCCCGAGCAACCCGGCCGACCTCGTCCGGCGCGTGGCCGACCGTTTCTCCCTCGACCTGGACCGCACCGTCCGTCTCCAGGCCCGCCGCCGCAGCCGGGGCGCCCTGCCGGTCGACCGCCCCCTGACCCTGCGCCGCCTGCTCACCGACTTCGTCGAACTCCAGGACCCCGCCACCCGGGAGCAGGTCGCCGTGCTCGCCGAACACACCGCCTGCCCGCCCGAGAAGCGCCCCCTGGCCGAACTCGCCGCGGCGGACGCGGAGACGTTCCGCGAGCAGGTGACCGCCCCCGGACGCAGCCTCCTCGACCTGCTGGAGCGTTACCGGGCCTGCGAGCTGCCGTTCGAGCTCTTCCTGGAGCTGCTGCCGGTGCTGCGCCCGCGCCACTACTCGATCTCCTCGTCCGCGGTGGCGGCACCCGGTGAGGTCGACCTGATGGTGTCGCTGCTCGCCGCACCCCACCGCTGCGGTGAGGGCACCTTCCGCGGCATCGGCTCGCACTACCTGCAGACCGTGAACGCGGGCGACACCGTCCAGGCACGGGTGCTGCCCTGCAGTGACGCCTTCCGCCTGCCCGAGGACGACTCCGTGCCGGTGATCCTGGTCAGCGCGGGCACCGGTCTGGCCCCGTTCCGCGGGGCGGTGCTGGACCGCCACCACACGAAGTCGACCGGCACCCTGCTGTGCTACTTCGGCTGCGACCACCCCGACGTCGACTACCTCCACCGCGAGGAGTTCGAGGCGGCCGAGGCCGCCGGAGCCGTCAGCATGCGGCCCACCTTCTCCTGCGCCCCCGAGGACGGGGCCCGCTTCGTCCAGGACCGCATCGCCAGGGAGAGCGACGAGGTCTGGGCGGTGCTGGAGGGGGGCGGACGCGTCTACATCTGCGGGGACGGACGCCGGATGGCCCCCGCCGTGCGGGAGGCGTTCAAGGCGGTCTACCGCACGCGCACCGGCACCGGGGACGACGAGGCGAGCGCCTGGCTGAACGCCCTGATCGAGTCCGGCACCTACGTCGAGGACGTCTGGGCCGGCTGACCACCCGCGGCGCGGTGACCGGCGCCCGCCGGCACTCCGCACCGCCCCACAGACCGACAGGGCCACGGACACCCCCCACATCCGTGGCCCTGTCTCCTTCGGAACGTGTCCCGCCCCTCCTGAACTCGTGAGGTTCTCATGCCCGTCGCACACCCGGCTCCCCGCCGACGACCGCTGACCACCCCCAACTGCCCACAGAGGAGCGGTCGGTGAACGCACGAACGGGCTCCGCGGTCACTTTCGGGGTGGCGGTCGCCCTCATCGCCGGAGTGACCCTGGGCAACGGCGGAGCGAACGTGATGCCAGTCTTCGTCGACGACTTCGCGACGCGCTTCGCACTGTCGGACTTCGCCGCGGGGCTCGTGGCGGCGACCCAGCTGATGGCGACCGCCGTCGTCACCATGCTGCTGGCCAAGCGGGCGGCGCGGCCGGGGCGGGTGCGGATGGCCCGACTGGGGCTGGCCGTCTCGGGCGCCGGCTTCCTGGGCGCGGCGGCCGTCAATGACCCGGTGAGCCTGGTCCTGGCCAACCTGGTCCTCGGCGCGGGGCTCGGCGCGGTCTACGCGGCGGCCACGGCCGCGCTCGCCGCCACCGACGACGCCGACAAGGCCTCCGCGGTCACCGTCTGCGGTGTGGTCGGCGTGACAGCGCTGCTGATCATGGGCGTCCCCGCGGCCAACCACGACCTGGGGGAGGGCACCGGCTTCCTGCTCATGGCGCTGTGCTGTCCGGTCGCCTGGCTACTGCTGCGCCGCCTTCCCGACGGCCACGCCGGTCCCGCGGCAACGGATTCCGGGCCCGCCGGTACGCGAGGGGTGGCCTCCACGAGACCGTCGTTCGTGCTGCTCGCCGGCACCGGGCTGCTGTGGGCCGTCACCCAGGGCGCGTGGTCGTACGCCTCGGTCCTGGGGCGCCAGCACACCGGGATGTCGCACTCCGCCGTGTCGGCCGTCCTCGCCGTCTCCAGCGTCGCGGCACTCGTCGGCGCCGCGGTGGGACCCGTCGCCGCACGGCGCTTCGGACGTATGCGGTCGATGGCCGCCTTCGTCATGGCGCAGGCCCTCGCGATGGCGGCGCTGATCTTCACCCGCGACCCCGTGTTCTTCACCGTCGCGGCCGTCCTCTGGCAGGCCTGCCAACTGGCCGTCCTGGTGCAGATGCTCGCCGCCGCCGCGCTCATCGACCCGACCGGCCGCCTGGTCGCCTCCCTCAGCGGTGCGGGAGCGCTGGGCACCGGCGTCGGACCGTTGGCCGTCGGTGCCGTCCTGGACGGTGCCGGGGCCGGGGTGCTGAGCCTCGTCCTGGCGGCCGGCACCGCCCTCGCCTCGCTGCCCCTGCTGAGGATGACGGTGGCCGGCGGTCAGGCCACCCGCGAACCGTGGCCCGGACGCGTCCCGACGGCCTGAGGACGCGGTCTCGTCCGCGCGGGCGGGTCGCCCGGGCGACGAAGGTGCTCAGCTCGTCAGCTCGTCGGCAGGGGCACAAGGTCCATCCGGCCTCCCGCGAGGGCGACGACGGCGGAGACCAGGGCCTGCAGACAGGTGAGTTCGGCCGCCTCGTCGGGCAGCGAGAGGCGCTGCGACGAGAGGCCGTCGAAGCCGGCCAGGAAGAACCGCGCGAGGGTCTCGGCAGGCTGGGCCAGCCGGTACCCGGTGCGCTCGGCCGCCTCGGTCACCAGCTTCGTCGTCACGGCCGTCACCTCACGGTAGTGGTTCTCGAGGGCCTCCTGCAGTCGTGGTGTCCGGAGCGCGAACATGGACAGTTCCGTGAGGAGCTGATGGGTGGTCGGCTGCTCGCGCACGGTCTGCCACAGGGCCGCGGCGAGTGCCGCGACCGTCTCCTCGAAGCCGGCGTCCGCGGGCGCCGCCCGTTCCACCTGTGCGATCAGAGCGTGGGTGAGCTGCTCCATGACGGCCCGGTACAGGTCTTCCTTGGTGCCGAAGGTGTAGTGCACCGTCGCCTGGGCCACGCCCAGCTCGGCCGCGATGGCACGGGTGCTTCCGGCAGCCACACCCTCCCTCGTCATGAGGTCGATGGCGGCCTTGATCAGCTGGGGGCGGCGCTCCGCCGCGGAAACGTGAGCCATGAAGGCATCATATCGACTTGGTCCAGGACCGACTTAGTCCGACGAACAAGTCGTTCGATCACGTCAGGGGCGGGAGACGCCGTCGCCCCCCGCGAAAGGGTCCCTCTCACCTGCCGTCCGCGGGTGGGAGGGACCTTGCACGGACCTTGCACGGACCTTGCACGACACTCCCAGGAGCCTCGCGGCAGTCGGGATCACCGCACCGGCCGTCGCCCCCGCGACAACGCGGAGACCGGGTGACGCCGCGGGACGCCGGCGGACTGACCGTCGGTCAGGTCTCCACGCGGCTCGGCGACCGTCCGCGCGCTGCACCCGCGCCTACGGCTTCGGAGCGGGCTGTTCGCCGGAACCCCGGATGACCAGTCGGGTGGGGACGGTGATCGTCCGGGCCCGGCCGCGGTCCCCGTCGAGGCGGGCCAGGGCGGTCGTCGCGGCCGCCCGGCCGAGTTCCTCCGCGTCCTGCGCGACGACGGTCAGGGCCGGCTCCAGCGCCTCGGCGAGCGCCACGTCGTCGAAGGCGACCACGGCGACCTCCTTGCGCTTGCTGCGGGCCAGTTCGGCCACTATGCCCAGCGCCATGATGTTGTTGCCGGCGAACAGGGCGGTCGGGGGATCGGCCAGAGCGAGGAGTCGGGCGGTCGCGGCCTCGGCGCCCCGCTGGTCGTGGGCGTTGGCGACGAGGGCGCGGTCGTAGGGGATGTCGGCCTCCGACAGCGCCGAGCGGTAGCCCGCCTGGCGCTCACGGCGGGTGTACAGCTTCGGGGGCAGGTCGCCGACGAAGCCGATCCTGCGGTGTCCGTGGGCGATGAGGTGCGCGACGCCCTCCTGCGCCCCGGCCCGGTTGGAGCTGACGATGCTGTCCGTGACCAGGCCGACTCCGGGCCGGTCGAGGAAGACCACGGGCAGTCCCGCCGTGCGGTGGGACTTGAGGTGGGAGTGGTCGGCCCCGACGGACGGGACGACGATCAGGATGCTGACCCGGCGGGCCAGGAACTTGTCCGTCAGGGCGCGTTCGCGCTCGGGGTCGTCCGCGGAGGACCCCATGAGCAGGGTCAGTCCGCGTTCTCCGACGGTGTCCTCGATGGCTCGGGCCACCGCCCCGAAGAAGGGGTTGGCCAGGTCGGGGATGACCAGTCCGATGGTGGTGTCCGGGCCGCCGACGCGGATGTTGCGGGCCATGAGGTTCGGCTGGAAGCCGAGCTTCGCCACCGCGGCCAGTACCTGTTCCCTGGTCCGCGCGGAGACGGGGCCGTCCTCGTTGAGGACCCGGGAGACCGTCTTGGCGCTGACCCCTACCTCTCGGGCGACATCGGCCAGGGTGGGGCGGCGGTTCGCTGCCATGGAGGAAACCGTCTCCTGAAGGGCTCTCCTCTCCGGCCGCGGCCTTCGGCCGGAGACGGGAGAGCGGGGTTGAGCTGTCAAGTGGCCCGGACACCGGCGGCCTTCGCGGCCTCCGAATCCGCAACGACAGTATCTCCGGCCGCGTCGACGGTGAGTGCGCCGGTCATGATGGCGACGACCTCGGCCATGGAGTAGTCGGACGGCTTGATCACGGCGGCCCGCCGGCCCAGCCGGTGGACGTGGATGCGGTCGGCGATCTCGAAGACATGGGGCATGTTGTGGCTGATGAGGACCACCGGCATGCCCTTGTCGCGGACCCGGCGGATCAGATCGAGGACCTGGCCCGACTCCTTGACGCCGAGGGCGGCGGTGGGTTCGTCCATGACGACCACCGAGCGGGCCCAGGCCACGGCGCGGGCGACCGCGACCGCCTGGCGCTGTCCGCCGGACAGGGTCTCCACCGACTGGGTGAGCGAGCGCAGACCGATCTTGAGGTCGGCCATGTGCTCGGCGGCCTCCTGCCGCATGCGCTTCTTGTCGAGCATGCGGAAGGCGGTGCCGAGGACACCGGGGCGGCGCAGCTCACGGCCGAGGAACATGTTCGAGGCGATGTCCATCGACGCGGCGACCGCGAGGTCCTGGTAGACCGTCTCGATGCCGTGGGCGCGCGCGCTCTGCGGCCCGGAGAAGGTGATGGGCTCGCCGTTCAGCCGTATCTCGCCCGCGTCCGGGACCACGGCGCCGGTCAGGGCCTTGATGAGGCTGGTCTTGCCGGCTCCGTTGTCGCCGATGACGGCGAGGACCTCACCGGGCAGCAGATCGAAGTCGGCGCCGTCGATGGCGGTGACGTGTCCGTACCGCTTGACGAGGCCGCGGGCCTGCAGCACGGGCGTGGGGGCGGGGGTCGCGGTCATCGTGCCTTCTTCCGGGAGATCTGGTCGACGGTCACCGCGAGGATCACCAGGACGCCCGTGATCAGGGTCTGGTAGATCGAGGCGACGCCCATCAGCTGGAGCCCGTTGCGGAACACACCGACGATGAGGACGCCGATGAAGGTGCCGAGGACCGAACCGCGGCCGCCGAAGAGGCTGGTGCCGCCGAGGACCACGGCGGTGATGCTGTCGAGGTTGTCGGTCTGCCCGGCCTGCGGATCGCCCACACCGGTGCGGGAGATGAGCAGCAGCGCGGCGACGCCGTACAGCAGACCGGCCACCGTGTAGACGCCGACGGTGAGCCGGGAGGTGCGGATGCCGTTCAGCCGCGCGGCCTCGGCGCTGTTGCCCAGGGCGTAGACGTGCCGGCCCCAGCCGGTGCTGCTGAGCGCGTAGGCGAAGAGGAGGAACAATCCGATGGTGACCAGCGAACCGTAGGTGATGTCCGTGTTGCCCAGCGGGAAGGTCTCCCCGAGGGCGGTCAGCGGGCCGGGCAGGTTGCTGACCGTCTGCTCCTCGGAGTAGATGTGCGTCAGCGCGAACGCCACGTTCAGCATGCCGAGGGTGACGATGAACGGCGGCAGCGGGATCTTCTGCACCAGCAGGCCGTTGAGCAGCCCGAAACCACCGCAGACGACCAGACCCAGCGCGATCGCGACCAGCGGCGGGACGGAGCCCTCGGCCGCCATCTTGGCGATCACGATGCTGCCGAACGCCATCACCGCCCCGCACGACAGGTCGATCCCGGCCGTGAGGATGATCAGGGTCTGCCCGATGGCGAGGGTGCCCACGACCATGACCTGCTGCACGATCAGCGAGAAGTTGCCGCCGGTGAGGAACTGGTCGGTGGAGAACGAGAAGAAGGCGCAGGCCAGGAGGAGGGCGGCCAACGGGCCGGTGGTCGGTGCCGTGAGCAGTCTGCGGACCGTGGTCGGCGCTTTGAGCTCCGAGTACGGCGATGTCGTCGCTGTCATGCGAAGTCCTTGTCGGAAGACAGATGTCCTGGTCGGAGGACGTGGCGTCCTGGTCGGAGGACGAAGGGAGCTCCCGCCACCGGGGCGCGGGGGCGGCCGTCCCCGGTCAGGGAGGGGGCGGCCGCCCCGCTGAGGTCGGTGCCGGGGTCGTACGGTCCCGGGGGTGGGGCTCAGCCCCAGCAGTTCTCCAGGCCGTAGGCGGTGTCCTTCGACGTGACCCCGTCCTGCGCCTTGTCGGTGATCAGCGTGACGCCGGTGTCGGTGTAACCGGACGCCTTCTTGCCGTCCTTGGCGAACGTCACGACGGCCTTCACGCCCTCGGCGGCCATCTTCAGCGGGTACTGCTGCGACGTGGCGGCGATCTTGCCGTCCTTGACGGCCTGGGTGCCGGTGCAGCCGCCGTCGACGGAGACGATCAGCACGTCCTTCTCCCGGCCCTTGGCCTTCAGGGCGGTGTAGGCGCCGAGGGCCGCCGGCTCGTTGATGGTGTAGACGACGTTGATGTCGGGGGCCTTCTGCAGGCAGTTCTCCATCGCGGTCTGGCCCTTGGCCTGGTCGCCGCCGGTGTCCTGGGCGCAGACGACGTCCTTGTCCGAGGCGCCGAAGCCCTTCAGGAAGCCGTCGTGCCGCTGGACGCCGACCGAGACGCCGGGCGCCAGGTCGAGGGTGGCTATCTTCGCCGTCTTGCCCTTCATCGCGACCTTGGCGTACTCGCCGATCAGCTCACCGGCCTTGAGGTTGTCGGTGGCGAAGAGGGCGTCGACCGCGCTCTCCGGGTCGGTCGGGGTGTCCAGCGCGATGACCAGGACGCCCTTGGCGCGGGCCTTCTCGATCGCGGGAACGATCGCCTTGGAGTCGCTCGGGGTGATCAGGATGCCCTTCACGCCGGCGGCGACCATGTTCTCCAGAGCGGTGACCTGCCCGGCGTTGTCCCCGTCGAACTTGCCGGCCGCGGTGGACAGTTCGGCGCCGTTCTCCTTGGCGGCCTTCTCCGCGCCCTCCTTCATCTTCACGAAGAACGGGTTGGTGTCGGTCTTGGTGATCAGGCCGACCTTGACGGTGCCGGAGCCGGAACCGGAGGAGGAGTCCGAACCGGAGCCGGACCCGCAGGCCGTCAGGGTGAGGGCCGCGACGCCCGTGACCGCGGCCGCTCTGAGGAGGGAGGAGGACAGACGAGTGGTGCGAGACATGATCGACTCCTGTGGGATAGCGAGCGGCACGGGGCTGGGATCGGAGCATGCCGCCCGGGGTGTCATCGTTGACTTATGTCATCGTTGACACTGCATGGCGAGGATGATGGACTCCGGATCCGGGCAACGTCAATGCCTTCCACCCGTCACAAATCGGCAACGTACGCAGTCGTCAGCTCCGTGCGGCCGGTGAGCCCCCCGTCGTCGCGCCGGCCCCTTCGCCCGGCCCTTCCGAGCCTTCTTTCGAGAGAGAGCAGCCCATGAGTCCGAGTCGGATCACTGTTCTGGGAGAGTGCGTCGCGGACGCCTTCACCGAGCCGGCCCACGCCTCCAACGAACTCGCCCTGCGGGTGCTGCCCGGCGGCGGACCTGCGAACACGGCGGTGGCCCTGGCCCGGCTCGGTACTCCGGCCCGCTTCCTCGCCCGTCTGTCGGGTGACGTGTTCGGCCGTCTGTTCCGGACTCACCTGGAGGCGTCGGGCGTCGACCTGTCGTACGCCGTCGCCGCCGCGGAACCCAGCACGCTGGCGGTGGCCGAACTGGACGCCACCGGGCAGGCCGCCTTCTCCTTCCACGCCCAGAACACCGCCGACTGGCAGTGGACTTCCGAGGAACTGGCCCGGGTGGACCTGTCCGGGACGGCCTGTGTGCACACCGGATCGCTGGCGCTGGTCCGTGAGCCCGGCGGTGCGGTGGTGGAGCGGTTCCTGGAGTCGGCGGCCGCGCGTGCCACCGTCAGCATCGATCCCAACGTCCGGCCGCTGCTGGTGCGCCCCGAGGTCTACCGAGCCCGGCTGGCGCACTGGTGCGCTCTCGCCGACATCCTGCGTCTGAGCTCGGACGACCTGGACCTTCTCCTGCCGGGCACCTCGCCCGAGCAGGCGTGCGACACCTGGCACGCCGCGGGGGCGCGGCTCGTCGTGATCACCCTCGGCGCCGGCGGCGCCCTGGCGTCGCTCGACGGTGAACGGCTGCGGGTGCCCGCGGTGGCCACGGAGGTCGTCGACACGGTCGGCGCGGGGGACTCCTTCACGGCCGGCCTGCTCCACCACCTCGGCACCCTCGGACTCCTGGGCGGCCGACTGGACGGCCTCGGTGTCGAGGAGGTCGCGGATGCGTGCCGGTTCGGTGCCCGGGTGGCGGCCCTGACCTGCTCGGTCGCGGGCCCGAATCCGCCGTGGCAGGAGCAGTTGGCGCAGCCGGCGCCCGCCGGGGGTGCCTGAGCGGCGGGCGGGCGCGCGGGGGATTCCCCGCCGACCGTTGACGTGCCGACCGGATGCAGCTCATCATCGGGCCACTCGATGTCATCGATGACATGGGTCGGCGATGACGCACGGCCGGGGCGGCCGCCCCGGCCGAGGCGGTGATGACTGCCCCTGCCCCTGCCCCTGCGCCTGCCCGGGCCCGACGACGGGCTCGTGTCGTGTGCGGACCGCGCCCGGGAGCGTGGTTCCGGCCGCCGGTCCGGGCCGCGGGCGGGACCCGCGCGCAGGACACCCACCACTGAACCGACAAGGACCCGAAACCGTGAAGAAGACCCTGCTCGCCGAGTTCACCGCCCGTGAAGGGGCGCGGGACGAGGTGGCCCGCCTGATCGGGGAGTACGCCCTGAAGGTGCGCGAGGAGGAAGGCAACCTCGCCTTCGACGTCTACACCAGGTCGGCCGAGCCGCGCGCCTTCTGGATCTTCGAGGTGTACCGGGACGAGGACGCCTTCCAGGCTCATCTGAACGCCCCGTACGGCGGCCCGTTCAACGCCGCGCTCGCGCCGCTGATCGAGGAGGACGCCTCCGTGCTGACGTTCCTCGATCCACTGGCGTGACCGGGCCGAGCACTGCGGGGCGAGGTGTGTCCCGGGCGGGTGGGGCCGACCCGCCCGGGGAGGCGTGCGCTGCCGGGCGGCCGGGTCAGCGCCGGGTGTAGATGAAGCCGATCTTGTCCACCTCGACGCCCGCACGGCCGTGGAAGCCGGCGATCTGCCAGCCCGACGGTGCCGTGCGCGTCACACACGTCGAGGTGGTGGTGCCACCGGCCAGGGTGCGGCCCTGATTGGTGGTGAACTCGGCGGAGAAGATCCGGGTGCGGCCGTCCTTCTGGCCCTGGCAGAGGGTGGCCGCGGTGAGGTACTCGCCGCTGCCCAGGGTGAGGGAGGACGCGGTGCCCCCGGTGCCGCCGTGGGTGAGCGTGGTGCCGTTCGCGAGGGTGAGGCTCAACTGGTCGACGCGGGTACCGGCCCGCAGCGCGACGGTGGTGGCCCGGGCCGCGGCCGGCACGCCGGTGATGTCGTTGAAGTAGTCGCCGTGCGGCCCGCCGAACTGGTCGCTGAGCTGGAAGGCGGTGTTGCGCGACCAGGAGAAGTCCACCGTGAGCGGGTCGTGGTCGGAGAGCATCAGACCACCGTCGGTGAGGAACTCGGCGTGCTCGTTGTCGTAGCGCGTCGCGTTCAGCGAGACGAGCTTGCTGCCCCGGTAGAGGATCTTGTCGACGACCTCGCAGGTGTTGGGCACGGTCGTCCCCGTCTGGTCGCAGACCAGTGCGTCGCTGCCCTTCGCGGGGGCCACGCCGCCGCGGATCAGCTGGACCCAGGCGTCGGTGAGGCCGTTGGCGGCGGCGAACTCGGCGATGGTGTCGCCGGAGCGGGTGTACCGGGTGTTGGTGTCGCCCATCACGACGACCGCGTTGCCCGCGGAGTGGGTGGCGATGAAGTCGGTGAGCTGGCTGAGGTTGGCCCTGCGGGCGGCGAGGTCGTCGTCGTTGGTGCCCGCGTTCGTGTGCACGTTGTAGAAGTCGACGTAGACGCCCTCGGCGAGGCGCTCGCGCATGAAGGTGAAGCCCTTGGGGGTCAGGCAGTCCCCCGAACCGTAGGTGCAGTTGTTCCAGCGCACACGCTCGAAGTCGTCCTCGTCGTAGGGGAGTTTCGAAAGCGTGTTGAGACCGCTGCCGATGCCGGCGCCGCCGCTGGTGGGGGTGCGGTAGGGGTGCGCGGTGTCGGCGGCGTAGAGGAGGGCGTGGTAGTTGAAGTCCTCCTGGGCGTGCACGACGTCGTACGGCGCGATCCGCCGGCCGATCGTCGTGGTGCTGGACTCGCGGGGCGTCGGCGCGCTGGATATCGCCTCGGGGAGGCCCGCGACGTTGTAGCTGAGGACGTTGAAGGTGCCGGAGTCGGCGGCCGCGGCGGAGGGGGCGGCCGCCGTGAGCCCGCCGAGGACGGCGGCTGCCGTCGTCAGACAGGCGAGGAGTCTGCGCATGGGGAGTCTCTCCTGGACTGGATCGTTGGGGGGCGGAGGTTGGGGGTTGGGGGTTGGGCTGGCTCGTTGGAGGTTGGTGCTGGGCTGGGGAAACCGGGCCGGGGTGGGGCGGGTACTGCCGGGGGAAAGCGGTTGCATGTTGATCGTGGCTGAAGTTACCCCCGGTTACCCCTGCTGTGTCGAGAGTTCGGGCGGCATTCAAAGGGAGTTGCCGGCTCGTACACCCGGGCTCGGCGGCTCACGCGGGGCGTGTGATGCTGGCGGCATGACTGAGCAGCCCGAGCTCGTGGTGGTCCGCCGGCCGGGGCGGGACCCCGGCGACGAGGACGGGCTCGCCCGCTTGTTGGCGGACTACCATCTGCGCACCGAGGCGGAGAAGGGCCGGGCCGTCACCGGCGTGGACGGGCTGCCCGACCGTTACCGGGCGGAGATCACGGATCCGCTGACCGCCTTCGCCACCGATGTCGTCCTGCTCGCGTCGAGCGGGCGGGCCGCGGTGGGCTGCCTCGTGGGGACCGCTCCCGTCGACGGGCGGTCCGAGATCAAGCGGCTCTGGACGGACCCCGCCCACCGCGGCCGAGGCGTCGCGTCCCGCCTGATCGGCGCCGCGCTGGCGCATGCCGCGGAGAACGGGGTGGCCACCCTGCGGCTGTCGGTGTGGCGGTGGCGCACCGGAGCCATCGCCCTCTACGAACGGCTCGGCTTCACCGTCACCGAGTCGTGGGACGCACGGGACCAACTGGTCTGCATGCAGCGGGAGGTGTGAGCCCCGGGACGGCGGCGGCTGCCCTGGTGGCCCCGGTGTCCCTGGCCGGTCCCGGCGTCGCCGCACGCCCGCACCGGGCGGTCATCGCCGAGCCCGGCCCATGGACGGACCCAACGGGCTGCGGACCGGACGGGCTGCCCCCTGCGCGCGGACCGCACAGGCCGTCCCTTCTGCGCGCGGGCCGTACAGGCCGTCCCTTCTGCGCACGGGCCGTACAGGCCGTTCCTTCTGCGTGCGGGCCGACGCCGGGCCGGCCCGGGATCACCCCGCCCCGGAGGTCGGTGATCCCGGGCCGGCCTGCCTCGCTCCCGCACCGCTCCGCTCGGCCGACGGGGCGGCGGACGGGGTCGGCGTCGCCGACGGTGCCCCGGCCGGGGCGGACGAACCGGCCGTCACGGGCGCGTCGGTGGCGGGGGCCTCGGTCGGGGTGGGCGAACCGGGCGTCGTGGAAGGGGCGGTGGAGGGGACCTCGCGGGGACCTGGTGTCGCGGGTGAGGGTGACGCCGAGCGGGACGGAGGGTGAGAGGAACTGCTCGCCGGCGGCGGAGCGAGAGGCGGCGAGGGGGGTGTGCGCGTCTCGGACGTGGAGAACAGTGTCGGTACGGCGACGAGGGCGGTCACCGCGCAGGTGACGGCGGTTCCGGCGGCGGCACGCAGCAGGCGGCGGCGCGCCGCGGTGCGGCGGATCGCCTCGTAGCGGCCGGGCGGCGGACCGAGATGCTGGGCGGGCGGGCGCAGGACGACGGTGAGCGGGTCGTCCGGCTCGGACTCCGGGCCGTCGTCAGCGGGTGTGATCAAGGCTTCTCCTCAGATGGGCGCGGAGCAGTTCGCGGGCCGCGTGGAGGTCGGCCTTGACGGTTCCTTCCTTGCGTCCGGTCAGTGCGGACACCTCCCGGATCGGCATGTCAGCGTAGTAGTGCAGCAGGATCGGAACGCGCAGTCGCTCCGGCAGCGACTGCACCAGCAGCCGCACCGAGGGGTCGGCCTGCTCGCTCTGATCGCCCTGCGGGCGCACCGCCGCCTCGGCGGTGGCCCGGTGCATCGCCCGGCGTTCCCGTTCGAGCTTGCGCCAGTGGTCCCGTACCAGGTTGGCCGCGGTGACGTAGAGGAAGCCGTGGGGTTCGGCCACGGAGGTCCAGCGGGCCCAGAGCCGGGTGAACGCCTCCGACGCGATCTCATGGGCCGTCTCGTCGTCGTCGACCAGCCTGCGGCACCAGCCGGCCAGGCGGGGGTAGAGGGCGGCGAACAGTTCGGACGCGGCCTTCTCGCGGGACCGTTTCAACGCTCTCCAGGGTCGGGGGGCCGCCGTGCCGTACGGGCGGAGGTCGGGGTGGTCGTGCGGGTGTGCGGCAGGGGAGGGACGATGGGTCACGGGGCCGGCTCGCCCGTACGGCCGGTGGCGCTCAGCGAAGCGAAGACGATCACGTTGTCCCGGTACTCCTCGCCGGTGCGGGGGCCGCCGCAGGTGATGAGACGGAGTTCGGGTCGGTCGACGTTCCCGTACACCTCCCGCGCCGGGAAGTCGGCCTTGGCGACGGTCCGTACCCGGTCGACGGTGAACTCCGCCGTCGAGCCGTCCGCCCGTCGAGCCGTGATCCGCGCGCCCCGCCGCAGTCGCGCGAGACGGAGGAAGACACCGTCGCCGTAGGGCCCGACCGTGACATGGCCCAGGATCACCGAGGGGCCGGTCTGGCCCGGCGTCGGTGAGTGCCGGTACCACCCCGCCCGGTCGTGCGCCGTCACCGGCGGCACCTCCACGCTCCCGTCCGCCGCCAGCCCCAGCCCCATGACCGGCGTGTCCACCCCGATGGCCGGGATCAGCAGCCTGACCGGCGCCGAACGCCCCAACGGACGTGGTGACCCGCCCGGGGAAGGCGGCCGCCGGGACGCGTCCGGCGCCGGCGGAGACGGAGCCGGGTCCGCCGGCGGAGCGGCCTCGTCCCGGCCCCCGGCCCCGCCGCTCCCCTGGCACCCGACGAGCAGCGAGGCCGCCGCGACGGCGACGAGGGAGCGCCGGGAGAGCGCCGCGGCGGGGGGACGCCGGGACGGAGTCGCGGGGGTGGCCCGCCGGGAGAGCGCCGCGGCGGGGGTGTCCGCGGCGCGTCCGGTGGGCGGCGGGGCGGGCGGTGTCATACCTCGTCGGCCCGGCGGCGCCGGACGAGGACGATCGCGCCGACGCCGCCCACGAGGGCCGCCGCGGCGCCCGAGCCGACGAGCACGGCCCCGGTCGAGGAGCCGCCCGACCCCGGTGCCTCCCCGGTGTCGGGCGCTCCGCTCGGCACCACGGAGACCTGGCTGGGGACCGGTGACGGGTCGGTGCCGTCCGTGTCCTCCGCGGGCGCGGGGGTGGCAGATTCCTCGGCGGGCCCGGCGGTGGACGGCACCGGGGTGGGCGTCGTCGAGGTCGCCGTCCGCGGCGCGGCGGACGGGGCGGTGTCGTCGGCGAACGCGGGCACCGCACCCGCCAGGACGGCGGTGCAGGCCAGGGCCGCGGCACTGAGGACGGTACGGCGCATGAGTCGCTCTCTCTCGTCGGGCCGCCCCGGCCGGTGGCCCGGCTGGGGCGGCGTTGCGTATCGAGCGGAGAGACGAGACAGCGGGGGACCCCGTTGTAAAGAGATGGCAAAGCCGTGGTCGGTCGTCGTCGCCGGACGGCGGTGGGCTCAGACGAGGAACTGCGGCTCGCCAGACGAAAAACTGCGGCTCCACCGCCACCGCGGCGTCCACCACCCCGCACCACTCGGCGAGGGCGGGCGCGACACCGCCCCCGGCATCGCCGCCTCGGCGCTCACCGACGACGACTGGTCCCTCCGCGACCGCGAGCCTCAGGTCCCGCGCGCCGCTCGCACCGGAGCCTCGGTCGCCGAGATCGCCACCGAGGTGCATCTGGCCCCCGGGCACCCTCCGCGACCACCTCTCCGCCGCGACGCTCAGGCTGGGCGCCCCCGCCCTTCCCCATGCTCGGCTTCGCTCGCGCGGGTGGACCCCACCGCGGCCACCCACCACGCGGGGCAGCAGGGCTGGATCCCACCCAGGGCCAGGGCCGGATCCGATCCGGCGCCAGGGCCGGATCCGATCCCGGGCCCGGCGAGTCCCGTCAGTACACGTCCCGCACGTACCGCTTCTCGTTCGCCAGCTGCTTGACGTACGCGGCGGCCTCCGCCTCGCTCAGTCCGCCGTGGGCGACCGCGATGTCCCGCAGCGCCCGGTCGACGTCCTTCGCCATCCGGGAGGCGTCACCGCAGACGTAGAAGCGGGCGCCGTCCTGCAACCAGTGCCACAGCTCCGGGCCGTGCTCGCGCATCCGGTCCTGGACGTACACCTTCGCCCGCTGGTCCCGTGAGAAGGCGGTGTCCAGCCGGTCCAGCACCCCGGCCCGCCGGAGTTCCGTCAGCTCGTCCTCGTAGTAGAAGTCCGTGGCCCGGTGCTGCTCGCCGAAGAACAGCCAGTTGGGGGCCCGGTGTCCGAGGGCCTGCCGCTCCTGGAGGAAGCCGATGAAGGGGGCGACACCGGTGCCGGGGCCGACCATGACCATCGGGGTCGCGGCGTCGGCCGGCGGCCGGAAGTGCGGCGACCGCTGCACGAACACCGGCACCTCCATGCCCGCCTCGCCGTCCGCCAGGAACGGCGAGCAGACCCCGCCGCGCGGCTGCCCCCGCAGGTTCTCGTACCGCACCACCGACACCGTCAGCGACACCTCGTGCGGGTCGACGAGCGGGCTCGACGAGATGGAGTACAGGCGGGGCTGGAGCCGCCTGAACACCCCGGCCCACTCGTGCGCGGAGGCCCGCACCGCGAACTCGGCGACCACGTCGACGGCCTGCCTGCCCCATGACCACTGGGCGAGCCCGTCCTTGTTGTCGGGCCGCATCAGCTTCTTCAACTCCCGGTTGTCCCGCGTGCGTTCGGAGACGAAGCGGAGCAGGTCCGGGGTGATCCGGGTGATGTCGAGATGCCGGTGCAGCGCCTCGGCGAACGGCACCTCGCCGACACCGCCGACCTCGACGGGGGCGGAGCCGTCCAGCCCGGTCACCGCCAGCCACTCGTCGACCAGGCCGGGCGAGTTGACCGGCCGCACCCCGAGCGCGTCACCGGCCTCGTACGACAACCCCGTCCCCTTGGTGTCGAAGGTGAACCGGCGTACTTCCTTCGCCGCCCCCGGCAGGCTGAGCAGCCGGTTGCCGACCAGCCGGGCGTGGGCGGGCGCGGGCCTGGCGGACCGGGCGGCGCCGGGCACCGTGACGGGCGCGGTCTGCGGGCTCGCCTCCGTGAGCCCCCGCGGAGCCGCGGTCCCGGTCCCGGTGCCGAGGGCGGTGAGCACCTGGCCGAGCCAGGCATCCGCCGACGGCTCGTAGTCCGGCTCGCAGTCCGTGCGGGGCGCGAGCCGTACCGCGCCCAGTTCGTCGAGCCGGGCGTCCAGCCGCCTGCCGTGCCCGCAGAAGTCGTCGTACGACGAGTCCCCGAACGCCAGCACCGCGTACCGCACACCGTCCAGTCGCGGCGCCTCCCGGTGTGCGAGCGCCTCCCAGAACCCGGAGCCGTTGTCGGGTGCGTCCCCGTCGCCGAAGGTACTCGTGATGAGCAGCAGGTCTGCGTCGCGCGGCAGTTCACCCGGGGCGGCCTCGTCCATGCCGATCAGTGTCGCCCGGTGCCCCGCCGCGCCAAGATGCTCGGCGGCGGCCACCGCGAACTCCTCCGCGGTGCCGGTCTGCGAGGCCCACAGCACCACGACGTCCCGCCCCGCCGTCCCGGCCGAGGGGGCGGCAACCGGCTCGGCCGACCGCGAGTACATCCCGGCCAGCACCCCGTTCACCCACAGCGCGTGCTCGGGGCTGAACGGCGCGTCCGGCGGCAGCACGGGCACCCCGGCGACCCCGGACCCGAGCCCGGCGAGGAAGCCGGTGAGGTACTGACGCTCCTGCGCGGAGAGGACGGGCGGGGGAGCGGGTTCGAGACCGAAGGGGTCGGCGCCGGGAGCGACCGTGGCCGGGACGAGCGTCTCGACCGGCCGGGCGTCGACTGCCCGCGCCCTGGCCGGCTCGGCGGCGACCGGCACCGGCGCGGGCGCCGCCACCTTCGTCAGGCTTACCGCGCACACCTTCAACTCGGGCTGGAAGGACAGCGGGTCCACGGCGTCGCTGGTCACCGCGTTGATGCTCAGGTACTCCCCGAACAGGTCGTTCCAGTGGAACGGCGCGAACAGGCACCCGGGCCGCACCCGGTCCGTCACGACGGCCGGCAGCACGGCCCGCCCCCGCCGCGAGGCGACCTCGACGGAGTCGCCGTCGGCGATTCCCAGCCCTTGCGCGTCCTCGGGATGCACCTCGACGAACGGCCCGGGGTTCAGCTTGTTGAGCTTGGCGACCTTCCCCGTCTTCGTCAGCGTGTGCCACTGGTGCTGCAACCGCCCGGTGTTGAGCACGAACGGGAAGTCGTCGTCCGGCAGTTCGGCGGGCGCCATGTGCGGCCGCGCGTGGAACACGGCCCGCCCGCTCGCGGTGGGGAACGTGAGCCCCCCGTCCGCGTCCGCGTACCGGATCGGGTTCCGCGCGGGACCGGTCTCCTCCGCGGCCGGCCACTGCACCGTCGTGGACCGCAGCCGCTCGTATGTCACGCCGCGCAGATCCCAGCCGGTCTTCGGGTTCCACGCCCGCTTGATCTCCTCGAAGACCTGCTCGGCGCTGTCGTAGGAGAAGCCCTGCCCGAAGCCCATCTCCCGCGCGACGGCGGCGATGATCCGCCAGTCGGCCATCGCCTCGCCCGGCGGGTCGGCGGCGGCGGAGGCCAGCGTCAGATTCCGCTCGCTGTTGACGAGGACGCCCTCGGACTCGGTCCACAGGGCGCCGGGCAGCACGATGTCGGCGTACGCGTTGGTCTCGGTGTCGGCGAAGACGTCCTGTGTGACGACGAACTCGGCGGCCTCCAACCCCTCGATGACGGTCTTCCGGTTGGCCACGGACGCCACGGGGTTGGTGCAGATGATCCAGCAGGCCTTGATCTCGCCGTCGGCCATCCTCCGGAACATCTCCACGGTGCCCTTGCCGGTCCCGTCCGCGCGCAGTGTCTCCGGCGCCAGCCCCCACAGCTCCTCGACGAACGCCCGCTCCTCGGCCACGAGCACCGATCTCTGCCCCGGCAGCCCCGGCCCCATGTACCCCATCTCGCGTCCGCCCATGGCGTTGGGTTGCCCGGTCAGCGAGAAGGGCCCGCTGCCCGGCCGGCAGATGGCGCCGGTCGCCAGGTGGAGATTGACGAGGGCGTTGGTGTTCCAGGTGCCGTGCGTGGACTGGTTCAGCCCCATGGTCCAGCAGCTCGTCCACTCGCCCGCCTCGCCGATGAGCCGCGCGGCCTCCCGTATGTCGTCCGCCGCGAGCCCGGTGACGGCGGCGACGGCGTCCGGCGCGTAGTCGGCGAGGAAAGCGGGCATCGCCTCCCAGCCCTCGGTGTGCGCGGCGATGAACTCCGGATCGGTGTGCCCGTTCTCGTTCAGCAGATGCAGCAGCCCGTTGAGCAGCGCGAGGTCCGTGCCCGGACGTATCTGCAGGAAGAGATCGGCCTTCTCGGCGGTCGCCGTCCGCCGCGGATCGACCACGATCAGCTTCGCTCCCGCCTTGACCCGGTCCATCATCCGCAGGAAGAGGATGGGGTGGCAGTCGGCCATGTTCGAGCCGATCACCAGGAAGACATCGGCCCTGTCGAGATCCTCGTAGGAGCCGGGCGGCCCGTCGGCGCCCAGCGACAGCTTGTAGCCGGTGCCGGCGCTCGCCATGCACAGCCGGGAGTTCGACTCGATCTGGTTGGTGCGGATGAAGCCCTTGGCCAGCTTGTTCGCCAGGTACTGCGCCTCCAGGCTCATCTGGCCGGAGACATAGACCGCGAACGCGTCGGGCCCGTGCTCGTCGATGATCGCGCGCAGCCGCCGGGCCGTCTCGGTGATGGCGTCCGCGACCGGCGCGGGCACCGGCTCGTCGCCCCGGTCGTCCCGCACAAGGGCCGTGGTGAGCCGACCGGGCGCGGCCAGCATGTCGGCGGTCGTCGCGCCCTTGGTGCACAGCCGGCCGAAGTTCGCCGGGTGGGACTTGTCGCCGGTCGCCTTCAGGACCGTACGCCGCCCGTCGGGACCCGTCCCGACGTCCAGCAGCATGCCGCAGCCGACACCGCAGTACGAGCACACGGTCCGCACCTGGGTGGTGGTGCTCTGCGGGCCCTGTGCGGCCACGGGCGGCCCCTCTCTGTCGGCGTGGGGGTGTCCGGTCGTCTTCCGGTACGGCAGTCGGACTGCCTCCGCTCGGCGTCCTGGTGACCGCCGGGCAGGCTCGATCGTACGAATTGCCCGTTACGCCGATGTCACATGACCTGATCATGAGGCGTTACGCCCGCCACACACCGTGCGGCGAGAGGGTGTGAGGGTGAGATCCGGCCGATGTGCCGGGCGGGGGGCCACCCTCCGTGTCGCGGTCCATGTCGCGGTCCGTGTCGCGGTCCGTGTCGCTGTTGGGCCGAACGGGTGACCATGGGTAAGAATTGGCCGATGCAGTCAATCAGTGCGCGCCAGGGGGAAGGCCGGTGAACAGGGTGAACAGCCACGATGTCACCGACGAACAGTGGGAGGGGCTCGCACAGGTCGTGCCGCTGCGGGGCCGGGACGCATGGCCGTCCGCGGTCGACCACCGGACCATACCGGAGGCCGAGACCGAGGCCCGGCGCCGTTTCGTCGTCCTCCGCGTCAATGTCTTCGCGGACGCCCGCGATGTCGCGGAGACGCTCATGGCGGGCATTCCGGTCCTCCTCGACCTCTCCGGCGCGGAGACCGAGGTGGCCAAACGGGTCCTCGACTTCAGCACCGGCGTCGTCTTCGGCCTCGCCAGCGGAATGCACCGCGTCGACCGCAACGTGTTCCTCCTCACACCCCGGGGGACCGAGGTCCGGGGCCTGATGGAGAACGCCGGGGTCCCCGGGATCTGAGCCCCGCGGGGCCGGCCGGAGCCCGGGTCCGCCCGCGTCCTCGCCCCGGCCGCCCGCCCCGGGCTGTCGAGCCCCCGGGTGCCGCCCGAGCCCCACGGATTCTGTGGGGCTCGGGCGGCCTCCCCGAAGCCGCCCGGCATCCGGCGACGGGCATCGGCGGGGGCGATCACCGGGGCAGCCTCCTGCGATCACCGCCGGCCCCGTCGAGGAGCACAGCCCGGGCGGTCGGGCGCCCCGGCGGTACCGGTCCGCCCACACCCGGCAGCGCGGCGCCGCCACGCAGCCACGCCCCGCCCGCGGCTCGGCGCATCTCCGGGTGCCACCGCCCTGTCGGCGCCGGGGGCGCCGCCGCGCCTTGCGACCCGGCGAATCCCCGAGTGCCGTTGAAGCCTTGGGGCGGGGGTGCCGCTCCTCCGCTCGGGGCCAGGTACTCGGCGCACCTCTGAGTGCCTCCGACCTGCCGGGGTTGGGGTGCCGTCCGCCCCCGTCCCCGTCTGCGGCCAGGCGAATCCCCGAGTGCTGCCCGCTCGGCCGGGGTTGCTGGTGCCTTTCCGCTCGGCTCGGGTCTCGGAGATCTCCGGTGCTGCCGATGTCCCGGGGCGGGCTCGGAGAGTCCCCCCGGGGCCGCCCCCTCGGCTGGTGGCTCGGCAGTCTCGCGGGTGCCGCCGACGCCCCGGGGCCGAGTGCCGTGCCCCGTCACGGGGGTTGCCCGTACCCTTCGCCCGGCGCTCCACCGACCGGTCGGGCGCGCCCCCGCGTGGAAGCGCTCCCTCGTACGTAGGAAGACCGTGCGGTGGAACGGTTCGCCGGACTCGGCGGCCTCTACGGTCCGCATATGACCGTGTCACCCCCGTCACCGACGCTGCCCGGCGTGCACGCCGGTGTCCGCTCGGAGCGGCCGAGCGTCACCGAACTGCGGCTCTCCGCCTTCGCAGGCCATCGCGGCGCGGCCTTCCCGCTCAGCCCGCTGACCCTCCTCGCGGGACCCAGCGGCAGCGGCAAGACGACTGCGCTCAGGGCGTACGAGGCGCTCGCCCGGCTCGGCGGCGGTGCCCCTCTCGACGAGGCGTTCCCCGACCCGTACGGCTGCGTGCCCGAGCGAGCCCGCCCGGACGCCCAGCTGCGCCGCGGATTCCGCCTCGGCTGCACCGCCGACGGCCCCGAGGGCCCCGTCCGGCTCGACATCGCCGTGCAGGCGGAACCCGAACTCCGCATCGTGGGGGAGCGGTTGACCTCAGGCGGGCTGACCCTCCTGGAGACCGCACTGGTGGACCCGAGCCGTGCCGTCGTGCAGGCCGCCTGGCACACGGCGGGCGCGTCCCCGGTCACCCGCGGCCCCCTGCCCCACGACCGCCTCGGCACCGCCCTGCTCCCCCTGCGCGTCGCCGGCAAGACCGCCGGCCAGCGCCGGGTCCTCGCCGCCGCCGAACAGATGGTGGTCGCCCTTCGCTCGGTCTTCGCCTGCGACCCTCACCCCCGCCGGATGCGCGACGCCGTACCGCTCGGCACCGGCCGTCTGCTGCCCGGCTGCGACAACCTCGCCGACGTGCTGTGGCGTACGCGCACGGAGTGCGGCCGACGCCACGCCCAACTGGTCGCTGCGGTCCGGGACGGCTGCGCGGGGCCGGTCGTCGACCTCCTCGCGGAGCCGTCCCGGGGCGAGGGCGGCCGGGGAAACGAGCGTGGGGCCGGGTACGGCGACCGATGGGTGCGGGCGGTGCTCGACCGGGGTGACGGCGTACGCACACCCCTGGCCCTGCTGGGCGACGGAGAGCTGCGGTATCTCGCCCTGGCCCTGGTGCTGTTCACCGGCCCCGGCGTGCTGGAGGTCGACCCGGTCGCCGAAGTACCGGCGGCGCTGCAGACCCTGACCGTCCTGGCCGACGGCCTCGACCGCTGCCTCGACCCCCGGCAGCGCGCCCAACTGCTGCGTGTGGCGGCCCGCATGGGCGAGCGCGGCCATATCCGGTTGGTGGGCGCGGTGAGCGACGCGTCATGGGCCGCCGGGGTCCCGGGCGCCACGGTGGTACACCTGGACCGTGACAGATCCTGAAGCCCCGGACGGACTCGACGTCCCCACCCTCCAGCGGCGGCTCGCCGAGTTCGCGGCCGTCCGCGACTGGGGGCCGTACCACACCCCGAAGAACCTGGTCTCCGCCCTCAGCGTCGAGGCCTCCGAACTCGTCGAGATCTTCCAGTGGTTGACACCCGAGGAGTCGGCCCGGGTCATGTCGGACCCTGACACCGCCGATCGGGTCAAGGACGAAGTCGCCGACGTACTGGCCTACTTGCTCCAACTCTGCGAGGTGCTCGGCATCGATCCGCTGGCCGCGCTGGACGCGAAGATCGACCGCAACGAACGGAGGTTCCCGGCGCCGTAAGGCCCCTGAGACCGACCCTTCCACCCATGGGTCACTCTCCGTAGCCGACGAGCCGTCCTCTGTCGACTTGTTATCCATAGATTTCAGGCTTCCTCTGGCTTTCTGTCTCAGTCGACCTCACTGTGGGTAATGAACAGACAAGAGGTCGGGCGGACGTGTGAGAGCGCGTCGGGACAGTCGGGAGCAGCGCATGGACGCGGTGCGGCTCATCTTGGCGAGCAGGCGCGCTCTGGCGGGCAGCGTCGAGGAACCCCAACTCATGGCGGAGGCATGGCAGGCGTACGCCCTCGCGCAGGCGATCGGCAGTCGCCTCGCCGTCTCCGGCCCACCCGAACTGCGCGGCGAGGCACTCGGGTTGACCGAGCTGGCCGGCAGCGGCTGCGGCATACTCGGCGCGCCCCCGCTCGGCGTCGGCGACTTACGTGCCGCCCGGCTCACCGAGTTGGGTGACGCCCATGACTCCCTCACCCGCCTCGGCGGCCTCCTCGGCGAGGTCGGCATCGCCCTCGTCGGCCTCGCCAGCGCCGCGGACGAGGAGTCGACGTACTGGCAGTGCATGGAGGCGATCGACGCCGCCGACGAGGCCCGTGACAGAGTCCTCGAAATGCTGCGCCGCCTGGCAGTGAGAGACCAGGTCCTCGCCGAACGGGACGCGGCCGCCGGCTGAACCGCTTCCGCGGTCGGGGGAGGGGCAGCGCGGTCCCCCGCGCCCGACGAGGACCGGCCCACAGGACAGTGCCGCGGGGGCGCGGGGAGCCGCGCGAGAAGGGCCCTGACCACCCGCCGGACAAGCGGGGCGCCCGAGCCTGACGGCGGAGACCGGTCAGACGGCGTCCGTGCCCTTCGCCGGGGCGCGAAGCGGCGCCGACAACTCGGCGTCGAACCGGGACAGGTCCGCGTTCAGGGCGGCCATCAACTCCTCCATCTGCTGGAGCACACCCCCGGGCTGCGCAGGTACGGCGGCCTGCTCCGGCACGGATTCCCGGGACATGTGACGGCCTCCTCGGCCCTCGCCCCCCAAGGGGCACGTGTGCGAACGCCCCGGCGGGGACCGCCGGCGGCGGGCGCCGGGCGGGCCGGCTCCTCCCGGGCAACGATCACCCTTCCCGCGGGTCACCGGCACCGCCCGCCACCTGCGTCGGGTCGGCGGATGTTCACCCGAACGGGCACCGCGAGCGGTCTCCGAACCGGTGGAGTCGACCGGCGTCCGAGCGTGCAGGATGGGGGTATGGATCTTCGCATCTTCACCGAGCCCCAGCAGGGGGCGACCTACGACACGCTGCTCACCGTCGCCAAGGCCACGGAGGACCTCGGCTTCGACGCCTTCTTCCGCTCGGACCACTACCTCAGCATGGGCTCCGTGGACGGTCTGCCCGGCCCCACCGACGCCTGGATCACCCTGGCCGGCCTCGCCCGTGAGACCAAGCGCATCCGGCTCGGCACCCTGATGACCGCAGGAACCTTCCGCCTGCCCGGTGTGCTCGCCATCCAGGTCGCGCAGGTCGACCAGATGTCCGGCGGCCGGGTCGAACTGGGCCTGGGCGCGGGCTGGTTCGAGGAGGAGCACAAGGCGTACGGCATCCCCTTCCCCAAGGAGAAGTTCGCGCGCCTGGAGGAGCAGCTCGCCATCGTCACGGGCCTGTGGGCCACCGAGGTCGGCAAGACCTTCTCGCACCAGGGCACCCACTACCAGCTCACCGACTCGCCCGCGCTGCCCAAGCCCGCCCAGGCCAAGGTGCCGGTCCTCATCGGCGGGCACGGCGCGAGCCGCACCCCGCGCCTCGCCGCACGGTACGCCGACGAGTTCAACATGCCGTTCGGCTCGATCGAGGACAGCGAGCGGCAGTTCGGGCGGGTCCGAGAGGCGGCCGAGGAGGCCGGCCGCAAGGGCGACGACCTCGTGTACTCCAACGCCCTCGTCGTCTGCGTGGGCAAGGACGACGCGGAGGTCGCCCGCCGCGCCGCCGCGATCGGCCGCGAGGTCGACGAGCTCAAGACCAACGGCCTCGCCGGTACCCCCGCCGAGGTCGTCGAGAAGATCGGCCGCTACCAGGCCATCGGCTCGCAGCGCCTCTACCTCCAGGTCCTCGACCTCGACGACCTGGACCACCTGGAACTGATCTCGTCGCAGGTGCAGTCGCAGCTGTCCTAGGGCCTGCCGTTTGGATCATGCCGACTTCGGGTTCCGTAGGCGAGGCGTCCTGTCGTCGTGCAAACGTTTCTCGGGCGCGCGGCCCCGGGTTCAGGCGGCGGGACGCGCGTGCACGCTCACCGCGTACCCGCCGCCCCGCTCGTAAGGGGCGCCGTCCCAGGTGGCGTAGCGCTCCCGCAGGGTCAGTCCGGCCTGTGCGCACCACTCGTCGAAGTCCGTCAGCGTCACCGTCGGCTCCGGCAGCGGCAGGTGCTCCGCGTCCAGCCCCATGCCCGTGACCAGCAGCCCGCCGGGGCGCAGTACGGCGGCCAGCTGCCGGACCACGGCCGGCTCGGTGCCGGGGGCCAGCAGCGGGATTACGTTCCCCGCGGCGACCACCAGGTCGAAGCCGGGCTCCAGGCCGAGGGTGTCCAGTCGGGCCAGGTCACCGTGGAGCCAGCGCAGGGCGGGGGCCTCGCGACGGGCCACGGCGAGCATGGAGCCGTCGACATCCACGCCCGTGCAGCGGTGGCCCAGTTCGGCGAGCCGGATCGCCACCCGCCCGGTGCCACACCCGGCGTCGAGGATCCGGACGCCGGGCTCCAGCAGCGCGGCGCAGAAGGCGGCCTCGCCGTGGACGTCCTGGCCGGACTCGGCGAGCCGCGCGAACCGCCGGGCGTACTCCTCCCCGCCCTGCCCGCCTGTCAGCTCCGCCCACCGGTCCCGCTGCGTCGTCATGTCCCGTGTGCCTTCCGGTCGGAAATTCCCGCGCTGCCGTCGAGGGTGTTCTCCAAGGGTTGTCCCGTGATTCCCGGCGTCGCGCGCCCGCCGGGAATCACGGGACAACCCTTAGGTTGTACACGCAGGTCAGGCGTCTACGAGGAGCCGACCCACGTGTTCCCGCACAGAGGGCGCCGCTCGCCGCGCGGATCCGCGTCGACCTTGGCGAATCAACGTCCGTCACACGGCGGCTGGAGAAGCGCCCGCGCGGGCCCAGGGGCTCGGCCGTCGGCGCGTCTCTCCGCCTCTCCCGGCGCACGACGAGAGCCGGAGCCACTGACTCCGCCGCTTCGAGCGGCCGGCCGGTCCCCCGAGGCCGCGGCCCCGGGCACCCGCGTACGGCCGACCGCCGGGCCGTCCGGCCGGGAGCAGAGCCACGTGCGGCCGCCGCACGAGCCTCCGGCGCGCACGGCCGCCGTACGAGGTGCTGCGGCAGGGTGAGAAGGTCCGCAGACCCCGGCGTCAGACCTTCCGGATCCGGTCGGCGATCTCCGGCCTCGCCGTGAACCCGGCCGCCTTGTACGTGGCGACGCCGCCGACGTTGGAGCTCGGCGTGCACACGCGCACGCTGGACGAGCCCATCTCCCGCAGTGCCGCCGCCCCGGCGACGGTGATCGCCCGGCCGTAGCCGCGGCCGCGGTGGTCCGTGTGGACGCCCATCGGCTCGACCAGACCCGGCTTCCCCGGCCCGGCCGACCAGACCGTCACCACTGCCGCGGGGTTGCCCCGGTCGTCGTAGGCGCCCAGGCAGCGGGCGTCGGCGTGGCACGGTGCCGCGGCCATCCTGTGCCGGTACTCGCGCGTGGGCTTCGTGGTGTCGAACGCGGACCGCAGGACGTCGGCGAAGTCCTGTGCCTGCTCCGGGCCGATCTCCTTGATCCGCACGCCGGGGTCCTCCACCGCATCGGCGAGGTCGCGGAAGAGCGGTGTCCACGGCTCGTCGACGCCCCAGCCCTCCTCGGTCAGCAGGTCGTGGAGCAGCAGGCCCTGCGGTGCCTCGACGGACACCGCTCCTTCCGGCAGCACACCGCGCTCGGGCAGCGAGAGGTCCTCGACGAGTCGCCGCGCCAAGTCCTCGTCATGGAAAGCGTCGGAAGCGACCGTCATCCGCACGAGTGTCGGCGTATCCAGCATCCCGACGGCGAGGATCCGCCCGTTCCGGCTCCAGGTCCGTACCGCCGCGGCCGTCTCGGCCGTCCCGAACCGGTAGTTCCAGCCGATGTCCCCGGGATGCAGCTGCATCGGCGTTCCGTCGTGCTGCCACTCCCGCAGCGCCGCGACGGCCTCGCGCACACCGTCGGGCGTCGGCGTCCTCAGCACCATCGTCATAGCCGGGATCAGACACCCCGTCACGGCGGCGCGCAACCGATTACGGAGCCTCGCACAACCCCGCCGACATGGCGGAGGTCTTCTGCCGTTCCGGGGTAATCCGGTACCGCCATGGGGTCGACGGCACTCATACTCGGTCACGTGTTCCTGACGATCTCCACCACCGGCAATGAGCAGCACCCGGCTACTGACCTCGGGTTTCTCCTCCACAAGCATCCTGACCGAGCGTTCTCGACCAGCCTGTCCTACGGCAGGGCGCACGTCCTCTACCCCGAGGCGGACGTCGCGCGCTGCACGGCCGCGCTGTTGCTGGAGGTGGACGCGGTGGCGCTGGTCCGGCGGGGCAGGGGGAAGGGACGCGGCGGCGCGCCCGACGCGGCGCTCGCCCAGTACGTCAACGACCGCCCCTACGCGGCCTCCTCGCTGCTCGCCGTCGCGCTGAGCAGCGTGTTCTCCACCGCGATGAGCGGCCGCTGCAACGCCCGGCCCGACGCTCCCGGCGAAGCCCGCCCGCTGCGCATGGAGATACCCGCGCTGCCGGCACGCGGCGGCCCCGCCCTCGTCGCCCGGCTCTTCGAGCCGCTCGGCTGGACCGTGACCGCCGAAGCGGTGGCGCTGGACGCCCGGTTCCCGGAGTGGGGTGCCTCCCGTTACGTCCACCTGGTCCTGGAGTCGGAGTCCCTGACGCTGGCCGAGGCACTTCGCCATCTGTACGTCCTGCTGCCGGTCCTCGACGACGCCAAGCACTACTGGGTGTCGTCCGACGAGGTCGACAAGCTGCTGCGGGCCGGTGAGGGCTGGCTGCCCGACCACCCGGAGCAGAAGCTGATCACCAGCCGCTATCTCTCCCGCCGCTGGTCGCTGACCCGCCAGGCCATGGAGCGCCTGGAGCTCGTACGGCTCGCCGAGGCGGACGACAGCGAGGTCGAGGAGATCGACAACGCCGTCGAGGAGCCGGAGGAGCCGGAGGAGACGGGGGAGACGGGGGCGGCCGAGCAAGCGGAGGGCGCCGAGGCCGCCGCCGACGAGGACGGGCCCACACCGCTCGCCGTGCTGCGCCGCGACGCGATCATCGCCGCGCTGAAGGACGCCGGTGCCGCCCGGGTGCTCGACCTCGGCTGCGGGCAGGGCCAGCTGGTGCAGGCGCTGCTCAAGGACCCGCGGTTCACCGAGATCGTCGGCACCGACGTGTCGATGCGCGCGCTCACCATCGCCTCCCGCCGTCTCAAGCTCGACCGCATGGGCGAGCGGCAGTCCTCCCGCGTCCAGCTCTTCCAGAGTTCGCTCGCCTACACCGACAACCGGCTCAAGGGGTACGACGCCGCCGTGCTCTCCGAGGTCATCGAGCACCTCGACCTGCCCCGGCTGCCCGCCCTGGAGTACGCCGTGTTCGGCTCGGCCCGCCCCCGGACCGTCCTCGTCACCACCCCGAACGTCGAGTACAACGTCCGCTGGGAGACCCTCCCGGCCGGCCATGTCCGCCACGGCGACCACCGTTTCGAGTGGACGCGCGAGGAGTTCCGCGCCTGGGCGGCGACGGTGGCCGAACGACACGGCTACGACGTCACGTTCGCGCCCGTCGGGCCGGACGACCCGGAAGTGGGACCCCCCACCCAGATGGCCGTGTTCAGCATCGGCGACGTGAACGAGAAGGAGGCGAAGGCGGCATGAGCGACACCATCGTGGAGACCGGCGCGCGGAAGGCCGCCGGGCGCACCCTGCCCGTCACCGATCTCTCCCTCGTCGTGCTCATCGGCGCCTCCGGCTCCGGCAAGTCGACCTTCGCCCGCAGGCACTTCAAGCCCACCGAGGTCATCTCGTCCGACTTCTGCCGGGGGCTGGTCTCCGACGACGAGAACGACCAGAGCGCGACGAAGGACGCCTTCGACGTGCTGCACTACATCGCCGGCAAGCGGCTCGCCGCGGGCCGCCGTACCGTCGTCGACGCGACCAGCGTGCAGCCGGAGTCCCGCAAGCAGCTGATCGACCTGGCGCGGAAGCACGACGTGCTGCCGATCGCCATCGTGCTGGACGTGCCCGAGGAGGTGTGCGCCGAGCGCAACGCGGCCCGCACCGACCGCGCCGACATGCCGCGCCGCGTCATCCAGCGCCACATCCGCGAACTCCGCCGCTCGCTGCGCCACCTGGAGCGCGAGGGCTTCCGCAAGGTGCACGTCCTGCGGGGCGTGGCCGACGTCGACAACGCCACGATCGTCACCGAGAAGCGCTACAACGACCTGACCCACCTCACCGGCCCGTTCGACATCATCGGCGACATCCACGGCTGCGCCAACGAGCTGGAGGCGCTGCTCGGCAAGCTCGGCTACGTCGACGGCGTCCACCCCGAGGGCCGTACGGCCGTCTTCGTCGGCGACCTCGTCGACCGGGGCCCGGACAGCCCGGGCGTGCTGCGCCGGGTGATGTCCATGGTCGGCTCGGGCAACGCGCTGTGCGTGCCCGGCAACCACGAGAACAAGTACGGCCGCTACCTCAAGGGCCGCAACGTCCAGCACACCCACGGCCTCGCCGAGACCGTCGCGCAGATGGAGGGCGAGAGCGAGGAGTTCAGGAAGCAGGTCCGGGAGTTCATCGACGGCCTCGTCAGCCACTACGTCCTCGACGGCGGCAAGCTGGTCGTCTGTCACGCCGGACTGCCGGAGAAGTACCACGGCCGTACCTCCGGCCGGGTGCGCAGCCACGCCCTGTACGGCGACACGACGGGGGAGACCGACGAGTTCGGGCTGCCCGTGCGCTACCCGTGGGCGGAGGACTACCGGGGCCGCGCGGCCGTCGTCTACGGCCACACCCCGGTGCCGCAGGCCACCTGGCTGAACAACACCATCTGCCTCGACACGGGTGCCGTGTTCGGCGGCAGGCTCACCGCGCTGCGCTGGCCGGAGCGCGAACTGGTCGACGTACCCGCGGAGAAGGTCTGGTACGAGCCGACCAGGCCGCTGGCCACCGAGGCGCCCGGTGGCCACGAGGGCCGGCCGCTGGCCCTGGCGGACGTGCACGGCCGCCGCATCGTCGAGACCCGCTACGACGGCCAGGCCCGCGTCTCGATCCGCGAGGAGAACGCGGCCGCCGCCCTGGAGGTCATGAGCCGGTTCGCCGTCGACCCGCGGCTGCTGCCGTACCTCCCGCCGACCATGGCCCCGACGGCCACCTCGCACATCGAGGGCTATCTGGAGCACCCGGCGGAGGCGTTCGCCCAGTACAAGGAGGACGGCGTCGCTCGGGTCGTGTGCGAGGAGAAGCACATGGGCTCGCGGGCCGTCGCCCTGGTCTGCCGTGACGCGGACGCGGCCCGCCGCCGCTTCGGTGTGGACGGCCCCACCGGCTCCCTCTACACCCGTACCGGCCGCCCGTTCTTCGACGACGAGGCCCGCACCGAGCTGGTCCTCTCCCGGATGCGCGAGGCCATGACGGCGGCGGGGCTGTGGGAGGAGCTGGCCGCATCCGACAGCGCCTCCGGTGCGGTCGACTGGGTGCTGCTCGACGCCGAGCTGATGCCGTGGTCGCTGAAGGCGTCCGGGCTGCTGCGCACCCAGTACGCGGCGGTCGGCGCCGCCTCCGGAGCGGTGTTCCCGGGGGCGCTGGCCGCCCTGGAGAGCGCGGCGGCCCGGGGCGTCGACGTGGGTGAACTGCTGGACAGGCAGCGGGAGCGGGCCGCCGACGCGGCCGCGTTCACCGAGGCCTACCGGCGCTACTGCTGGCCCACGGAGGGCCTGGACGGCGTGCGGCTCGCCCCCTTCCAGATCCTCGCCGTCCAGGGCCGCAGCCTCGCCGCGCTGCCGCACGACGAGCAGCTCGCCCTGATCGACCGGCTCGTGGAGTTCGACGCCAGCGGCCTGCTGCAGACCACCCGGCGCCTCTTCGTCGACACCGGCGACGCGGACTCGGTCCGTGCCGGCGTCGACTGGTGGCTGGAGATGACCGGCCGCGGCGGCGAGGGCATGGTCGTCAAGCCGGTCGGTGCCGTGGTCCGTACCGAGCAGGGGCGGTTGGTGCAGCCCGGCATCAAGTGCCGGGGCCGGGAGTACCTGCGCATCATCTACGGCCCGGAGTACACCCGTCCGGACAACCTGGCCCGGCTGCGCGGCCGTTTCCTCAACCACAAGAGGTCGCTCGCCATCCGCGAGTACGTCCTCGGCCTGGAGGCCCTCGACCGGCTCGCCGAGGGCGAGCCGCTGTGGCGGGTGCACGAGGCGGTGTTCGGGGTGCTGGCACTGGAGTCGGAGCCGGTCGACCCCCGGCTGTGACCGCCGGGCCCGCGCCGGTACGGCGACTTTACGGCTGATAATGTCGCAGACAGGCGTGGCCGTGCTCCGCGTTCGAATGGTTTCAGCGGTTCCGGCACTGCTCGGGGGCAGCGATCGCAGCCAATCGCAGGCGATCGCTGTCACCCGAGTCGGTCCCATCGGTCCCATTCGAAGGTATGCGGGGTAACCCATGCGTCGCAGCGCAGCGCAGTCCGGGCGAGAGCGGTCGGCGCTCGACGCCGCCTACGACGAGTGCCGCCGCCTGGTCCGCACGACCCGGCCCACCGAGTACGCCCTGATGGGGTTGATGCCCCCGGCGGCCCGGCCCGCCTGCTGGGCCCTGTACGCGGCGTTCGCCCACGCGGACGACCTGCTCGACGCCACCGACGGCACCCCCGAGCAGCGCGCCGCCCGGCTCCAGGAGTGGCGGTCGGCGCTGGAGGCCGATCTGACGAGCGGCACCAGCGACGACCCGATCCGGCTCGCGCTGACCGACGCGGTCTGGCACTGGGGGCTGGACCTCGGCGACCTGCTGGGCGCGCTGGAGGCGGTCCAGCGGGACGGCGACCGGCAGGGCGTCGCGACCTGGCAGGAGTGGCGCGAACGGGCCCACGCCCAGAACATCAGCTGGCCCGAGCAGTTCATGCGGCTGCTGGTGCGGTGCGGCCTGCCCGTCCCGGTCCGGCTGCGGGACGTACCCGGCTTCACCCGGTTCGTGGAGGGGCTGTTCCTCGCGGACATGCTCCGTGACCTCCCCGAGGACCTGGACGGCGGACACGTCTGGTTCCCCGCCGAGGTGCTCGACCGGTTCCAGGTCGCTCCGGACGACCTGATCGCCCGCCGGTGGACCCCCGCCGTCCGGCGGCTGATCGCCCACCTCACGGGTGAGGCCCGCGCCTGGCTGGAGGGCGCCCGCCGGGTCCTGCGCGGCAGCCTGCCGCTGGGGCCCGCGATCGTGCTGGACACCACCGTCGACCTGTTCGCGGCGGAGCTCGACGCGATCGCGGGTGCGGGACCCGCCGCGCTGAGCCGGCCCGTACGCGTCCCCCGCCACAAGCAGTGGCGCGTCCTCGGCCCGGCCCGCGTCCGCGCCGCCGCGGTCTGGCGGCTGACCCTCCCGCCCACGACGGCCGCCCCCGGCGTCCGCCCGGCCGGCGGCCCCGACGACGGTGCCGAACCCACCCCGCCCGAGTGGCAGGCGGTGCCGGTCGCCGATCCGCCCCTGCCGCCGCGCCCCCACGCCGAGGGCGTCCGCCCGCCCGAGATCGAGCCCGCCCAGCTGCCGCACCACGTGGCCATCGTCATGGACGGCAACGGCCGCTGGGCCACCGGCCTCGGCCTGCCCCGCGACGAGGGCCACCGCGCCGGGGCGGTCGCCCTGCGCGACGTCGTCCAGGGCGCCCTGGAGGTCGGCCTGCGCCATCTGACGGTCTACGCCTTCTCCACGGAGAACTGGAAACGCTCACCCGACGAGGTCTCCAAGCTCTTCGCCATCATGCGGGCCGAACTGCTCGACGGCGAGCTGCTCCAGCACGATGTCCGCCTGCGCTGGATCGGTTCCCCCGACGGTCTCCCGGACGACGTCGCCGACGTCCTCCGCGCCCAGGAACGCGCCACCCGCCACCGCACGGGCCTCACCCTCAACGTCTGCGTCAACTACGGCGGCCGCGCGGAACTCGCCCGGGCGGGCGCGGCCCTGGCCCAGGCCGCCCTCGCGGGCGACATCGACCCCTCCCGCGTCACCGAGCAACTGTTCGCCGCGCATCTCCCGCACCACGCCATGCCCGACGTGGACCTCCTGTGGCGCACCAGCGGCGAACTCCGTATCTCCAACTTCCTGCCCTGGCACGCCCACTACGCCGAACTCCACTTCACCGACGCCCCCTGGCCCGAGGCGGACCGCCGAGACCTCTGGCAGGCCCTGGAGACCTACACCCGGAGAAAACGCCGCAAGGGAGCGGAGACGGAGACGAAGTAGGCCGGGGGTCCGGGGGCGGAGCCCCCGGAAGGGGCGCGGCCCCCAGGAGGACGGGAAGGGTAAGGGCGGCGGGGGCGTAAACCTCACCCCAGAAGCCGCAACCGAACCCCCGCCACCCCCACCTCCACCGTCTGCCCCCACGTCAACTCCAACGCATCCCCCTCCATCCCGTCCCCGAACACGATCAGCCGATCCGACTCCACGGTCATCCGCAGCCGCGCCCCCGCCCCCAGCGACCCCGCCACCATCGACGTACCGGTCACCGGCGACGGCCACGCCTCCCGCACGAACCACAGCAGACGCGCCTCCCTGGGCCCCGGCAGATCCAGCCGGCTCGCCCGCTCCTGCCACACCGACCGGATCCACCCGGTCGCCCCCGTCCCCGTCCCCACCAGCACCCCCGACGAGGCCTGGGGCTCGACGACACCCCTGTCGCCGTCGAGCCCCAGGCGGTACCGCGCGGTCTGGTGCCCCGCCGCGCCCAGATAGACCTCGTTGAGCGCCACCAACCGCTGGGTGTCGTCGGCGACGGCCTCCACCATGGTCAGCTCGTCGACCGCCGCCCCCCGCCCCACCGCCGAGCCGAGCAGCTTCCCCACGTCCGCGACCCCGTGCCGGACCAGCACCCCCGGATTGCGCCGAGGATCGGCGTTGACCCCCACCACGGGCTGTCCCGCGAGGTACTTGGCGACATTGGCCACCAGCCCGTCCTGCCCGACGACGACCACGACGTCCTCGGGGGCGAACAGGAACCGGTCCAGGTCCGCACGCTCGACCCGGGCCTGACGCCAGGTCAGCGGTACCGAGGACGTGACCTCGGCCAGCGCCCGCCGCTCCCGGCGGTGCCGCTCGGCCACGTCCTCGATGTCCCGCCCCCGTGACTTCAGGAAGAAGGCGGCCTGCCCGTGCGTGCCGTGCCGGGCCACCAACTCCTCGTACTCGGTGGTGCGATGGACCAGCACCACCCGGGGCGCGAGACTCACGCCGGGTCCCCGGAACCGCCCGCCCCGCCCAGCTTCGCCAGCAGCCCGGTCAGCACGTCCGGTGAGACGGTCACGCTCTCGATCCGCGGCAGGTTCTCCGCGAGCCGCGTCCCGGTCAGCGCGTGCAGCGTCGCCGCGTCCACCTCGCCGTGCACCCGCAGCCACGCCGACTGAGCCTCGGCCCGCGCCGCCCCGACGGCCCGCGCGGCGGCCGCCTCCGCCTCCGCGAGCTTGACCTGCCGAGCCGCCTCCGCCTCGGCGAGCCGTACGTTCCGGGTGGCCTCCGCGTCGGCGAGCTGCACGGTGCGCGTGGCCTCCGCCTCGGTGAGCCGCAGCGTGCGGGCCGCCTCCGCGCCCGCCCGCACCGCGTCCGCCGCGGCCTTCTCCTCGGCCTCACGGCGTGCGTTCGTCCCCCGCTGCTCGACCAGCTGCTCCTCGCGACGGGCGAGTTCGATCTGGCTGGCCAGCTCGTTCTCCGCGATGGCACGCTCCCGCTCGACGGCCACCGCCCTCCGCTCGTAGGTCGCCCGGTCCGCCTCCTGCTGGATCTGCTCCCGCGCGGGGGTCCGCAACGCCCGCTCCACCTCGGGCTCGGGCCGCAGCGCCACCACGCGTACGGCGACGATCTCGATGCCGGTGGCCGGCAGCCGGGGCTCGGCCGCCAGGCCGCTCGCCACCCGCTCCCGTACCGCAGCGACCCCGTCGACCAGCGCGGACGACAGCGCCGTACGGGCCAGGACGTCCAGGGCGTGCTGCTGGGCCGTCTCCGTCAGCAGCGTCGACAGCTGCTCCAGGGGAGCGCCCCGCCAGACGCCCGTGTCGGGGTCGATGGAGAAGTCGAGCCGCGCGGCGGCGATCGCCGGGTCGCTGACCCGGTAGGTCACCGTCGCCTGCACCGCCACGTCCTGGAAGTCGGACGTACGGGCGTGGAAGGTCATCGCCAGTTCGCGGTCGTCGACCGGGACCTCGGACAGCGCGGCGGTCAGCGACCGGTACCAGAAGCTCAGCCCCGGACCGTCGTGCACAAGCCGTCCGGAGCGGTGGTGACGGATGTGCGCGGTGGGTGCTCCGCGCAGATGCCGCCAGCCGAACCGTCTGGTGATGTCGGCCATGAGTGTGATCCCCCTCGTCTGTCCCCACGGACTCGTTCGCGTCAGTTGGACGATAATGGCTGGACCTGCTTATCGTCAAGGGGACGACATCGGGGAACCGTTCCGGTCGACCAGTGGGTGAACACACGCCCGAATGGTCAGGATGAAGGCATGGGATTCCACGTCGACTCCGAGGCCGGGCGGCTGCGCCGCGTCATCCTGCACCGGCCCGATCTAGAGCTCAAAAGGCTCACCCCCAGCAACAAGGACCTGCTTCTCTTCGACGACGTGCTGTGGGTGCGCCGGGCGCGCGCGGAGCACGACGGTTTCGCGGACGTGCTGCGCGACCGGGGGGTCGCCGTCCATCTCTTCGGCGACCTGCTGACGGACGTCATGCGCGTCCCTGAGGCCCGGGAGCTCGTCCTCGACCGGGTCTTCGACGAGAAGGAGTACGGCCCGCTCGCCACGGACCACCTCAGGGCCGCCTTCGAGTCCCTGCCCCTCGGTGAACTGGTCGAGGCGCTGATCGGCGGGATGACCAAGCGGGAGTTCCTGGACGCGCACCCGGAGCCGGCGAGTGTCCGCTTCCATGTCATGGAGCTGGACGACTTCCTCATCGACCCGCTTCCCAACCACCTCTTCACCCGCGACACCTCCGCCTGGATCTACGACGGGGTCTCCATCAACGCCATGCGCTGGCCGGCCCGCCAGCGCGAGACGGTCCACTTCGAGGCGATCTACCGGCACCACCCCCTCTTCCGTGGCGAGGCGTTCCATCTCTGGTCCGAGGGGCAGGCCGACTATCCCTCGACCATCGAGGGCGGTGACGTCCTCGTCATCGGCAACGGCGCCGTCCTCATCGGCATGAGTGAGCGGACCACGCCGCAGGCCGTCGAGATGCTCGCCCACAAGCTGTTCGCCGCCGGTTCCGCCCGGACCATCGTCGCGCTGGACATGCCGAAGCGGCGGGCCTTCATGCATCTCGACACGGTCATGACCATGGTCGACGGTGACACCTTCACCCAGTACGCCGGACTCGGCATGCTCCGCTCGTACACCATCGAGCCGGGCGTCGGCGAGAAGGAGCTCAAGGTCACCGACCACCCGCCGGAGCACATGCACCGCGCGATCGCCGCGGCGCTCGGGCTGAACGAGATCCGCGTGCTCACCGCCACCCAGGACGTCCACGCCGCCGAGCGCGAGCAGTGGGACGACGGATGCAACGTGCTGGCCGTGGAGCCGGGGGTCGTGGTGGCCTACGAGCGGAACGTCACGACCAACACGCATCTGCGCAAGCGGGGCATCGAGGTGATCGAGATCCCCGGGAGCGAGCTGGGGCGGGGGAGAGGCGGTCCGCGCTGTATGAGCTGCCCGGTGGAGAGGGCGCCTGTATAGAAATGTGGAACATCGTATAGACTTCCATCCGTCGTTCGTCCTCCCGTCCCCCGACCCTGGAGCGTCCTCATGGCGACCGCCCTCCCCGCCCTCGCCGGGCGCCACTTCCTCAAGGAGCTGGACTTCACCGCGGAGGAGTTCCGCGGGCTGATCGAGCTGGCCGTGGAACTGAAGGCGGCGAAGAAGGCGGGGACGGAGACCCGGAGTCTGACGGGCCGGAACATCGCACTGATCTTCGAGAAGACGTCGACGCGTACGCGCTGCGCGTTCGAAGTGGCCGCGGCCGACCAGGGGGCCTCGACCACCTACCTCGATCCCTCCGGCTCGCAGATGGGGCACAAGGAGTCCGTGCGGGACACCGCCCGAGTGCTCGGCCGGATGTTCGACGCGATCGAGTACCGCGGGGACAGTCAGGCCAACGTGGAGGAGCTCGCCGCGTACGCCGGGGTGCCCGTCTACAACGGCCTCACCGACGACTGGCACCCCACGCAGATGCTCGCCGACGTGATGACCATGACCGAGCACAGCGACAAGCCGCTGACCGGGATCGCCTTCGCCTACCTCGGGGACGCCCGCTTCAACATGGGCAACTCCTACCTGGTCACCGGCGCGCTGCTCGGCATGGACGTCCGCATCGTCGCCCCCCGCTCCTACTGGCCCGCCGAGGAGGTCGTCACCCACGCCCGCAAGCTCGCCGAGATCAGCGGGGCGCGCGTCACGCTCACCGAGCAGGTCGACGAGGGGGTGCGCGGCGCCGACTTCGTGGCCACGGACGTCTGGGTGTCGATGGGTGAGCCGAAGTCGGTCTGGGACGAGCGGATCGCGGCGCTCTCCCCGTACGCGGTGACCATGGACGTGCTGCGCGCCACCGGGAACCCCGACGTCAAGTTCCTCCACTGCCTGCCGGCCTTCCACGACCTGGGCACGAAGGTGGGGCGGGAGATCCACGAGCGCCACGGGCTGGACTCGCTGGAGGTGACCGACGAGGTGTTCGAATCCGAGCACTCCGTCGTCTTCGACGAGGCGGAGAACCGCCTCCACACGATCAAGGCGGTACTGGTGGCGACCCTGGCCTGAACCCGGCCCTGCCCGGGCCGGTGCACGCGGCCCGCCGCTCGACGGTGATGCGCCCCCCTCGGCGTCCAGGACGGTTCATCGGGAGGGACCCCGGGACGGTCGCGTGGTGCGCGAGGGGTGCGGCGTAGACTGCTGCCGAGTCGTTATGGGCATGGGGCCGAGGGGGAACCGTGGGGGCTGGCGATCACGAGTCGACGCCTGCAACGAGGCGCAGGGTGCTCGGTCGAGCGGCAGTACACCTCGCCGCCATGCATGTGAGCGGAGCACTGCTGCTGCTCACCTTCCTGGTGGCACCGTTCTGGGCTCTGGACGCTTATGGGGCAGCCCCGGCCGGTGATCCCTCGGCGGACCTGCCGCCGTTCGCGATCTACGCGGCGGTCCTGTTCGGCTGCGTGAGCTTCCACGTGGCGGTGCAGATCCCCTCCGGACTGCTCGGTACGTGGCTGGGCCGGAACTGTACGGCCGGCGTCAGTTACGTACTCGTCCTGGCGGTGGCGGGTGTGCTCACGGCCGTACTGCTGTGGGGAGTCCTGGAGGCCGGCAGCGCCGGCGAATTCCTGCCCTTGTGGGGCGACTTCATGGCACGCGGCTCCTTGGCCATGGCTGCGTACGTCTGGCTGAGCCGCCGCCTCCGGACTCGGCCTGCTGCCGGATAGCAGAAGAAGCGTCACCGGTCGCGCTGCTTCTCCCGCCGTAGAACCGGTCTCCCTTGAGGGCTGGGCGGAGCCGGCCTCCCGGCGGGGCCGGCCGCGAACCGCCATCCCGGTCGCCGATCCGGCGAACCCGCGCGGCCACACCCCAGCCAGCCGCGTCGCCAACCTGTCCGGACAGCGCACCTAGGGCCGCTGCTGGTGCGGCACCGACGGGAGGCGGAACCAGACCGCCTTGCCCGAGTCCGTGGGGCGGTGGCCGCAGGCCGAGCTGAGGGCGCGGATCAGCAGCAGACCCCGGCCGTGCTCCTGCCAGGGGTCCGGCTCGTCGTACCCGGGCGCCGTGAGATCACCCGGCGGCGCCGGGTCCGGATCGTGCACCTCGACCGTACAGCCGGACGGCATCAGCTCGACGACCAGCTCTATCGGGCCCTCTCCCGTCGCGTGCTCCACGGCGTTCGCCACCAGCTCCGCCGTGAGCAGCTCCGCCGTGTCGCAGTCCGTCCCGTGCTTCAGATCGGTCAGAGCCGTCCGGACCAGCGCGCGGGCCGCGGGCACGGCCGCAGCCGTGTGCGGCAGCGCGATGCGCCAGGAGGAGGGGGCGGAGGGCTCGTGCAAGGTGGCGGGTCCGTTCATGGAGCAGGTCATGGCTCGTCCTGCTTTCAGCGTTACGAATGGTACGGCTCGCCCTTTCGCGATCACTCGGCGGGCGCCGTGCGGGGCCTTCGGCCCCGTTGTCGGGCGGTGTACCCATACGGACGTCCCGCCGCTCACCGCCGAGCCCGCCGTTACCTGCTTGTCGAACGTCCGTGACCGAGTCACGGAGCCGGCCGGCCAGGGCACGCCACCCATCCCGTCTATCGCGCCCCCGTGACGACAGTCAGATATCGGTGATAGCTTCAAGGGGGCAGGTAAGCAGCCGCAGCGTCGCGGTAGCCCCCGAGGAGGCCGCCCGTCATGAGTCCCTTCACCGGCTCCGCCACCCGCACCTCCGACTGGCGACATCTGCGCTGTTCGATCGCCGACGGCGTCGCCACCGTCACCCTCGCCCGGCCCGAGAAGCTCAACGCGCTCACCTTCGGCGCCTACGCCGACCTGCGCGATCTGCTCGCCGAGCTGTCCCGCGAGCGGTCCGTGCGCGCCCTGGTGCTGGCCGGCGAGGGCCGCGGCTTCTGCTCGGGCGGCGACGTCGACGAGATCATCGGCGCCACCCTCGGCATGGACACGGCCCAGCTCCTCGACTTCAACCGCATGACCGGGCAGGTGGTACGGGCCGTCCGGGAGTGCCCCTTCCCGGTGATCGCCGCCGTGCACGGGGTGGCGGCCGGCGCCGGAGCGGTCCTCGCCCTCGCCGCCGACTTCCGTGTGGCGGACCCCACCGCTCGCTTCGCGTTCCTCTTCACCCGCGTCGGCCTCTCCGGCGGCGACATGGGCGCCGCCTATCTCCTGCCCCGCGTCGTCGGCCTCGGCCACGCCACCCGCCTCCTCATGCTCGGCGAACCCGTCCACGCCCCCGAGGCCGAACGCATCGGCCTGATCAGCCGGCTCACCGAGGAGGGTTCCGCCGACGAGGCCGCCCACGCCCTGGCCCACCGCCTCGCCGAGGGCCCGGCCCTGGCCCACGCCCAGACCAAGGCCCTCCTCACGGCCGAGCTGGACATGCCGCTCGCGGCGGCCGTCGAACTGGACGCCGCCACCCAGGCGCTCCTGATGAACGGCGAGGACTACGCGGAGTTCCACGCGGCGTTCACGGAGAAGCGCCCACCGAAGTGGCGGGGCCGCTGAATGACACCCCAGGGGACAGCAGACTCAGGGGCGCGGGACGTCGTCGACACGCGGCTCCGCCGCGGCGCGCGACCGGCCCCCGCCCGCCCGCGGACGCCCTCGCACCGCAGCCGGCCCCACCGCATCGCGATCATCGGCGGCGGACCTGGCGGCCTCTACGCCGCCGCCCTCCTCAAACGCCTCGACCCCACCCGCGACATCACCGTCTGGGAACGCAACGCCCCCGACGACACCTTCGGCTTCGGAGTGGTCCTCTCCGACGAGACCCTCGGCGGCATCGAGCACGCCGATCCGGTGGTCTACGAGGCCCTGCAAGGGGACTTCGTGCGCTGGGACGACATCGACATCGTCCACCGAGGCACCCGGCACACCTCCGGCGGACACGGCTTCGCCGCCCTCGGCCGCCACCGACTCCTCCAGATCCTCCAGGACCGCTGCCGCGCCCTCGGCGTCGCCCTCCACTTCCGTACGGAGGCCCCGTACCCGGAGTGGCTCTGCCGGACGTACGACCTGGTCATCGCGGCGGACGGGGTGCACAGTGCGACACGCGAGGCGTACGCGCCGGTGTTCCGGCCGGCCGTCGAGACGCACCGCTGCCGTTACATCTGGCTGGCCGCCGACTTCGCGTTCGAGGCGTTCCGCTTCGAGATCGCGGAGACGGCACACGGCGTGATGCAGCTGCACGGCTACCCGTACTCCCGGCCGTCGCCCGACCACCACCCCTCGACGAGACCCCCCGGGTCCCGGAGGCAGCCCGGCGCCTCCACGGTGATCGTCGAAATGCGGGAGGAGGTGTGGCGGGCCGCCGGATTCGAGGAACTGGACACCGCCGAGTCGGTGGAGCGGTGCGCGAAACTCTTCTCGGACGCGCTCGGCGGACGGCCGCTGCGCTCCAGCAACTCCACGTGGACGACGTTCCGCACGGTCGTCAACGACCGCTGGTCCCACGGCAATCTGGTGCTCCTCGGTGACGCCGCGCACACGGCGCACTTCTCGATCGGCTCCGGCACGAAGCTGGCCGTCGAGGACGCCCTGGCGCTGGCCGCCTGCCTGGAGGAACAGCCCGACCTGGAAAGGGCGCTCGCGGCGTACGAGGAGGAGCGGCGCCCGGTGGTCGCCTCGACGCAGCGCGCGGCGCGGGCCAGCCTGGAGTGGTTCGAGAACATCGGCCGGTACCGGCGCCAGCCCTCCCGGCAGTTCGCGTTCAACCTGCTCACCCGCAGCCGCCGCGTCACCCATGACAACCTCCGGCTGCGCGACGCGCACTTCACCGGCGCGGTGGAGCGGGAGTTCGGCTGCCCGCCGGGCACGCCCCCGATGTTCACCCCGTTCCGGCTGCGCGGTCTGACCCTGCGCAACCGGGTCGTCGTGTCCCCCATGGACATGTACTCGGCGACCGACGGCCTCCCCGGCGACTTCCACCTCGTCCACCTGGGAGCGCGGGCGCTCGGCGGTGCCGGGCTCGTGATGACCGAGATGGTGTGCGTGAGCCCCGAGGGGCGCATCACCCCCGGCTGCACCGGACTGTGGAACGCCCGGCAGGCAGAGGCGTGGCGCCGCGTCGTCGCCTTCGTGCACGAGCAGGCTCCCGGCACGGCCATCGGCGTCCAGCTCGGCCACTCCGGCCGCAAGGGCTCCACCCGGCGCATGTGGGAGGGCATCGACGAGCCCCTGGCCGACGGCAACTGGCCCCTCGTGGCCGCCTCCCCGCTCCCGTACAAACCGGCGAGCCAGACCCCGCGCGAACTCTCCCGCGCCCAACTCACCGACATAAGGGAGCAGTTCACGGCAGCCGCCTGCCGTGCCGCCCGCAGCGGCTTCGACCTCCTCGAACTCCACTGCGCCCACGGCTATCTGCTCTCCGGTTTCCTGTCCCCGCTGACGAACCGCCGCACGGACCGGTACGGCGGCCCGCTGGACCGCCGGCTGCGCTACCCCCTGGAAGTGTTCGACGCGGTGCGGACCGTGTGGCCCGAGGAACGGCCGATGACGGTCCGTATCTCCGCCACCGACTGGGCGGAGGGTGGCACGACCGCCGACGAGGCCGTGGAGATCGCCCGTGCCTTCTCCGCGCACGGGGCGGACGCCGTCGACGTCTCGACCGGGCAGGTGGTGGCCGACGAGCGCCCCGAGCACGGCCGCTCGTACCAGACGCCGTACGCCGACCGGATCCGCCACGAGGTGGGGGTACCGGTGATCGCCGTGGGCGCGATCTCCTCCTGGGACGACGTCAACTCGCTGATCCTCGCGGGCCGCACGGACCTCTGCGCCCTGGGACGCCCCCACCTCTACGACCCGCACTGGACCCTGCACGCGGCGACCGAACAGGGCTACGAGGGCCCGGCCGTGACCTGGCCCGCCCCCTACCGGGCCGGAAGCCGCCGCCCGAACACCGGCCGCACGGACGCGCCCAGGCCGCGGCTCACCCTGGGGGGCGCCCCGTAGCCCCGGACGGTCACACGAGGCCCCGTTCCGCCGGCAGCGCGCACACCGCGCCTGCCGATGCGACAAGCCCGGTCCTTTGCGGGGTCTTACGTGCCGAGGCCCGCGAACACCGCCCCCGCGTCCCGCAGCCGCTCGTGCAGGGCCCGGAACACGGCCGCCGAGCGCACCCCCGGCCAGTCCGCCGGCAGCAGCGCCGCCGGCAGTCCCGGATCGACGTAAGGCAGCTGACGCCAGGAGTCCAGGACCAGCAGATAGTCGCGGTAGGCCTCCTCCGGCGGGGTGTCGGCCCGGCGCTCCCAGCCGTGCAGCACGGGCGCGTGCCGGTCGAGGAACGACTCGTGCTGCTTGGCGATCCCGGCCAGGTCCCACCACCGGGACACCGCCTCGGCGGTCGCCGCGAACCCCAGGTGCTCGCCCCGGAACAGCTCCACGTACGGGTCGAGCCGCAGCCGGACGAGGGTGTGGCGGGTCTCCTCGTACAGGCGGGCGGGCGCGATCCACACCCCCGGCGCGGCCGTGCCGAAGCCCAGTCCGGCCAGCCGGGAGCGCAGCACGTGCCGCTTCTGCCGTTCGGACTCCGGTACCGAGAACACGGCGAGCACCCAGCCCTCGTCCTGTTGCGGTGCCGTCGCGTAGATCCGCCGGTCGCCGTCCTCCAGGAGCTGCCGCGCGTCGCCGGACAGCGCGTACCCGGCGGCGCCCGCCGCCGTACGGGCGGGCAGCAGCAGCCCCCGGCGCTTCAGCCGGGACACCGAAGAGCGGACGGAGGGCGCGTCGACACCCACCGCGGCGAGCAGCCGGATCAGCTCGGAGACGGGCACGGGACCCGGCACCGAACGGCCGTAAGCGCCGTAGAAGGTGACGATGAGCGAACGTGGTGCGTGCTGTTCGGACACGTTGATCATTTTAGGTCTTCGGTATCACCACTGGTCACCCGTGGTACGCAGTCGGAACCGCTGGAGTTTGCCGGTCGCCGTCCGCGGCAGGGCGTCCAGGAACACGATCTCGCGCGGACACTTGTACGGCGCCAGCTCGGCCTTGAGGAAGGCGCGCAGCGCCCCGCCGTCCCGGTCCGCCCCCGCCGCGACGACCACGTACGCCACCGCGACCTGCCCGCGCGCCTCGTCGGGCCGTCCCACGACCGCCGCCTCCAGCACCTCCGGATGACGCAGCAGGGCGTCCTCGACCTCGGGACCCGCGATGTTGTACCCGGCGGAGATGATCATGTCGTCGGCGCGGGCGACATAGCGGAAGTACCCGTCCGGCTCACGGACATAGGTGTCACCCGTGACGTTCCAGCCGCCCCGCACGTACTCCCGCTGCCGCTCGTCCGCGAGATAACGGCACCCCACCGGACCGCGCACCGCGAGCAGCCCCTGCTCCCCGTCCGGCACCGGCACCCCGTCCGCGTCCTGCACCCGGGCGTGCCATCCCGGCACGGGCACCCCGGTCGTCCCCGGCCGTACGGCGTCGTCGGCCGCGGAGATGAAGATGTGCAGCAGCTCGGTCGCCCCGATGCCGTTGATGATCCGCAGCCCCGTCCGCTCGTACCAGGACCGCCAGGTGGCCGCCGGCAGGTTCTCGCCCGCCGACACGCACCGCCGCAGCGCCGACAGGTCGTGTCCGTCCAGCTCGCCCAGCATCGCCCGGTACGCGGTCGGCGCGGTGAACAGCACCGACACCCGGTGCTCCGCGAGCGCCGGCAGCAGCTGCCTCGGGCCCGCCTGTTCGAGCAGCAGGGCGCTGGCCCCGGCCCGCATCGGGAAGACGACGAGACCGCCGAGACCGAAGGTGAAGCCCAGCGGGGGAGACCCGGCGAACACGTCGTCGGCCCGGGGCCGCAGCACATGCCGGGAGAAGGTGTCGGCGATCGCCAGGACGTCCCGGTGGAAGTGCGCGCATCCCTTGGGCCGCCCGGTCGTACCGGAGGTGAACGCGATCAGCGCCACGTCCTCGGCCGCGGTGTCGACCGCCGGGAAGGGCCCGTCCGGCGCGGGCAGGCGCAGCAGGTCCTCCGGCCCGTCCCCGCCGTACGTCGTGATCCTCAGCCCGGGCACCTCGGCCTTCACCAGGTCGTCCACGGACCGGATGTCGCACAGCGCGTGCGAGACCCGGGCCAGCTCACACACCGTCACCAGCTCGTACGGCCGCTGCTGTGCGAGCACCGTCACCGCGACCGCCCCCGCCTTGAGCACCGCCAGCCAGCACGCGGCCAGCCAGGGTGTGGTGGGCCCGCGCAGCAGGACCCGGTTGCCCGGGACGACCCCGAGCGCGGAGGTCAGCGCGTGGGCGATGCGGTCGACCCGGGCCGAGAGCTCGCCGTACGTCCAGGTCTCCCCCGCGGGGGTGCGGAAGACGGGCCGGGCGGGGTCGGTGCCGCCGAGCAGTTCGGCGGCGGCGTTGAGCCGGTCGGGATAGCGCAGCTCGGGAAGGTCGAAGACGAGCTCGGGCCACTGGTCCGGGGGCGGCAGGCTGTCACGGGCGAAGGTGTCGACATGGGCGGTGACCCTGGAGTTCATGACGTTCGCCCCCTGCTCGGTCCTGCGGTGGTGGACTCGCACGTCGTGGTGGGCTCGCACCTGGAGCGTATCGCCTTGGTGACGACAGTCAACAGACCGCGATAACCTGAAGCGGCCCGATGGGGAAGAGGGGACGGCAATGACCGCATTCTCGCTCGAACCGGATCAAGTGACCCGGTGTGCGGCGCTGCGCGCCCTCGCCGCCGAACGGCTGCGCCCCCTCGCCGACAAGGGCGAGCCGGGTCGCGTCAACCGCCCCCTGGTCGCCGAGCTCGGCCGGCTGGGTCTGCTGCGCGGCCTGTTCACCTCCGGCGCCCTCGACCTCTGCCTGATGCGCGAGTCCCTGGCGTACGCCTGCACCGAGGCCGAGACCGCGCTCGCCCTCCAGGGCCTGGGCGCCCACCCCGTGCACGCCCACGGCACCGAGGCCCAGCGCGCCCGCTGGCTCCCCCGGGTCGGCGACGGTGACGCGGTCGCGGCCTTCGCGCTCAGCGAGCCCGGGGCCGGTTCGGACGCGGCGGCGCTGGAGCTGCGGGCCGAGCCCGACGGCACCGGCCGCTGGCGGCTCACCGGTGAGAAGTGCTGGATCTCCAACGCCCCCGAGGCGGACCTCTACACCGTCTTCGCCCGCACCACCGTCGGCGCGGGCGCCCGCGGTGTCACCGCCTTCCTGGTCCCCGCCGACCGCCCCGGCCTGACGGGCACCCCCCTCGACATGCTCTCCCCGCACCCCATCGGCACCCTCGCCCTCGACGCCGTCCCCGTCACGGCGGACGACGTCCTCGGCACACCCGACCGCGGCTTCCGCGTCGCCATGGGCACGCTCAACCTGTTCCGCCCCAGCGTCGGCGCCTTCGCGGTCGGCATGGCCCAGGCCGCCCTGGACGCCACCCTGACGCACACCTCCGGACGCGAGGCGTTCGGCGGGAAGCTGTGCGACCTCCAGACCGTCGCCCACCAGGTCGCCGAGATGGCACTGCGCACGGAGGCGGCCCGGCTCATGGTCTACGCGGCGGCCGCGGCGTACGACTCCGGCGCCCCGGACGTCCCCGGCCGGGCCGCGATGGCGAAGCTGCTGGCCACGGAAACGGCTCAGTACGTCGTCGACGCGGCCGTCCAACTGCACGGCGCCCGGGCACTGCGGCGTGGCCATCTCCTCGAACACCTCTACCGGGAGGTGCGGGCACCACGGATCTACGAAGGGGCGAGCGAGGTGCAACGGGCCGTCATCGCAAAGGAGTTGTACGCGCGGACCGCGGAACGGGAGCCGTCCGCATGACCATCGAACGGGTGAACCCGGTCGAGCTGTCGCCGCCCACCGGCTTCTCGCACGCCGTGGTCGCCACCGGCGGCCGGGTCGTCTTCCTGGCGGGTCAGACCGCGCTCGACGCGGACGGCAAGGTGGTGGGGGAGACACTGGTCGAGCAGTTCGAGCGGGCCCTCCGCAATCTGCTGACCGCGCTGGCGGCCGCCGGCGGCACACCTGCCGACCTGGCCCGCGTCACCGTCTACGCCACGGACGTCGCCGACTACCGCGCCCACGCGTCGCTGCTCGGCCGGGTGTGGCGGAGGCTGGCGGGGCGGGAGTATCCCGCGATGGCGGTCGTCGGTGTCGTACGGCTCTGGGACGAGCGGGCCCTGGTGGAACTGGACGGCTTCGCGGTCCTGCCGTAGCCCCGGGGGGCGCGGAGCGGCCGCGGCCCGGGGAGTGCCGGGCGCTCCGGGGGAGTCCCGGGCGGACCGGCGGAGTCTCAGGCGGCGACGGCGAGACGGCTCGGGGCGACGACACGGCCGTCGGGCAGGATCTCACCGGTGTCGTCGAAGACGATCGCCCCGTTGCACAGCAGGTTCCAGCCCTGCTCGGGGTGGAAGGCGACGATGTGCGCTGCGTCGCCGTTCGCGCTGTCGGCCGCGGGGCACAGGGGCTGGTGTGAACACATGGCGCACCTCCACGTCATTGTGAGTGCCGGCGGCGAGTCACCGCCTCGCAGTACCGACGATGCACGCCCCCGGAACCCACCCACAAGGCGTCGCGGCGAGACGTGACAACACCCGGACCTCTTGTGACACGACGCGGACACAACCCGGGGGTCGCGGGCGTCGGCGACCCCGCCGATCCCACCCGGGCAGGCCGAGGGCCGAGCCCCCGCGGCATTGAAGGGGCCCCTGGAAACCGCCACTTGCCCGGGGCCCCTTCCGTCCGTCCGGCGCCGCCCTACTTCAGCAGGTGGACGCGCTGGGTGGTCAGGTCGTAGCGGGCGCCGACGATGGCCACCTCGCCCGCCTTCACCTTCGCCGCGAGGTCGGGCTCGGCCGCCAGCTTCGAGCGGACCAGCCGGACGTTCGCGTCGATGGTCGCCGCCACCCGGGCGTCGCCCTCCACATGGTGGTCGATCGCCGGCGCGATCTGGTCGGCCACGTACTGGATGTGGGCCGGCAGCCTCTCACCGGTGCCGTCCGCCTGGACGGCCGCCTTCACGGCGCCGCAGGACTGGTGGCCGAGCACCATCACCAGCGGGATGTCCAGTTCGAGCACGCCGTACGCGACACTGCCGAGCACCGCCTCGTCCAGCACCTCGCCCGCGCTGCGCACGGTCATCAGGTCGCCGAGACCCTGGTCGAAGACCAGCTCCGGGGGGACACGGGAGTCGATGCAGCCGAGGATGAGCGCGAAGGGGTGCTGGCCGATCGTCACGGCCTTGCGGGTGGCGGCGTCCTGGTCGGGGTACCGCTGGTGGAGGGTCCGCCAGCGGCGGTTGCCCTTCGACAGTTCCTTCAACGCCTTCTCGGGGGTGTCCGGCCGGGTGGGGGTGGCGGCCGGGGTGGAGCGCTCGGCGCGTGAGACGGGCTCCGCTTCGGCGGGGAAGGCGCCGACCGCGAGTCCGCCGCCGAGGACGGCGGTGCCGGCGAGCGCGGCGCGCAGCAGCGATCGCCGGCCACGGGGCCGCGGGAGGGATATCGGGCCGTCGGCGGAACCGGGTGCCTCGGTGCCGTCGCCGCTGTGGGGTGTCTGGTCAGAGTTCACGCGGAGGAAGGTACGTCCGGCCAAACGTCCAAACGTTCGCGTTGCGGAATCATGGACGAGCGTTGATCAATCATGGCCGGCCGTTGAATCGTTCTTGGCCGGCCGCAGGAAAGGTCTTGGCCAGTCGGTCACCTGACGTTCGCCCGGAGGCCGGGAGCGCTCCCAGGGCTCTGCCCGGACCCCGTGCGGGTCCGGGAACCGGCGGGTTCAGAGAAGGTGTCCGAAGACCACCAGATTCTCCGTGTAGTCCTTGGCCACCCGGTCGTAGGTGCCGGCGCAGGTGATCAGCCGGACCTCCGCGCGGGGCGTGTCGGCGTACACGCGCTCGTCCGGGAAGTTGTCCTTGTCGAACCTCTCCACGTCGTCGACGACGAAGTTCGCCTTGCTCCCGTCGGCCCGTACGACATTGAAGACATCGCCCTTGGCGAGCTTGGCGAGTCCGGCGAACACGGCCGGGGACGTGGTCGTGTCGACGTGACCGGCGATGATCGACGTGCCCGCCTCGCCCGGGGTGGCGCCGTCGGCGTACCAGCCCACGAGGTTGACGTCGTTGGGGGGCGGGGCGTCCAACTGCCCCGTGCGGCCGATCTTCAGCGGGGTGAAGGGGGCGTCGACGGAGATCTTCGGGATGCGCAGCCGCACCGGTTGCGAACGGGGCAGAGACTTGCCCACCGGGCGTGCGGAGGGGGAGGCCGGCACGGAGGGGGAGGTTGTGACGGAAGGGGATGCCGGCACGGAGGGGGAGGCCGTCGCGGAGGACTGCGCGGCCTGCGGGGCGGGCCGGGCGTCCGGCGGCCTGGCGGTGTCGGACGAGGAACCCTCGCGTCCGAACAGGATCAGGGAGAGGACCAGCAGGCCCAGGGCGAACAGCAGGGTGACGGTCGACCGGGAACCACGGCGGGTCGGCTCCGGACCGGTGTCGCCGGGGGAAGAGGGATGGGCTGCCATCGGACACCACCTCACAAGGCACGGCAGCGGACGGGCGGGGCGGGGGGTGCGCGCCGGGCGGCCGGGCCGTCACACGATGCACGGTGTGACGGCCCGGCTGTTATCGGACCGGATATCGCGCCGGGCATGGGTCAGGCCGCGCTTCCGCCGGCGTTCTTGCGGCGCAGGGCGTACAGGCCGGTGCCCGCCACCGCGAGGACGGCCAGCCCGCCCGCGGTCGTGGTCGGTGAGGCGAGCCCGCCGCCGCCGGTGTGCACCCCGCCACGCGGCTTGTCGTGGTCGCGCTTCCAGCCACCCTTGTCGTGGTCGCCCTTCCAGGAGCCCTTGTCGTGGCCCTGCTCCTTCTCCTTGCCTTCCTTGCCCTCCTTGCCCCAGGACTCCTTACCGCTGCCCTCGCCGGAGCTCCACTCGTCTTCGCTGACCGCGCTCAGGGCGCCGCCGCCGGTGTGCACGCCCCCGCGGGGGCCCTTGTGCCAGCCGTCCTTGTGCCAGCCGTCCTTGTGGTGTTCCTTCTTGTCGCTGTCGCCGCCGCCGACCGCGGTGAGGGCGCCGCCGCCGGTGTGCACGCCCCCGCGGGGGCCCTTGTGCCAGCCGTCCTTGTGCCAGCCGTCCTTGTGGTGTTCCTTCTTGTCGCTGTCGCCGCCGCCGACCGCGGTGAGGGCGCCGCCGCCGGTGTGCACGCCCCCGTGGGGACCCTTGTGCCAGCCGCCCTTGCCGTGCTCCTTCTTGTGGTGCTCCTTGCTGTACCCGGAGTCCTCACCGTCCCACTTCTCCCCGTCGGCGTAGGCGCCGGGCGCGGTGATGGCGAGAACGGCCGTGGCCGCCGCTGTCGCGAAAAGCATGCGGGCTGAACGCATTTGATGGTCCTTCCGTCCCGTCCGGGCAGCTGGCGCTACATCAGCTGAAGGGACCCGGACTTGACTGATCCACCGTCAGCCGGTTTTCCGCTCGCCACCACTCGGGGCGGTCAGCCGGGTGAACCCGGGGGCCTCGGGCCTCCCGGGACCACCCGTTCGGCCCCGGCCGGCCCCCAGGGGCGGCCGGAGCCGAACGGGCGGGCGTCAGTGGTAGGCGTGGACGACGGCGTGACCCTTGCCGCGGCCGATCATCCACTTGTTGACGGGCGTGGTGATCAGGAAGGCGACCGCGAACCCGCCGAGGAGCGCCGACCAGAACAGCCCGTCCGACAGGTGGGCGTCCATCGCTCCCGGAGTCAGGGCGATGATCGCGTTGTCGACCAGCTCCATCACGGCGATGGAGACGGTGTCGGCGGCCAGCGCCACCCGGATCGCGCTGCGGAGGCCCAGACCCGCGCGGCGCACCGCGAACAGCGTGAACGAGTACCCGAACACGAACGCGAGGGCGATGGCCAGCGCCATCGTCGGCACATTGCCCCACCGCAGGGCGGTGCCGATGACCATCCCGAGGATCTCCCCGATGGCGCACCCGGTCAGGCAGTGCAGCGTCGCCTTCACCGCCGTGCCCCAGGAGGCTCCGCCGTGCCCTTCGTGCGCGGTGCCGTCATGGTGAGCGCTGTGGTCCATGACCCGTCATCCCCGTCCTCGTCCGTGGTGATCCTTTGCCTGACACCCGCCACCATATACCCCTGGGGGGTATATGGCGAGGGGTGGCGAGCCGGTGCGGGCGACTTCCCGTCACGAGGTTCCGCCTGCCCGGCTGAGCGGGATCGCCGACCGCCACGTACTAAGGAGATACGTAGTGATCGACGAGCGGTGGGGGCGATGTGACGGGACACCTTCTGGGCTGGACGCTGGTGGTGCTGGGGGCCGGGGTCGCCGCCGGCAACCTCGTCCGGATGGCGCTGGTCGTCGGCTGGGCCCGGTTCGAGGCGGGAGCCGAGGTCGTGATGGGCGCGGGCATGGCCGTGATGGCGGCGCCCCCGACAGCGGTCCTCTACGGCACGTACGGCCTGTGGTGGGCGGCGGTCTTCGCCCTGCTCTGTCTCGGTGGCGTGGCCCTCTCCGTACGGCATGCCGTACGCGATGGTCTACGGCGGCTCCGGCACGGCGCCCATCTCGCGGTCGGGAGCGCCGCGATGGTGCTCATGACCCTGGCCATGCCCGGTGCGACCTCCGGACCGACACTCGTCCTGGCCGGCGCCTCCGGGCACGGGCACGGGCACGGGGTGGCCGCCGGCATGGGCGGTGGTCATGGAGTGAGCGAAGCCGTCGCGTCCTCTGGGTCCGCCGTGCTGTGGCGTGCCGCCTTCTGGGTGCTGGCCGCCTACTTCCTGGCCTCCGTGGCCCTGGCCGTACGGGCCCGGATGCGGGGCCCGGCCCCGTCGTCCGCGGCGACCGTTCCGAGGGCCCGCCACCGCCGCGCCGCCCGTACCCCCGCGGTGCTCTCGGTGCCGAACGCCCGTCTGGCCGGTCACATCGGCATGGGCGGCTCGATGGCGACGATGCTGCTGATGATGACGGCGTGACGGCGTGACGGCGTGACGGCGTGACGGTGTGAGGGCGTGAGGGCGTGACGGTGTGAGGGCGGGTCAGCCGAGGCCGGGCGGGCAGACGACGAGCAGGGGCAGCAGCGGCACCGTCACCGCCATGACGGCCATGGCGGCAGACAGGGCCCGATGAGGAGTCGTGCGCGGGCCGAGCACCCGCCGCATTCGGATCAGCACCGCCCGGCCTCCCGCCCCGAACGCGCCGCGCGGAGCCCGGGCCGCCGCCATCTCGTACATCGCGGTCGCCAGGGCCTCACGGGAATGCCCGTGCAGGGCGCGGTCGTCGGCGACCATCTCCAGCAGCAGCGCCGTCTGCTCCCGGACGTGGCGGGCCACCGGGAGCCGGCGGAACAGGGAGTGGAACGCCTCCGCGGCGGCCAGGACCAGATGATGACGGCCCGCGACATGGGCCTGCTCGTGCTCCAGTACCGCGGCGAGCTGCTCGGACGTCAGCTCCCGGACGGCCCCGTCGCTGACCACGATCCTGGGCCGGCGGCCAGGCAGGCAGTAGGCGGCGGGCACGTCGTACGGCAGGACGACGGCACCCAGCCGGGCCGACCGGCGGCCCACCAGGTCCACCGCCCGGCGGTGCCGGGCCCGCGCCCGACGGGCCCGGACGAGATGGAAGGCGAAGCTCCCCGCCAGGGCGAGTCCGAGCGTGGCGGGCAGGGCGACGGCGAGCCGGGCGGCGGTCCGTGGATCGGCGCCGTTCCCGAGGGCGGCGAGCCCGCAGGAGTGCAGCAGGCCCAGCAGGCCCTCGTGCGGATGCCCGGCGGGCATCGCCAGGTGGTACGCGGTCAGCGCGACCCCCAGCGAGAAGGACAGGGCCAGCGCGTGCCAGACCGCGAGGGCCGTCGCGGGCGCCCGGTGCGGCCAGTCGGCCCGCACGAGCAGGGGAGGGCCGACGAAGCCCACGAGTGCCGTGTAGGCGACCAGTACGGGCGTCGCGTTCACGGCTTCGCCTGTCGTCCCACGGTCCGCAGGGCCTTGCGGAGGGCGGCCACCTCGTCCTCGGTCATGTTCTCCACGAAGTGGACCAGCGCGGCCGGGCGGTCCTTGCTCGCGCCCAGGCCGTCCTCCATGAGCGCGGCGGCATACGCCTCACGGCTGCGCACGGGCGAGTACAGCCAGGCGCGGCCCTGCTTGCCCCGGAGCAGCCAGCCCTTGTTGTAGAGGATGTTGGTGACCGTCATCACCGTCGTGTAGGCGACGGGCCGGGTCCGGTTGATGTCGTCGACGACCTCGCGCACCGTCGCGGGACGGTCCCATGTCCAGAGGCGGTCCATGATCTCCGCTTCCAGTTCCCCCAGCCGCCGCATGCCCCGTCTTCCTCTCCCCGCACCGGATGTGCGCTGTGATTACGTAAGTCCATAGTAGGTTAGTAGAACGGTCGGCCCGCGCGCCGCCCTCGGCAGCGGGCCCGCCTCGGCGGCGCCCGCGACGTACTCACCACACAAGGGACCCATGAACCGTGCCGACGACGAGGCCGTGACCGGCCTCGGGGCGCCGCACAGCCGGCCGCGTCCGCCCTCGCGGGCCTGCGGACTGCTCGTGTGCGCGCTGCTGCTGGGCCTGCTCGGCATGCACGGTCTCGGACCGGTCCCCCCGCACGGTGCGACCGCCGGACACCACCGGACGACGGCGACCGCGCACACGGGCGCGGAGATGCCGACGCCCGGCGGGGCCGCCGGCGATCGGGTGTGGACGCCCGGCGCGGAGGCGGCCGTTCGCGCGTCGATGGCGGGCATGGAGGCGGCCGTTCGGGCGTCGATGGCGGGCATGGAGGCGGCCGTTCGGGCGTCGATGCCGGGCATGGGGGCGGCCGTTCGGGCGTCGATGCCGGGCGCTTGTGGTCATGACGCCGACGGCGGCACGGGCCACCTGCAGCACGCCGATCCGGCCTGCGCCTCGGCGTCAGTGGGCCAGGCCCCGGTCGTCGCCCCCGTCCTGGTGCCCGATGTGGTGGCATGGTCCGCGCAGGCGGACGCACGGGCCTCGATGACGGGCTCCGGCCCCGAAGGAGGCCGCGCCCCACCGTCGCTCGCCGAACTCCAGCTCCTGCGGATCTAGAGAAGCCCGCACGCCGCCGCACGCCCAGGTGAACGGCGCCGTGCTCCGGAAAGCCCTTCTTCCGACTTCTCCATTCGAAAAGCGCAGGAGCTCCACCATGACCGCATACCGCGGGTTCTTCCGTCGTGCCGCCCTCACCGTCGCCGCCGGTGCGGCCGCCCTCGTCCTGACCGCGTGCGGCGGTGACGGCGACGGCCACGACATGGGCTCGATGAACTCCGAGTCCGGCTCGCCCAAGGCCGGTTCGTCCGCCTCGGCGAAGGCCGGCGGCCACAACAAGGCGGACGTCGGCTTCGCCGAGGAGATGATCCAGCACCACCGCCAGGCCGTGGAGATGGCCGAACTGGCCGAGAGCCGTGCCGCCGCGCAGGAGGTCAAGGACCTCGCCACCAAGATCAAGGGTGCCCAGGACCCGGAGATCGAGACGATGTCCGGCTGGCTTACGGCATGGGGCGAGAAGGTCCCCGAGGACATGTCCGGCATGGGTCACGACATGGCGGCCGCCATGCCCGGAATGATGAGCGGCGAGGACATGGCCGCCCTGGAGAAGGCCTCCGGCGCCGCCTTCGACAAGAAGTTCCTGGAGTTGATGGTCGAACACCACGAAGGTGCCGTCGAGATGGCGAAGGCCGAGAAGTCCGACGGTAAGTACGGCCCCGCGCTCGACCTCGCCGACGACGTCATCACGGCCCAGACGGCCGAGATCCAGCAGATGAACAAGATGCTCGACAAGAGCTGACGCCCTTCAGGACGTCCGAGCGGGCGGGGCGGGGTGCGGTGGTGGCGGCCGGGGACCCGGAACGCCGCCACCGCCACCGCCACCGCAGGAGACGCCGCCACCGCCGTAGAAGGGGCCACCGCCGGTGAACGCCGTCACTCAGGCCTCGGGCCCGGTGGCGATGGCCGAGGGCCAGATCCCTGAACACGGCGGGCCGTCGGGCCGTACCCCGTGCCACACGCCCCGGTGGCGCCGCCCCTCGGCGGGCGCGGCCCGGGGAAGAGAGCGACAGGAGCGACCCCGATGGCGGACAAGATCTTCACCGTGGAAGGCATGACCTGCGGCCACTGCGCCACGAGCATTACCGATGAGGTCGTACGCGTGGCCGGTGTCACGGCGGTCGACGTCGACGTCAGGTCGGGCCTGGTGATCGTGTCGGGAACGTCGGTCGAGGACGACGCCGTACGCGCGGCCATCGTGGAGGCGGGGTACGAGGTCGCGGAGGTCGTACGCCGTACCGCGGCCTGAACGAGGTCTCCGGCCGCCCCCACGGGCTGCCCGAAGCCGAGGTGCGTAGGTGGTGTGGTGGTGCGTTCAGTCGCGGTGCGCAGTGCGGGGAGCGATGGCGTCCGCGGTGGCGACCAGGGCTACACCCAGGCCGGTCAGTGCGGCGCCGAGGCCCGTGACCAGGGTCGTCAGGTGCCATGCCTGGTAGGCGGACATCAGTGACGCGCGCAGGGTCTGGCCCATGAACGCGGTCTGGCGCAGTTCGGCGAGCTTCTCGTCGTCGCCTCCGGCGGCGTGCAGTTCCGCCGTGATCTCGGCGTAGGTACGGCCGCCGGTGGCGTGGGCGAGGTTGCCCTTGATGAACTGGGCGTAGGCGTGCGCCGCGGTGCCGGTTTCCACGCTGGTGCCGGCGTAGGGGGCGAGTTCGGCGGGCAGCCCGTGGCCGGGGAAGGTGATCTTCTGGGCAGCCAGTTCGGTGCGGATCTCCTTCCTGCCGCTGCGGCCGCGCAGAAGCATGACCGGTCCGGCGACCGAGAGGGCGATACCGACCGCCCCGAGCAGGGCGGCGGCACGCCGGTGTGGTCCGTTCATGACGTGGTCTTCTCTTTCCTTGGGTGCGTGCGGGTTCGGCAGTGCGTCCACACCGGATGGGGCAGACGCCGTACTCCGCCGAGGAGTGTTGTGGTCAGCGGTGGCTGAGCCGCAGCCGCCAGGCCTCCGGGCCGCGTTCCAGGTACTCCACCGAGAAGGCCCCGGGGGAGCGCTGTTCGATCTGAGCGAGCAGCGGCAGCGGGTCGTGCGGGGCGACCAGCACCATCGCGGTGCCGGCCGGTACGGCGTCGAGCGCTCCGAAGACCGTGGCGTGACGCAGGGAGTGCGGGACCTCCCGCACGTCCAGCTCTGGTTCGGCTGCCTCCTCCGCGCCTCCACAGCCGCAGACGCCGCCGCAGCCGTCGGCTTCCTCGACCTCGACCTGTTCATGGCGCATGTCGTGCCCGTCCGCCGCGTGATGCTCTTCTGCGGCGCCTCCGGCGCGCGTGCCGTCGGTGAGTCGGTGGTGCATGTCGGTGAGCAGCCCGGCCAGGGAGACCTCGGGTGCCATGGCGAGCAGCGGCAGCACGAGGCCGTTCTCCTTGGCCACGTGCTCTTCGAAGAGGACCTGAAGAGCCCGGGCGTCGGCCGCGGCTTCCGCCGGGACGCGTGCGACCCGCAGGGCGTCGACGAGCGCGGTGAGGCAGCGGTGCTCACCGATCAGGCTCTCGATGAGCAGGCGGGCCTCGGGCAGGCCGCGAGCGGCGGGATAGAGCGCGGCTTCCTCGGCCGCGGCGTGCGGCAGCAGCGCCCGCTCGCAGAAGGCCACCAGCCCGGCGTGGATCTTCTCGGCGGCGCCCGGGTCGCGGTCCACGGCGGTGAGCAGCATCTTTACCCGACCGGCCAACTCCCCTGCCAGGCGGGCGTGATGCGCCTCGGCGCCTTCGAGGGCGGTGGCGTCCTCGGGAGTCGAGGCAAGGGTGAGCATGCTCATGATGGTGTCTCCAGCAGGTCGCGGTCGGCTCGGCCGGCCGATGCGGGTGTTGTCGTCCAGGAGCGTCTGCCCTGGAGACGTTGCGTCCGGCCGCCGGTGCGGCCGGACGCACGACCGAACCGGGGCGCCGCGCGCCGTACGCGCTGCACCTGCGGCGGCCGGGGACGGGTGAACGGCCGCCCGGCAGGCACGGAATACGGTCGTACAGATGGGCATCTGCGGCTCGATCAATGCCCAGCATGCAACGCGGACCGCATCGGCTCCCCGGCCGACCGGGCCCGACCATCGGGACCATTGGTCCCTATCCCGGCCGACCGGGCCGGGCCGGGCCGGAATGCCGTTCCGCGGGAACGCCGGCCCAGGCGCACCGCGACCTGCGCCGCCCGGCGTTCCCGGCCATGGAGGACGATCAGCACGGGCGACGTACGTGGACGCCCCGCTGACCGCTGACCGCTGGCCGCCGACCAGGAGGCCGCTGACGGCCGACCAGGAGGCCGGGCTCGGCACCCCGGCGGGCGGCCGCGCCCGCCGCGCCCTGCTCCACGGCCCTACGGGACGTGGCGGACCTCGACGAGCTGGGGGCACCGGCGGCGCAGCAGGCGCTCCAGCCCGTGGTGCAGGGTGAGCCACGCGGCGGGGCATCCGTGGCAGGCGCCGACGAGGCGCACGGTGACGACACCGTCCCGCACGCCGACCAGCTCGATGGCACCGCCGTGGGAGCGGGCTCGTTCACCCACCGGTCCGGCGATGAGGTTCCGTGCGGCCGTGTGCAGCGACGTATCGTCACGGGCCCCTTCGGCGTCCGCCGCGGGGCTCCAACCGTCCGGATCCTCCAGGGCGTTGTGCAGCGCGGTGCGAACCCGGGATCCGTCCGCCCGCCAGGAGCGGCCTTCGCCCAGTCGGGTGACGATGCCGGCGGGTTCGACACCGACGTGGGCGAGGGTGCCGTCGGCGAGCAGCGCCGCCAGCGGCGGCGGCACCGAGGCGGGCGCACCCGTCCAGGTGAGGACACCGGTGGGGATGATCCAGCGCAACCGGTCGGGATGGCCGGGGACGGGCTGTGGATGCAGGGGGATCATGGGCGCCGTTCACCCGCCTGTCAGCGCGGCAGTGAGGGTGCGTGCCAGGTAGGCCATGAGCCAGGCCGTCACGGTCAGGTAGGTGAAGGCGATCGTCGGCCACTTCCAGGTGCCGGTCTCCCGCCGGATGACCGCGACGGTGGCCATGCACTGCAACGCGTAGGCGAAGTAGACCAGGAGCGCCGCGACGGTGGGCGCGGTGAACACCTCCTGGCCCGCGCGGGCTCCGTCCTGGTAGGTCATGGTCCGCAGGGCGACCGCGGGATGGTCGGGGCTCTCGGCGGCGGCGACCTGCCCCAGGGTGGCGACGAAGGTCTCCCGGGCCGACTGGGCCGACAGGACACCGACGTTGACGCGCCAGTCGAAGCCCAGCGGGTCGAAGACCGGGGAGACCAGCCGGCCGAGATCGGCTGCGTAGCTGTGGTCGATGGTGTAGGCGGACACCGCCACGGAGTCGCCGGTGTCGACACCGGCCGCCTGCAGCTGTGCGGGGGAGTGCAACGGCAGGTTCAGCGCCAGCCACAGCGCGATGGAGGTGGCGACGATGACGGTCGAGCACTTGCGCAAGAATGCCCGGGCGGAGGACCACATCGCCAGCAGTACCGCGCGGGGCGCGGGCAGCCGGTAGGGCGGCATCTCCATGAAGAACGGCATGGGCGTGCCGTCGCGGTCGGTGACCTTCTTGATCACCCAGGCGGCGGTCATCGCCGAGACCGCGCCGAGCAGATACAGGCCGAACATGATGAGCCCCTGTGCGCCGAACGGCCCGATTCCGGCGGACGGTTCGACGAGCATGCCGATCAGCAGCACATAGACCGGCAGCCGCGCGGAGCAGGTCATCAGCGGGGCGGCCATCATGGTGGCCAGGCGGTCCTTGGCCGAGGGCAGGGTGCGGGTGGCCATGATGCCGGGGATCGCACAGGCGAACGACGAGAGCAGCGCCACGAACGCCCGCCCTTCCAGCCCGGCACGCGCCATGACCCGGTCCATCAGGAACGCCGCCCGTGACAGGTAGCCGACGCCTTCGAGCAGGGCGAGGAGCAGGAACAGCAGCATGATCTGCGGGACGAAGACGAGGACGCCGCCGACGCCGCCGATGACGGCGTCACCGAGCAGTCCGGACAGCCACCGGTTGGTGACGTGGCCGGAGACGAGGCCGGACAGCCATCCGAACAACGACTCCACATACCCCTGGAGCGGTGCCGCGAGGGTGAACACGGTCTGGAAGAACGCCATCATGACCGCGAAGAAGACGACCGTGCCCCACACGGGGTGCAGCAGTACGGCGTCGAGCCGCTGGGTGGCCCTGTGCCGCTCGGCGGGGCGGAAGTCGGCGAAGGCGAGCACCGACTCCGCCCAGGCGTCCAGCTCGGCCGGGTCGGTGGGCGGTGCGAGGACGGGGACCGGCCAGGACCGCCAGGCGGCGATCTGCTCGCGCAGCTCCCGGACGCCGAGGCCGCGGTGGCCGATGACGGGGACTACCGGGGCGCCCAGCGCCTGGGAGAGCGCGTCGAGGTCCAGATGGCCCTGTCGCGCGGCCAGTTCGTCGGTGAACGTGACCACGACGCAGGTCGGCAGGGCGCGGGAGAGGACCTGCGCGACCAGCGTCAGCGACCTGCGCAGGGTGGTGGCGTCCACGACGACGAGGAGCGCGTCCGGCCGCTGCGTGCCGCCCAGCCGGCCGTCCAGGACGTCGACGGTGATCTGCTCGTCCGGGCTGATCGGCTCCAGACTGTACGTGCCGGGCAGATCCTCGATCACATGACCGCGCCCGCCGACGCGGCAGGCCCCCACGTAACGGGACACGGTCACGCCGGGGTAGTTGCCGGTCCTGGCGCGCAGGCCGGTCAGCGCGTTGAAGACGCTGGTCTTGCCCGCGTTGGGGCTGCCGACCAGCGCGATACGCGCCTCCGCGGTCACCGCCGCGTGCGTGCCACCGGGCTCGTGGCAGCCGGCGGTCACTGATCCACCTCGGTCGTGTACACGCAGGCGGCCTGGGTCCGGCGCAGGCACACCTCGTAATCCTTGACCTGGTAGACGACCGGGTCCCGCAGCGGGGCACGGCGTACGACCTCCACCACCGTCCCCGGCGTGAATCCGAGGGCGCTCAGCCGGCGGGCCGTGTCCGGCGCACCGTCTGCGACGACCTCGACCACCCTGGCCCGCGCACCGGGCACAAGGTCGGCCAGCGCACACAGCGCGCCCCCCGACACTGCCGCGCGCCGTCCCGCCTGCACGGCATCCCCACCACCCACGCTCATCTGCGTCTCCGCTGCACCATGCCGGACGGGAGCCGCCGGCCACCCAGTTGGTAGATAAGGCGAGGCTAGCCTTATGCGGGGCTGTCGACGGCGGGCATTCGGCCTGGATGGACAGGCCGTCCGGTCCGGGTCCCAGAACCACCCGGCCCCTGGACGGGGCTCGTACGACGCCGACCGCTCCAGCGATCCGACACGTCAGTTGGACGGCCCCGGGCATTCCGCCGCGGCGCTTCCCGCCCCCTCCAGCGTGGTCACGCCGTCTGTCCTGGACGGAGACGCTCACGCCACCGGGCGCGGGTGAACACGTCATCGAGCCGACCGGAGGTCCCCGCAGCCACAGCCCATCACGGCTTGGTGGGCTCGGCCGCTTCCCGCCCGCGGGCGTGACCCGCCGCACCCAGGGATCCGTCGTTCCCGCATTCCCGGCAAGTGCCGTCGCCCGGTCAAGCGGGCGATGCCTTGCCGGCCAGGCAGGAGTCAGAAGCGCCGGCGTCGGCTGCGGCGCACTGCGTGGTGTGTGCCCCGGTGAGTTCGCGCCCGGTGACCAGTTCGGACTCGATCCGCACGAAGACCCCCTCGCGCATGGGCATCCAGGAGTGCGGTCCGGTCAGCGACAGGCGGTGGTGCTCGGCGGGGTCGGTCACCACGGTGGCCCGCCCGGTGACGACCACGCTCCAGCCGGACCGGGTCTCCGCGTCGAACTCGTCCGCCTCGAAGGCGACGACGACACCGTCGATGGCTTGCACGAGACCCGAGCCTGCCGAGGTGAACAGCAGCACGGAGGCGTCGTCGTCCAGAGAGAAGTTGATGGGCAGGACTGCGGGCAGGGCCTGCCGGGTGTAGACCACGCGGCCGACCGGCACCTCGGCCAGCAGGCGCAAGCACTCCTGCCGACCGAGAGCGCGAAAGGCATCCTTCTCGAGCATCAGCCCATGGTCGGCGTGTACCCCGGCGCCCGGTAGGGCCGGACGGCCCTCTTCCGCGCCCCTCATCGAGCGGCGCCGGCGCCAGGATCGAACGGTTGCCCTGAGCTGTTCGGGGCACCCCCAGGGACTCGACGAGGCGGTGCCGACCGAGGCCCGATGACGGCGTGACCACCGCGCGGCGCCGGCAGTGGCGGTGGCACAGCAAGCCGGGGCCGGCCGGGCCTTCCACCCCTGGCTCCGGGGCCGGTGACGGGACGCAGGCCCGGTGCCGGCACCGGGCCTGCGTCCCGCGGATCGGGCTCCCCCGCCGCGAGGATCACCAGTGGCCGAGGACCTTCAGCCACAGGGCGCCGACGCCCATCCAGATGACGATGTTGGCGCCGGCGGCGATCAGCCCGGTGCGCCACCATTCGGCGAGGGTGACGTAGCCGCCGCCGAACAGAACGGGGGCCGGCCCGGAGGCGTAGTGGGTCAGGCCGCCGTACAGGGAGCTGATGAAGCCGAGGACCAGGGCTGCCATGACCGGCGGTGCACCGGTCGCGGTGGCGGCGGCGAGGAAGGCGGCGTACATCGCGGCGACGTGGGCGGTGTTGGACGCGAACAGGTAGTGGGAGAAGAGGTAGACCAGGGTCAGGATCACGAAGGCGGTCTGCCAGCCGATGCCGGAGGTGGCATCGGTGATGCTGTCGCTGAACCAGCCGATCACGCCGAGTTCCTGGAGTTGCCCCGCCATCATCACCAGGACGGCGAACCACACCAGCGTGGTCCAGGCGGCCTTCTCCGCCACCAGGTCACCCCAGGCCAGTACGCCGGTGACGAGCAGCAGGGCGACACCGGTGAACGCGGAGACGGTGGCCGACAGGTCCCAGACCTGGCCGCCGACCGACCACAGCAGGAGCAGCAGCACGAACACGCCCGCCATGGTCCACTCCTGCCGGGACATCCGGCCGAGTTCGGCGAGCTGGGCACGGGCCTGCGCCGGTGCCTCGGGGGTGGCGCGGACGGTGGGCGGGAGGACGCGGTACATCAACGCGGGCAGCACCAGCAGGGCCACCAGCCCCGGCACGAGCGCGGCCAGCGCCCAGGAGGTCCAGGTGAGGTGGATGCCGTGGTCCGCGGCGAGCTTCTGCACCAGCGGGTTGGCCGCCATGGACGTCAGGAACATGGCGCTGGTGACCGTGTTGATCTGCATCGCGGTGACGCTGAGGTAGGCGCCGAGCCTGCGGCGGCTCTCGTCGCCCGGGTGCGAGCCGGCGTTGGTGCTCAGTGAGCGGATGACGGGGTGGATCACACCGCCGGAACGGGCGGTGTTGCTGGGGGTGGCCGGGGCCAGCACCAGGTCGGTCAGTGTGATGCCGTATGCCAGTCCCAGGCTGCTGCGGCCGAGCGCACGCACGAACAGCAGGGCGATGCGCCGACCCAGCCCCGTCTTGGTGAAGCCCAGGGAGATGAAGAACGCGGCCACGATCAGCCAGATCGTCGGCTCGGAGAAGCCGCCGAGCGCGACGTCCGGCTCCAGAGTGCCGGTGATCATGGTGGCCGTGAGGCCGACCAGAGCCACGGCACCCAGCGGCAGCGGCTGCAGGATCAGCCCCAGCACGGTGCCGACGAAGATCGCGAGTACCGCCCAGCCGCCGGACTCGACTCCGTCCGGCTGCGGCAGCAGGAAGACGGTCAGACCGGCCGCCACGGGAATGATCCACTTGAGCGCCGACCACACGGCGGCGGTGCGCGCTCCGGCGGGGGCGGGGGCGGGGGCCGGGGCGGGGGCCGACCGGGCCGGTGTTCCTTCGGTGTCCCGGAAGGGGCTCATCGTTGCCATCCCATGAACGGGGCCCGGCACGTCTCTCGAAGTGGCCGACCGGACCGAGGGGGAGTCTGCACCTCTACGGTGGCGCAGGGACACCAGACCTGGCGGGTGGCAACCGGCCTTTGTCGTAGGGCCGGACGGCACCAACGGCGGGGGCACCGGACGCAGCGCCGGTCCACCGGCACCGGCCGACCGCCATCCGGCTCATACGAGTCGGTCCACGTGCCGCCTACGACGGCATGGTGAGCGAGGATCACGACGGCGTGCGTCGAAGTCCGCCTGCCCGCCCGGGACTCGGCGCCCGGCTCACCGAGCGCGGGTACGCCCGCACCGGCCCGCGCCGGCTCGCACCGCGAGGCGTACTACGCGAAGGGCATATCGCCGCGTACCAGCACGAGTCGAACCGCGTCACCACGGGGCCCGGCGAGCACGGGGCCCGGCGAGCACGCGGCCGACATCGCCTGCCCGTTCCAGCCGCGCTCCACGGCGGCGGTGCCTGCCGCGTACCCGCGAGTCCCCACGCCGAGTGTCAGCCGTCCGTCCGGGCGGGGAGAGGCACGGTCCATTCCACGACCGTGCCGGTGGGTTGGTTCGCTGTGACGGTGAAGCTGCCGCCGAGGTCGGTGGCGCGCCGACGGAGATTGTCCAGTCCGCTGCTGCGGGTGACGGCCGGGTCGATCCCTGATCCGTTGTCGGCGACACGCAGTTGGAGCCGGGTGCCGTCCGTCTCGGCGGTGACCTCGACGGCGGTCGCGTGTGCGTGCCGGGCGGCGTTCGACAGCGTCTCGCGCAGCACCGCCAGCACCTGCTCGGCATGGCCGGCGGGTACGTCGGTGTCCAGCAGGCCGGTCATACGCAGGGCGGGCGTGAAGCCGAGCGCCTCGGAGGCCTGGTCGGTCTCGGCGAGCAGCGTGGAGCGCAGCCCGCCGCGCCCGTCGGTACGGTCCCGCTCGCGCAGCGCGTAGATCGTGCCCCGCACGGTCTTGATCGTGTCGTCGAGATCGTCGACCACCCGCTGGACGCGCTCGGCCACCTCGGGCCGGTCGGAAACGCGGCCGACCACCGAGTTCAGGGTCAGTCCGGAGGCGAACAGCCGCTGGATGGCCAGGTCGTGCAGATCGCGGGCGATCCGGTCCCGGTCGCTGAGCACCAGCAACTGCTCGGCCTCGCGCCGGTGCTCGGCGATCTCCAGAGCGAGCGCGGCCTGGGCGGCGAAACCGTCGATCATCGTCATGGTGGCCTCGGAGAACTCCGCACCGCCGGGCAGGTTGGCGACCTGCAGCACCCCGCGCACGTGCTCAGCCCCTCCCAGCGGGAGCAGGAATCCGGGCCCCAGCTCGATCTGTGCCGCGGAACCGCCACCGGCCTGCGGCTCCTGCGACAGCGCGCTGCTGGATATCCGTTGATTGGAGTGGTGGACCTTCGCGGCCAGCGTGGTGGACGGCAGCACCAGCCCCTGCACCCGCTCCGCGCCCGCGCCGTCCGCGGCCTCGATCACCAGTTCCTCGCCGCAGTCGAACGGCACCGCCAGTGTCACCAGGTCGGCCTCGGACAGCTCCCTGACGGTGGCCGCGACCCGGTGCAGCACCTGCGTGGGGTCCGTACCCGACAAGAGGCTGCGGGTCAGTTCACTGCTCGCCGCCAGCCACCGCTCCCGGCGCCGCGTCTCGTCGTACAAGCGGGCGTTGTCGATCGCCACGCCGGCCGCGGCGGCAAGAGTACGCAGTACCGCCTCGTCCTCTTCGTCGAACTCCGCCCCACCGCGCTTGTCCGTCAGATACAGGTTGCCGAACACCTGCTCCCGTATCCGAACCGGCGCTCCCAGGAACGTGGTCATCGGAGGATGTCCCTCGGGGAAGCCGACCGACGCGGCATGGCTGCCCAGGTCGGCCAGCCGCAGTGGCTCCGGCTCCTTGATCAGCAGGCCGAGGATGCCCTGACCCTCGGGATAGTGGCCGATGGACCGCACGGTGTCCTCGTCCATGCCCACGGTGATGAACTGCCGGATCCGTCCCTCGTCACCGAGCACTCCCAGCGCCCCGTACCGGGCGTCCACCAGAGTGACCGCGGACTCGGTGATCCGCCGCAGCACCACGTCGAGGTCCAGGTCGGAGCCGATGGAGAGCACGGCGTCCAGCAGGGTGTGCACCCGGTCCCGGGTAGCACGCACCTGCGTGATCTGCGCCTGCAGGCCCTCCAGCAGCTCATCCAGCCGCAACTGGGGCGCCGCCGGGCCGTCGCCGCGTTTGTCGGCCGGCCTTTCCGCCATCTCCGCTCCCTCCGGAAGGTGCCACGAACACCCCCTGATCATGCCCGGACGGCCCTGCCCGTACTCGAACGCATGTAGTAAGGGCGGATGTCCCGGCACTCAGATCCTATGACCCCGCGAAGTCGCCGACGGAGGCGCCGCCCGCGTGCGAAGCCGAACCCTCCTGACTCGCGTACACGGTCAGGAGGGGTGTGGCGGTGTCCTTTCGGCTCGCGGAGGCGCGGGCCGGGTGATCTGGAGGGCGCAGCAGGCGTGGGCTGCGGAGACGAGGGTGACGTGGTGGTGCCGGCCTCTCCGAGTGCGGCCCTCGAGTCCGGCGGGCCTGATCCGCAGGGCCACGAACGTCCCGTAACCCCCGGTGGGTCAGCGCGCGGCGTCGGACGCGGTGCATCGCAAGGCGGAGGAGCGTCCGCATACTTGGATGCATGCGGACGCTCCGACAGCGCGGCGGGGTGCCGTAGCCGGCGTCACGCGCCCGCCGGGGGACGGCGGATGTGTTCGCGTGTTCGCGCGCTCAGTCCCAGATCAGCCCGTCGTCATCGCCGGCCTGGGCGGGCGACTGCAGCTGCACGCTGGTGCTCTCGACCGATGTGGCAAGGGTGCCCACGGCGAGTACGGCGGTGGCGGCGCTGAAGGCGACGGCGGCGAGACGAAGGCGAAGAGACATGGCTGTTCCTCCAAACGAAATCGAAGGGATGACCGCGACGCATCGATGACGAGTAATCCTCGCGGTGTTCCGAAGCGCTGTCCCAGAACTTTACATTTCAGAGTTCCGTCCGTGGCTTCGCCCTCGATTCTGCCGACCCGGAAGGCCCCGAAGAAGGGAAAGGGGGTGGTCAAAAACGTCCTGGCCGCTTTGGTCCAGGACCGGGGGGCCGGGGTCCCGCGGGGTCGGCAGAGAAGCGTTCTCGCTGCTCACACGGGTCTGATGGTGCTCGACGGGGGGTGGCCTGATCCGTCCACCGCGCCCTGGGCCCGTTGATCACTCCGCACCGCCGGGCGCATCGTTTCCCCGCGCCCACCCTGCTCTGTGGAGGAGACAGTGATGAATTCCGTGCGGGACCCGTTCAGCGCGCCGGCTGCTTCGGGCTTTCTCGGTGAGCTGCACGCGGGCAGGCTCCGCTGGGATCTGCTCGCCCCTTTCCCGGCCCGGGACGCGGAGGACCGGGCGGCCGGTGACCGGGCGGTGGCGGAGGTCACCCGTTTCGTGGCGGAGCGGATCGACCCCGAGGCGGTGGACGCGACAGGGGCCCTGCCGGCGGGGTTCATCCAGGAGTTGCGAAGGCGCGGGCTGCTCAAGCTGGGAGCCGACCGGGAGATCGGGGGGTGGGGCCTCTCCCCGGCGGACGTCTCGCGGGTGATCACCGCGGTGGCTGCCCGCTCGCTCGCCGTAGCGCTGGTCCTCGCCACCGACAACGCCTTCGGCCTCAGCGCCCATCTGCCTCATCTGCCGCCGGGGCCGCTGCGTGACCTCGTCCTCGGACATGTCGTACGCGGCGCGGTCTCCTGTGCGACGGACATCGCGCTCGAAGGCGCGGCGAGGTTCTCGCGCCGTATGGTCGCGGTGCCCACCAGGGACGGTCGCGGGTACGAGATCAACGGTGACCAGGTCTTCGTGGGCAACGCCCCCATCGCCGACGTCGTGATCGTGTCCGCGGTCGTGACGGAGAACGGAGCAACGGGGAGGCGGCTGTTCTTCGTGGACGCCGCCACGCCGGGGCTGCGCGTCCACGCGCGCCACGAGTTCATGGGTGTCAGGGGATTCCCCAACGGAGGGCTCACTTTCGACCGGGTGCGCGTGCCGCGTACCCGCACGCTGGCCCAGGACAGTGGAACGGGGTTGACGGTTCTCGGGGCGTCACCGCTCGCGGCGTTCGGCCTCCACCATCTGATCGCCGCCCCGTCACTGGCCCTGGCCCGGCTCGGCACGGCGTGGGCACGGGACCACGCCACCCGCAGGAAGGCCGACGGACGACCGCTCGGCGAGTACGACGAGGTCCAGCGGCTGCTGGCATCCTCGGCCGCCGACACCTTCGCCGTGGAGAGCCTCATCGCCTGGGCCACCACGCGGCCGGCCCCGGACGACCCGGTCCAGGCCCTGCTCGAACAACTGGCCGTGAACAACATGAGTTCCGTCGCCGCCGGGCGGGTCCTGGACCGCACGGTGTCGCTGCTCGCGGCCGAGGGCATCGAGACCAGCCGCAGCAAGGCACGCCGTGGGGCCTCTCCCGTACCCCTGGAGCGGGCCGTCCGCGACGCCACGGCTTTGCGGATCGCCGGCGGTGTGGACTTCCGACTCGACCTCGAGGCGGGGCGGGCGATGCTCCGCGCCCAGACCGCCCGGCCCCTGGGTGCCGGGGATCTCCTCGGCCCGCCCGGTCCCGGACTGCCGCGGGGCGGGAAGCTCAGCGGCCGCAACGCCGGTCACGCGCGGTATGCCGCCCGGCAGGCGAGAGACATGGCCAAATTCCTACGGGGGCTGCGGGAACACCATCAGCGGACCGAGGCTCTGTCGGCCCGGGAGGGAACCGTCATTTCGGCCAATCGGATCATCAACGAGATTTTTACCATGGCCGTGGTGCTCGCCCGTGCGGCAAGTCTGGCCGAGGCCGGTAACGACGGTGCGCAGGGCCTCGCCGATGTCCACTGCGCCGACGCCCGGAGGCGGATCGCCGACCTGTGGGCCGCGGCCCGTGCGGCTCAGACCGGCGATGAGCCCGACTACCCGGCCGTGGCCGCTCTGCCGGTGGCTGTCGGCAGGCCCGAGGAGATCGTCCGGGACATGGTCCTGGCGTCCCGCCGTGGAACGAGGAAGCAGGACCGCGCTGACGCGTTCCGGCATCAGGCTCCGGCGTCCAGGGCGGGAAGAGGGAACACGACTGTCTGAGGGCCTCGTACGGGAAGTCGAGCGTCGTTCGGAACCCGGCGGTGCGCAGCGGCTCGTTCTATTCGTGATGTCAGTTCCGTGAACTGCCGTGGAATTTTCGAACCGTGCTGTGAAGGACGGCGCACCATGGTGGATTTCGGCCGAGTCACCGGTCGGGATCTCCACTCGGAGAGGCCTCGTTCACGGGTCCCGGCCTAAGGCGCGGGCCCGGTGATAGGGCGGCGATAGCGGAAGGAAAGCGGCGCCCCTTTTGGTGGTGGGTGTTCGATGATCACGTCGACTTGGGGGGGTCGGACATGACGCGTCGTGTGTCACCGGTTCGGTGGGAGGTCTTCGGTAGATGTGGCGGTGGAGGTTGGTGTCTGCGGACGAAAAGCGGTGCCACGGGCCGGTATCCGGCGAGGGGCCGGACACACCGACCCGGCAGCGCGGCAGACGGTTCGGCATCGGGGGGCCACACCGGAGAGCAGGGGGCGCTCCGTCCGTCCGGTCTCTCGGCGAAAGGTAGATCACGGTGTTCGGGATCCTGGGACTCACGTCCGTTCAGGAAGCTGTCTACCGGACCGCCCTCGACGGTCCCCACCTGTCCGACGAGGAAATCGCCCAGAAGCTCGATCTGGGCGTCGACGAGGTCCGAACGGTCCTTGTCACCCTGCTCGACATGCGGATCATGCGAGAGTCGCACGAGGAGCCGGGGCGACTGGTCGCGGTGGACCCCGTGGTGGGTCTGCAGGATCTGCTGGCCCGCGAACACGAGCAGTTGATGGAGCGTCAGCAGCAGATCGCGGCCAGCCAGTCCCTGGTGCTGCGGATGCTGGCGGAGCGTGACCTGAGCATCGGCGCAGCCACCACCACCGGGGGCGGTGTGCAGCGGCTCGTCGGAGTGGACGTGGTGCAGCAGAGACTGGAAAGGCTGTCGCGGGACGTCCGGCGTTCCGTCATGACGTTCATGCCCGGTGGGGCGCAGTCGAGCGCCGCACTGGAGGCCGCGAGGGTCAATGACACGCGTGCGCTGAGCCGAGGGATCACCATCAGGACCATCGGGCTGGATTCCATCCGTGAGCACGACGGCACCTTGTCCTACGCTCGTTGGCTTGCCGACGGCGGCGGTGAGTTCCGTACGGCGCCGGTGCTGCCGCCCAGGATGGTGGTGGTCGACCAGCGGATGGCGCTTGTGCCGATCGACCCGCGCGACACCCGGCGTGGCGCGTTGTTTCTCACCGAACCGGGTCTGGTGGTCTCCTTGGTGGCTCTCTTCGAGCAGGTCTGGGAGGTGGCGACCCCGCTGGGCGCCGACCGCCATCCGGAGCGCGACGGGTTGTCGCCGCAGGAGAAGAAGCTGCTCATGCTCATCGCGCAGGGCCACACGGACGAGTCCGCGGCCGGGAAGATGTTCATCTCGCCGCGCACGGCACGTCGGATGATGGCCTCCATCATGGAACGCCTCGGGGCCCGCAGCCGGTTCGAGGCCGGAGTGAGGGCGGCTCAGAACGGTTGGCTCTAGTGCCGGTCGTTCGGAGCACTCCGAGTTCGGGTCGCGGTGCTCGGTGCCCGTGGACTGCCGGGCACCGTGACCCACCCCCGTCGAGGGCGGCGGTCGTGGGGCGGTCCGCCTTCCGTACCGGTGCAGGAGGACCCGGCGCCCCCTGACGGCGGCCGGCCCATGTCCCGCCGCCGTCAACCCGGCAAGCCGCGATGGTCCGCCGGTTGAACTGACGAGCCGTCATAAAAAGGGGAGGACAATGAGAGCAGTTGCAGGACTCCAAAATTCTGGAAGTTCTTAATGACTTGAGTGGCGCCCCGTCTCACCTGCGAGTACGGGTCGTGTACGCTCTATGTCCCTTGGGTCTGCCGTCTGAAGGGGGCGAGGCATGGAACCTGTCTTTCGTGTTCTCGGGCCACTTCAGGTGACAGGTCCGAAGGGAGGAGTGACCCTCTCCGCCGCTCGGGAACGCACCATCATGGCGCAGCTGGTGCTCAACGCGAACAAGGTGGTTTCGGTCGGGCGGCTGATTGCGGCGGTGTGGGGTTATTCCGAACCCTCGACCGCCAGGACGCAGATTCAGATCTGCATATCGAGGCTCCGTCGCTTACTGGACGGGGCTGGACTCTGCGGAAGAATTGTCACCGTCGCGCCCGGGTATCGGCTGGTGGCGAATGAGGATGAAATCGATCTGCTCATTTTCGAAAGGGAGGCGTCGGCCGCCCTTCAGGTGATCAGGCAGCGCCCTCTCCCCGGCCCGGAGCTCGTGTCCGAAGGTGTGGCGGCCGCCCGCCGCGCCCTCGAACTGTTCACGGCCGAGCCGCTGGTGGACGTCAGCAGCGAGGTGGTGCAGTCCATCGCGCGGCAGCTGTCCGAACGCCGGCTCCATGTCCTGGAGGAATGCCTCAGGGCGCAGCTGGATCTGGGCCAGGAGGCCGACGCGGTCCACGAGATCGCCAGGCTGGTCGCCGAGCATCCCCTGCACGCACGCCTCCGTGCCATGTACATGAATGCCTTACAGCGCCTGGGAAGGCGGGCGGACGCCCTCGCGGCCTACCGCGAAGCGCGGCGGGAGTACCGGGAGATCCTCGGCGTTGAGCCCGATCCGGAGCTCCGCAACCTGTACGAAGCGATTCTGCATGACATGAGTCATCGATCGCCCGTGGTGTACGACGACCGGGAGACACACCGGGGCGAACGCGAGACGACGCCGGCGTCGCACGGCATCCTGCGCAGACCCACCCTGCGACTCCCTCGGCAGTCACCCCATCTGGCCGCCCGGCCCGAGGAGTTCGACGACCTGAGAGCGAGCCTGGGCGTCCGCCCCCGGAGCGAGCGGGTGTCGGACGGGCCGAGGATCGTGTCGGTCTACGGAGCGGAAGGGGTGGGCAAGACCGGGTTCATGGTCTCGGCCGCCCGAGAGCTGGCCGCCGAATTCCCGGACGGCCAGCTCTTCGCCGACCTGCGCGCCGAGAACGGAAAGCCGCTCGACCCCAACCCGGTGCTGGCGAGATTCCTCAGGGCACTGGGCGTGCCCGACGCCCTGCTGCCCTCGGGCCGTGCGGAACGCGTGGCCCTCTACCGCCGCCTGATGAACGGGCGCCGCGCCCTCGTCGTCCTCGACAACGCCACCAGCCACGGCCAGTTGGACCCGTTGCTGCCCGGCAACCCGGAATGCGGCGTCATCGTCACCGGCAGGCATCCCGTGGGAGCGATTCCATACGTGTACCGCATAAGACTCGCCCCTCTCGGTGCCGAGACCGCGGTCGGATTCCTGGGAGAGCTCGTCGGGCACAAACGCTTGGCGGCCGAACCGGAGCACGCGCGCACGCTGGTCCGTGAGTGCGCAGGCCTCCCCGTCGCGCTGTCGGATCTCGCATGCCTGTTGAACCGGCACCCCCACTGGTCGCTGGCCCAGTGTGTGGCGCGCGTACGGGGCGAGGCCACCAGACTCGACCGTCTCGCCCGGAGCCGGGGCGAGATGCCGCAGCCCCTGAAGGACGACCGCGGGGAGCTCAGTCCGCAGGCGCGCCGGGTACTGGGCCGGCTTGACCGGGCCAGGGACCAGAGGCGCTGCCGACCGCCGACGCCCGGCGCGGAGGCCGGTGGACAGCCCCCGAAGGCGTCCGGAAACTGCACCTCGTCGGCGTGCTGTGTGGCGGCGCTGCCCGATCTCCTCGACGCCAGCTGGTCGGCCTGACGGGCCAGGGCCTGTCGTTAGGATCACGCCTGGACCGCGGGGGGTGTCCAGTACCCGGCGCGGTGGTGGGGCCGGGCTCCCAGGGAGATCGGCTGTGTCCGACCTGAGTGATGAGCGCTTCGCCGCGCAGTACGACCGTGGGAGCGCGTCCAACCCGTTCAACACCCTGCTGGAGCTCCCCGCGATGCTCGATCTGCTTGGCCCGCCCGGCGGTCTGAGGGCTCTGGAGGCGGCTGCGCCGGAGGACAACTGACCCGGCGTCCGGTCAAGGACGGTGCCCGGGTGGCGGCCGTGGACGCCGGCCTCACTCTGGTCGAGCCCGCCCCCCCGGCGGCCGGGTGCTGGTCTCCACGCACCACCCCTCACCGACGGCGGTCTGACCGGCGACTACAAGCACGCCGTGGAGAGCGGCGGTCCGCGGTACCCGGGCGCCGTGCGGCTCTCGGCCCAGGTGATCTTCAACCGCGCGGACGACGTCCCCGGCGCCCCTTCCGTCGCCGCCGCGCGGGGAATCCGTTTCACGTCACGGAACCGGCCATGGAAGAGGCCGGGAAAGGACAGTAACCTCTGAACCACCGGCGAGATCGGAAGGCCGCGCGGGGGCGGCGTGAACGCCCCTTTACTCCTGGCCCTCTTGCCGAGCGCGGCAACCTCGCGCGCCCAGATTCTCCGGCTCTTCCGATCTCGCCGGTTCCCCTACCACCCGGCCGCCGGAGCCGACTCCGTTCCCCGGACGGGTCGGCCCGACCAGACACTTGGGAAGTGCAATGGGAAACCCCGTGGTGAAAGCGGTCCCCGAGGACTTCATCGTCAACGAGGTCATGGCTCTTCCCGACCGGAACTCGGACGATCGGCGGTACCAGTACCTGCGGCTGCGCAAGAAGGGCTACACCACCTTCGAGGCGTTGGACATGCTGGCCCGGCACCTCGAACTCCCGTCCGACGCCCTCTCCGCGGCCGGGCTGAAGGACGAGGACGGCGTCACCGAACAGACCGTCTCGGTCGAGGCCGAGGTGTCGTCCGCACAACTGGAGGAGTTCAACGGCCGGTGGTCCACCGGCACCATCCGTTGGCTCTCCCTCAGCCCCGCGGGATGCGGCGCCCGGCGCCTCGGCATCGGCGAACTGCTGGGCAACGCCTTCCTCCTGACGCTGCGAGGGCTCGACGCGGAACAGGCCGGGCAGCTGAGGGACCTGCCGCGGGGCGAGGCCGGTGTCCTGTTCGCCAACTACTACGACACCCAGCGCTTCGGCGTCGCCGGCGGTCCGAAGGTGACCCATCTGATCGGTGAGGCCCTGCTGAACCGCGACCACGAGCTGGCCCTCGCGCTGCTGCGCACCTCCCTCTCCCACGAAGGGGAACTCGCCCTGCGCCACACCGGGGACGCCCGGCGGTTCTTCGACGGGCTGGACCAGCGGGTGGCCGCCTTCTACCGGACCGCCCACTCCTCGTACCTGTGGAACCACCAGGTGGCCCGGCTCCTGGAGCAGTACGCGCCCGACGTCGAGACGACCGACCGGGAGGGGCTCGGCTACGCCTTCCCGAGGACACCGCGGGCCCTGCTCGGCCTGCTGGCTGACCTGCCCGAGCTTCAGTACGAGAAGTGGCGCTGGACGGACGGCGCCATGCGCCGCCTCGTCTCGCGCCGGCCCACGGTGCTCCAGACGGTGGTCAGCGTGAGGGAGATCGAACCGGACGACATGTTCGGCGGTCTGTGGAAGTGCGAGGTCTCCTTCATGCTGCCGTCCGGGTGCTACGCCACCAACGTCGTCTCCCAGTTCCTCTTCCAGCTCAGCCACGGGGTCCACGTCCCGCGGCACGAGGCGACGGTGCCCACCGCGGGCGCGCTGAGCAACTGACACGAGACGCCCGCGCACGCAGCGGCTCATCCCCGGCTCCGGTCGGCGGGGTGGGCCGCTGCCGTTTCCCGCTCCCCGCACCAGGGGCCTGTGGACGGAAACGTCCTGGCCGGTTCCGCCCCGACCGGGTCACTTCCTGGCGTGCCATCAGGTCGGCAGACTCTTCCGCAGAGACGAAACGGTGGATCGGGACCGGGAACGTCCTTCGCGGCCCGGGCATCCGACGTCCGCCTCCGTCACACCGACGGTGTCTCCAGATCCCCACGAACACATCACGGAGCCCCCCATGCCCCTTTCTGCCGCCTGTGTTCCCGGCGCCCTCAGCGCGCGCTCTCCCCTTCTCGCATGGCCACCGGCCGTCGGTGGGCGGTGCTCCGCCCGGACCGTCACCGTCGAGTCCCCGGAACCCGTACCGGTGTACGCGGTGACCGGCCTGGGGACGGCCGGCCTCCGATGACCTGCACCGGCGGTCAGGAAGAGACGACACAGGCGCGGACCGGAGGGATCTCGCGGCCCATCATGGTGGCGCACGGCACCACGGCGCTGGCGGAACCGCGCGGAGCGGTCCCGCACCGGGCCCGCAAGCGCGACTCCATGCTGACCCGGGGGCTGGCGATCCTCAACGCCTTCCGGGCGGGCGAAACGGAGTTGTCGCTCTCCGAACTGGCCCGACGCGTCGGCCTGCCCAAACCCACCGCACATCGCCTCGTCGCCGAACTGCTCGACTCCGGTTTCCTGGAGCGCGGGCAGCGGGGTCTGCTGCTGGGCCGGCAGATGTTCGTCCTGGGCACCCGACTGCCCCGCGACCAGAAGATCCGCGTGCTCGCCCTTCCCCATCTGCAGCGTCTGCGCAAGGCGACCGGCGCCGCCGCGTACCTGTCGGTCGCCCACGGCCGGGAGGTGATCCACCTCGTGCGGGTGGGCGTGGTCGGGGCGGCCGACGACTCCTGGGAGAAGGTCGTCGGCCTCGGCGCCCGCAGGGCGCTGTCGCAGACGGCCGGCCCCGTGGTCCGCGTGGAGGACGTCACCCAGTCCCGCTTGGTGCTGGCCTGCCCCGTCGGGCTGCCCGGAACGGGTGTGGTCGCGGCCGTCTCCGTGGCGTGCGCCGCCACCCGGGACAGCCGCCGGGCCGTCGCCCCCGAAGTGCACCGCACCGCATGCGAACTCGCGGCGAGCCTTTCGGCGCTGCCCGAGTTCCAGGCAGCGGCCGCCGACCCCACGGCGGACGTCGGCGGCGCCGCGTAGGCGGGCCGGCCGGCCGCGCGGCGACCCACGAGACGGGACCCCCAGTGACCTCGACACCGCACCGACCGAAAGGAACCCGACCCCGGTCATGAACAGCTCTTCCCACGCCGTCGATCCCGACGTCCTGAGGGGCGGCTCCCTCAACACCTAGCCCCTCGTCCGGGGCACCGTCCGCGGCATGCACCTCACCCCGCTGTGGGGGGACCTCGTGACGACGCTGATGTCGGCCGAGTCCGGGCGGCGGTCGGCGAACTGATCGCCAAGGATCTCTCCCGTGCCGTGCTGGAGATCGGGGCCGTCCGGTACTCCCGGGGTGCCTGGATGGATCCGCACACCGACCGCGCCGACAGGCTGGTGACCCGGACCTGGTACGTCAACGACCACCGGCCGCCCACGAACCACGGCCAGTTCCACGTCCTGCGCTCACCCGACGTCGACGACGTGGAGACGGAGGTGCTGCCGCCGGCGGGCGAGTCGATCGTGCTGTGCCCGTCGGTCAGGTCGGCTCCAGGAAGGCCTGACCCGAAAACTTGGTGCGAGCGGTGCCGTCACGGGGTTTCCTGTGGCGGCACCGCTCGATTTCACCACTTTTCGAGAAGGAAGGAAATCGCATGGCTCCCGCCGGAAATGCGCTCGCGATCGCGCCGGTACGAAGCCGCGCTCGGGTCATCGAGGCGTACGACCCCAGACCGGAGACCACCGGCATCTGTCTGTCCGCCGGCTACGGTGCCCGCCTCGATCCCCCGGGCCGACGCGGCATCGCCCGCTTCCTGGAGCACCTGCTCTTCTCGCTCCCGGCCGGAGGCCACCCGTCCATCGCCGAACACGTCGAGCGCCTGGCCGGATACGTAAACGCGGAGACCGGGCTGGAGACGATGCTCTTAGAGCTCCGAACAAAAGTGGAGCCCGGCTCGCGACGCCTGGCACGCACGCTCGCCGCGTTGCCGAAAGCCCCTGGTAGCCCCGCTACAAGGAGCTTCCGGCGCCTTGCGATCGCACGCACCAGACGCCGCGAGCCGATCGGACTCCACTTATGTGCGGAGCTCTTATGCGCCCAGGTTGCCGCCGACCCGAGCGACCTCGTGCAGGACGTCGTCTTCGCGAGGCTGTTCCCCGGCCATCCGCTCAGCCGCCCGGTCGGCGGGCGCATCGGGGAACTGCGGGCGCTCACCCCCGCGGAGATCGAACAGGCCCACCGCGAGCACTTCCCGAGCCTGCCCCGTGCCCTGGTCGTGGTGTGCCCGCGCCCCGTCGACGGACTGGTGGAACGTCTCGGTGCGCCCACCTCGGCACACGGCACAGCCGTGCCGGACCCGCCGGCGCTGCCGGAGCCGGACCTGACCCTGCCCGTCCCGGCGCCCTACAGCGAGCTCAGCCGGGTCTGCCTCGCCGGGCCGCCGGATGCCCTCGACGCCACCGGCCCCGGCCAGGAGGCCCCCGGTGTGCCGGCCGGCCTCCTGGGCTCCAGCCCGTCGTCGCTGCTCTACCGCAGACCGCGCGGCGAGGAGGCACTGTCGCACTCCTTCGAGGACTGGTCGTTCGATCAGGCCCGCGCCGCGCTGCTCGCCGTGACGCCCGAGCGGGTCGCCGAGGCCGCCGCCCGGCTGCGCGGCAACCTCGCGGTCGCGGTCCGTCCGGAGGCGGCGTGACCAGCCCCGCGAACCCGCCGGACCTCACCGGCCCGCTGTCCGGCGTCACCGCCGGCCCCTACACCGACGCCGTCACCGGAGAACGGCACGTCCTGATCCAGGACCCCGGAAGCCGCGTCCTGAAGGACCCGGCCCTGCTCGCCGCCGCCCGCCGGACCCTCCACGCGGTACACCCCCGGGCGGAGAGCACCCTGATGCGCACCCCGCCGGAGACCGAGTTGCCGCCGCCGTGGCGGCGCCATCTGACCTACGTCCGGTGCGCGAACCCGGCCCGCCTGCCCGACCTGACCGGCGGACCCGAGGTGACGCCGTCGTCGGGCCCCGAGGACGACGCACTGGTGCGCGCCTGGCTGGCCCGGGCGTTCGTCGCCGCGGGCGAGGACATGCGCCGCCCGGTGTCCGAGGTCGTGGCGCTCGCCGAGGCCGCCGCCCTGTGCGGACTGCCGGACCGCGTCTCCCTCATGGCCCGCCGCGACGGACGGACGATCGGCCACGCCACGCTGCGAGTCGACAGCGAGGACGAGGTGACCGGTGAGCCCATCGCCGAACTCGTGGACATCCTTGTCGAGGGCGTTCCCGACACCGGCTTCGTGACGTCCGTACTGAGCCGGGCCGCCGTCGCCCACGCCCACGCCCTCGGGCGGCCGCTCATCGGGAACGTCGTGCACCCGGTCGGTCCAGGACCGGACGCGGGCACCGAGGACCCTTGGCGGGTCGTCACCCGACTGCTGCAGCAGGGGTGGACGGTGGACCACGAGTACTGGTGGGCCCCGGCCCCGGAGGGGGAGAACCCGGGAGCGGAACGGCCATGACAGAGACGTCCCGGGGGCGGACGGCCGGGCCCGCGTCAGAGGCCGCCGACGACCCGTGCCCCGATCTCCTCGGCCGCCGCCGGTCCGTAGGTGTCGGCGATGCGCGAGGTGAACTCGGCCGGGACCAGCTTGTACTCCTGAGTGCCGACCGTTTCCAGGACCGTCGTCGCCAAGGCGCAGCCCAGCTGCGCCGAGCGCCTCGGGGACAGACCGTGGCCCAGACCGGCCAGGTATCCGGCCCGCACCGCGTCACCGCCGCCGGTGGGGTCGGCCACGTGGGCGGCGGGCACGGCGGGGACCGCGACCTCGGGGGCGTCGGCGGCCCTGACGGTCAGTCCGGCCGAGCCGCGCGTGGTGATCCAGGTGCCGACCCGGTCCAGGATCTGCCGCTCGGTCCAGCCGGTGCGTTCCTGGAGCAGCGCGGCCTCGTACTCGTTGGTGAACAGCAGTAGGGCACCGTCGACAAGCCGGCGGGCCTCGTCGCCGTCGACGCGGGCGAGCTGCTGCGAGGGGTCCGCGGCCCGGGGGACCCCCAGCTCGCGGGCCTCGGCGGTGTGGCGGACCATGGCCGCCGGGTCGTCGGGGGCCACCACGACCAGATCGAGCCCGCCGGTGCGTGCCGCGACCCGTGAGAGGGAGATGTCGCCTGCTTCGGCCATCGCTCCCGCGTAGAAGACGGCGATCTGGTTCTGGTCCGTGTCCGTCGTGCACATGAACCGCGCCGTATGGCGGGTCCGGCTCACCTGCACCGACTTCGTGTCGACGCCGTGCTCGCGCAGCCAGGTGTCGTAGTCCGCGAAGTCCGTTCCGGCGGCACCCACCAGCACGGGGGTGAGGCCGAGCACGGCGAGTCCGAAGGAGATGTTCGCGGCGACCCCGCCCCGCCGCACCTCCAGCTCGTCGACGAGGAAGGAGAGCGAGACCGTGTCCAGTCGGTCGGCGAGCAGGTGGTCGGTGAAGCGGCCGGGGAAGCTCGTCAGATGGTCGGTGGCGATGGAGCCGGCGACGGCGATCCGCATGTCAGCGCCCCGCCGCGTCGCGGAGGGCGTCCACGCGGTCCGTGCGCTCCCAGGTGAAGTCCGGGAGCTCACGCCCGAAGTGGCCGTACGCGGCGGTCTGGCCGTAGATCGGGCGGAGCAGGTCGAGGTCGCGGATGATGGCGGCCGGGCGCAGGTCGAACACTTCCGTGACCGCTTCCTGGATGCGGTCCACCGGCACCTTCTGCGTGCCGAAGGTCTCGACGAACAGGCCGACGGGCTCGGCCTTGCCGATGGCGTAGGCGACCTGGACCTCGCAGCGGGAGGCCAGGCCCGCCGCGACCACGTTCTTGGCGACCCAGCGCATCGCGTACGCGGCGGAGCGGTCGACCTTGGACGGGTCCTTGCCGGAGAAGGCGCCGCCGCCGTGGCGGGCCATGCCGCCGTAGGTGTCGATGATGATCTTGCGGCCGGTCAGGCCCGCGTCGCCCATCGGGCCGCCGATCTCGAAGCGGCCGGTCGGGTTGACCAGGAGGCGGTAGCCCTCGGTGTCCAGCTTGATGCCGTCGTCCAGGAGCGCCTTCAACTCCGGCTCGACCACGAACTCGCGGATGTCCGGAGCGAGCAGGGACTCCAGGTCGATGTCGCCGGCGTGCTGGGAGGAGACGACGACGGTGTCGAGGCGGACCGCCTTGTCGCCGTCGTACTCGATGGTGACCTGGGTCTTGCCGTCGGGACGCAGGTAGGGGATGGTGCCGTTCTTGCGGACCTCGGAGAGGCGCTTGGACAGGCGGTGCGCCAGGAAGATCGGCAGCGGCATCAGCGTCGGCGTCTCGTCCGTCGCGTAGCCGAACATCAGGCCCTGGTCACCGGCGCCCTGGCGGTCCAGCTCGTCCTCGTCACCCTCGACCCGGTTCTCGTACGCCGTGTCGACACCCTGCGCGATGTCCGGGGACTGCGAACCGATCGACACCGACACACCACAGGACGCGCCGTCGAAGCCCTTCTTCGACGAGTCGTAGCCGATGGCCAGGATCGTGTCGCGCACCAGCTGGGCGATCGGCGCGTAGGCCTTGGTCGTGACCTCGCCGGCCACGTGCACCAGGCCGGTCGTGATGAGCGTCTCCACCGCGACACGGGACGTGGGGTCCTCGCGCAGCAATGCATCGAGAATGGCATCGCTGATCTGGTCGGCGATCTTGTCGGGGTGACCCTCGGTCACGGACTCCGAGGTGAACAGGCGACGGGCGCCGTTCAGGGCGGGATGTGTACCGGTCATTTACGCTTTCCCCTTTTTCTCCGTCGGTCTGCTATCCCGGCGTTTCCTCCGCGCAGTGAAACACGGAATTTCCGGTGCCATGGGTCGCGCGGGAACAGTTCCGGTATCTTCCGTGCACTGGTGAACCGGGACGTCGATCCCTTGAACGCTATATCCGCATCCGGTGGCCGGCCAACCCCTCAGTCGTTCCGGACGTTTCGGCTCGGTGTGGGATTCGGATGGACGGAAAAGGGGTTCACAGGGGCTTGATAGGGGAGGGGTGCAGGCCCGCGGTGGCCGACGGCGCGGACCTCTCCCATGGACACGGCCAACACCCCGGAAAGAGGGGCGAGTCGGGGTCCGGTAGGGGTGGTCGATGAATCGCGCCGACGAATACGGTCCGAGTGCGGCAGGGCGGGAGGCCCCGGTGGGCACCACGCCCGACGGACACCGGCCCCGATGGATACCACCTGCCGCCTTTCCGGGTGCCGCCGCGATAAACGCGTGCAATTCACGTAGACCGAAGAAAGGCATGGGCCTGCACATGTCCAGCATCGATTCCACACAGCCGATCGTCGCCGAAGAGGTCGGGCAGCTCTACGACCGTCTCACCCAGTTGGACACCGAGGAGGCCGGGGGAAGCCTCCACCTCGGCTACTGGGATCTGGACGACGACACCACGCCGCTCGTGGAGGCGGCCGACCGGCTCACCGACATGATGACCGACCGGCTGCGGATCACCGGCGGTCAGCGGCTGCTCGACGTCGGCTGTGGACTCGGGCAGCCCGCCATGCGGATCGCGCAGCGTGTCGGCGCCCATGTCAGCGGGGTGTCGATCAGCGAGGGGCAGATCGCCCGTGCCAGCAAGCTCGCCGCCGCGCAGGGGCTCAGCGACATGGTGGAGTTCCACCACGCGGACGCCATGCGGCTGCCCTTCGACGACGAGTCGTTCGACGCGGCCATCGCCATCGAGTCGGTCTTCCACATGCCCGACCGCGAGCAGGTCTTCCGCGAGATCCACCGGGTTCTGCGCCCCGGCGGCCGTCTGGTGCTGACCGACTTCTTCGAGCGGGGGCCGATCCCGGCCGACAAGCAGACCGCCGTGAACCGGCTGCTCCGCGACTTCATCATGACGCTCGCCGACCCCGGCGACTACGTGTCCATGCTCGCCCGCGCCGGACTCCGCTTTGTCGAACTGCTCGACATCACCGAGCAGAGCGTGCGCCAGACCTTCTCCCAGATGGCCAGGGACGGCGAACGCGACCTGGACCCCATCTTCGAGGAGGAGACGGACAGCAAGTTCAGCCCCGCCGACATGATCGACGTCGACGAGTTCGGTTCGCTCCTGCTGGTCGCGCGGAAGCCCGCCTGAGCGGCCTCGCACCAGGATCAGGAGCAGCACACCATGTCCGAGACGAACGAGGGCGAACCCGCCCCCGCCTTTCCCCTGCCCCGCAAATGCCCCTACCGGCTGCCCGCCGAGTACGCCGAACTCCGTACGCACGCGCCCGTGTCGAAGGTGACCCTTCCCACCGGAAGGCAAGCGTGGATCCTGACCCGGTACGAGGACGTACGCGCGGCGCTGAACGACCGCCGGCTGAGTTCCGACCGCGGCAACCCGGACTACCCGATGCTGGCCGAAATCGCCAAGAGCGACCGGGACTCCACGCTGTCCCTTGCGGGGATGGACGCGCCCGAGCACACCAGGGCGAGGGCCGCCGTGGTCGGGGAGTTCACGCTCCGGCGGATGGAGGCCCTGCGGCCACGGGTCCAGGCCATCGTCGATCAGTGCGTCGACGAGATGCTGGCCGGCCCCAACCCGGCCGACCTGGTCAGGGCGCTGTCCTTCCCGGTGCCGTCCCTGGTCATCTCCGAGCTGCTGGGCGTCCCCTACGCCGATCACGAGTTCTTCGAGGACCGTACGTCGACCATGCTCAGCATGACGCTGCCTCCGCTGACCCGGCAGAAGGCGTTCTTCGACATCCAGACCTATCTGGACGAGCTGGTGACCGGAAAGGAGGCGGACCCCGGGGATGATCTGCTGGGCCGTCAGATCGTCAAGGCGCGCAAGAAGGGCACGTACGACCATCACGCCCTGGTCGACCTCGCCTTCCTGCTCCTGACGGCCGGGCACGACACCACCGGGAACATGATCTCGCTGGGCACCCTGGCGCTGCTGGAACGACCGGATCTGCGGGCGAGGGTCGTCGACGATCCCGCCGGCACGCCCGCGGTGGTGGAGGAACTGCTGCGGTACTTCACCATCACGGACATCATCACCGCCCGCGTTGCCACGGAGGACGTCACGATCGGCGGGCGGACCATCAGGGCCGGCGAGGGCGTCTTCGCGCTCGGCGGCGCGGCCAACCACGACCCCGAGGCGTTCGCGGACCCCGACGAGATCGACGTGGAGCGCGGTGCCCGTCAGCATCTGGCCTTCGGGTACGGCCCCCACCAGTGTCTGGGACAGAGCCTGGCGCGGATGGAGCTGGAGATCGTCTACTCCACTCTGCTGCGCAGGGTTCCAGGTCTCCGGCTGGCCGGGAGCGTCGAGGACCTGCCGATGAAGAACGACGTGGCGATCTTCGGGCTGCGGGAACTTCCGGTCGCCTGGTAGGGGAGCGGAGGAAACCTGGCGGGTAAGTGAACGGAAAGGCGGGGGGGTTTGGGGGGGGGGGGGGGGGGGGGGGCGCCCCCCGCCCCGGGGGGGGGGCGGGGGGGGGGGGGGGGGGGGGGGGGGGGCCCACCGGGGGGGTTTTTGTGCGCGGGGGGGGGGGGGGGGCCCCGCCCGCGGCGCCCCCCCCACAACCGCGCTTTGACATGCCGTGATGTCGTTCCGCGGCATGGAACGCCGGTTGACGGGGCCACGTGCAAAGGAGTTCCGTGAATTAAATGCACTCATCGGGGGTCGCGCTCCGCGTTTATCGGCGAAGTGCGGTGAAACGATCGAGAGAGGCGTCGGACAGTGCTTGACAGCCACGAAAGGGTAATGTCGGGACTCTGGGGGCACATCCAGAAGCTACGCCGGAACGGCGGTGGGACAGCCCTCCTGAAGGGGTTCCCAGGAGCTGGAAAGACAGCGCTTCTCGATCGGTTCGCCGAACGGACCTCCGCAGCCGGAATGGTGACCCTGTACGCGACCGGTTGCCCGAACGAACAGAACGTCCCCTTCGGAGTCGTCGAGCAGTGGTTCGACGACGACCGCGGCGGCTTCGGCGTCCCGTCCCGGCTGGCCGCACTCGCCCACGCGTACCGGCAGGCCGCCTCGCGCGGCGACGTGCGCGACGAGGAGCGGCTGATGCTGGAGGCGCAGGCGCTCGCCGAGAACGCTCTGCGGGACCTCGCCGGGCAGGGGCCCGTGGTGGCCGTGGTGGACGACGCGCACCACGCCGACGACGCCTCCATGCAGATCCTCCAGTTCCTCGCCAAGCGCCTCGTCCGCCTGCGGGTCTTCATCGTGCTGGCCGGCAGCACGCATCCGCGCAAGGAGTACCGAACCTTCCAGGCCGCGATGATGCGCAACGCCCGGCTGTTCGTGGCGGAACTCACCGCCCTCGATCCGCAGGACACGGCACGGCTGCTGCGCGAGGTGACGGGGCACCCTCCCACGCCCGGATACGTGCGGGACGTCCTGGAGGTCACCGCCGGCAACCCCCGCCTGCTGTGGGCGGTCGCGCACGACACCCTGCACGCGTATCCGGACGTTCCCTCCGCGCGGTGGGTCCCCGTGACCGGGGCCGCCTTCAGCGAGGCGGTCTCCCTCATGGTGTCCGCACAGCACGGTGAGTGCGTCGAGAAGGTCGCCCGGGCCCTGGCGGTTCTGGGTGACGCCCGGTCACCCGACCTGATCGCCAGGCTGATCGGGGTCGAGCCGGTCCAGGTGGCGACCGCGCTGGACCTGCTGGAGACCACCGGCCTGGTGACCGGCGGCCGCTTTCGGCATCCGGCGGTGCGGACAGCCGTGCTGGAGGACATCGGCTTCACGGACCGCACCGAGCTGAGCCGGAGCGCGGCACGACTGCTGTACCGGGGCGGAGCGGCGCCGCTGGAGGTCGCCCGGTGCATCACGGCCACGGGCAGCGTCGTGGCGGACTGGGAGGTGTCCGCACTGCGCGAAGCCGCCCGGCAGGCGCAGTCCGAGGGGCGTTGGGAGGAGGCCGTCGACCTGCTGGAACTGGCCCAGGGCTTCCGGGGTGCCATGGACGACCCCTCCGGGCTGCTGGTGCAGACCGCGCTCGCACAGTGGCAACTGGACCCCTACATGGCCTCGCGTCACCTCGCCGATCTCGTGGACCTGGGACGGGAGGGCCGGCTGTCGGCGCGTGAACTCACCCTGCTCGTACAGATGCTGGCCTGGCACGGACGCCTGGACGACGTCGACGCGGTGATGGTGCTCCTGCGGGACCGGGGCGAGAAGGACGCGCGGGCGGCGGTCGAACTGCGCCTCGTCGACGCCCTGCTGAGCCTCGTCTTCACCGGGCACCGCGAAAGCGCGGCGGGGCGCCGCCCGCTCGACGAGGACGCGGGGCCGGACCTGCCCCTGGACATCCCGCCGTGGCGGGAGGTGCTGCTCTCCCTGCCCGCCCTCGGCCGCACCGGGGGGGACGGCTCCTTCTTCTTCCTCGTCGACCTGATGCAGCAGGCGCTCTACACGGCCGGTGACGCCGAGGCCCGGGTGACGGACATCGTCCACTGCTATTTCCGGCTGCTGCACCAGGTCAGCGGCGACTGGGCGGTTCTGCCGCAGATCGACGCCGTGTCCGTGGACGCGGTCGAGCGGCTGAGCCCCTTCCACCAGCTTCTCCTGCACTGTCTGCAGGCCATCAGCGCCATCGCCCAGGGCGATCTGGCGCGCGCCGAGCGCAAGGCGCGGGCCGCGCTCGACCGACCGCGTGCCTGGGGGGTGGCCATCGGTCTGCCGCTGAGCGTCCTCATCGTCGCCATGACCCGGCGCGGCAAGAGCGAGGAGGTGGCCGAACTGCTCAACATCCCTGTCCCGTCAGCGATGTTCACCTCACATTTCGGCCGGCTGTATCTGAACGCCAGGGGGATGCACTACCTTTCCGTGAGAAGTCACGGCGCCGCTCTCAGCGATTTCCTCGGCTGCGGGGAGGCCGAGCGGCAGGGCGGGTTCCCTCCCGTACCGGCCTGCCCCTGGCAGGCTCACGCCGCCGAGGCGTATCTGCTGCTGGGACAGCGGGACGATGCGGTGCGGCTGGCCGAGGAGGCATCGGGTACCGGCTTCGTCCATGCCAAGGCCATCGCTCTGCGAGTCCTCGCGCTGGCCGGACCCGTCGAGCGGCGCGGGACTCACCTGCGCGAGGCGATGAGCCTGCTGGAGGAAGCCGGTGAGCGCGTCGAACTCGTCGAGTGCATGGTGGAGCTGGGCCGCACCCATCACGCGCTCGGCAACGCCCGGGCCGGCCGTTCCCTCATCCAGCGGGCCGTGCGCGCGGCCCGCACCGCCGGCTTCGAGGACGCGCTGAAACGCAGGCTCGGGGAAACGGCAGCCATCAGATCCGCCGCCCCGGAGCCGGTCCCATCGCCCGACCGGCCCGCCCCGTCGGGCCCCGAACCCGGCCCCGGACCGGACGGCACCGAGTTGTTCACCGCCCTCAGCCCGGCCGAACAACGCGTCGCCTGGCTGGCCGCCGTCGGATACAGCAACCGTGAGATAGCCGCCAAACTCTTCGTCACCGTGAGCACCATCGAGCAACACCTCACCCGTATCTACCGCAAACTCAAGGTCAAACACCGCGACGAACTCGCCACCGCCTGTCCACCGTCCCTTGACGCGGCCTTCTCGTAAGGGCTGTCCATTGCCGGGTGTCGTCCCTCCCAGGGGGCGGCACCCGGTTTCTGCGTTCCAACCGCCTTCGGGGCCGCTCCGGTCTTATTCCTCCAGGAACCCCAGATCAGGGGACGGGTGGGGTGGGCTAGGGGTGGCTGGTGAACAGCGGCGACAATTAGGGTCGATACCGCGGATCGAATCTGCCGCCTCGAATTTCCGTCGTCACTCGACGAGCCGAGAGCGATGTCGCCGAGCTGGCCGTAACTCGAATTCACGGGATGACCATGAGAATGCAAACAGTCGAAGCGGGGCCGATGTGAGGCCCAGTTCCGCCGGAACGCCCTGTGTGCTTTTCCCCGGACAGGGCTCCCAGTCGAAAGGGATGGGAGCAGGCGTCTTCGACTGCTTTCCCGAGATGACCTCGATGGCCAATGACGTGCTTGGATACGACATCTCCAGGCTCTGCCTCGAGGACCCGGACGGGAAGCTCGACGAGACCTCCCACACCCAGCCCGCACTGTATGTGGTCAACGCGTTGTCCTACCGGAAGTCGCTGGAGCAGGGCGAACCGGAGGCCGTGTACCTGCTCGGGCACAGTCTCGGCGAGTACAACGCCCTGCACGCCGCGGGAGCCTTCGACTTCGAGACCGGCCTGCGGCTCGTCCTCAAACGCGGCGAGCTCATGGCCCGCGCCGCGGACGGCGCCATGCTCGCCGTCGTGGGCCTTGACGAGAGCGGACTGCGCGACTTCCTCGCCGAGGAGGACCTGACCGGGCTGGACATCGCCAACATCAATACCGGCACCCAGATCGTGCTCTCGGGCGCCCGCGACGAGATCGAACGTGCTGAGCGCCTGCTGGGCGAACGGCGGACCAGAGCGGTCCGGCTGAAGGTGTCGGCCGCTTTCCACTCACGGTTCATGGCGTCCGCCCGTGACGAGTTCCGCGCGTTCCTCAGAGGATTCCGGTTCTCCCCGCTGCGGGCGACGGTGATCGCCAATCTCACGGCGCGGCCGTACGACGACCACGACATCGCCGAGACCCTGGCCCGGCAGATCTCCGGGTCCGTGCGGTGGCTGGAGAGCGTCCAGTACCTGCTTCGGCGCGCCACCGCCGACGACTGCCGCGAGGTGGGTGGCGGACAGATCCTGACCCGCATGGTCCGGCAGATCGCCGCGTCGAACCCTCCCGACGGCGGGGAACGGGCCGTCGCCGGAGCACCGGAGCCCGCGGCGGCCCGGCCCGCCGTGCCGACGTCCGCTCCGCGCCCGGCCGCCGCGACGAAGCCACGGCTGTTCTGCGTCGCCTACGCCGGCGGTGACGAACGGGCCTACGCCGGGCTGGCGGAGCACTGCCCGGGGATCGACGTCGTGGCCCTGGAGCGGCCCGGCCGCGGCCGCCGGACCTCCGAACCCCTGCTGCGGGAGCCCGCCGCCATCGTCGACGACCTGCTCGCGCAGCTGAGGGACCGGCTCGACGGCCCGTACGCGCTGTACGGGCACAGCCTCGGCGCCCGGCTGGCGTTCCTGCTCTGCCACCGGCTGCGCGCCGAGGGCCTGCCCGAGCCGGCCCACCTGTTCGTCTCCGGGGAGAGCGGCCCCGCGATCCCGAGCCGGGAGCGCGACACCTGGCGGCTGCCGACCGAGGACTTCTGGCAGCGCCTCAAGCAGTTGGGCGGCATCCCCTCGGAGCTGTGGGACTACGCGGACCTGATGGTGTTCTACGAGCGGGTCCTGCGGGCTGACTTCGCCGCTCTGGGCGCCTACGAACACACCGACCAGCCACCGCTGGACCTCCCCGTCACCGCGATGTACGGCGAGGACGAGTGGTTCACCCGGGCCGACATCGACGCCTGGCAACGGGAGACCACCCGGCCCCTGACCGTGCACCGGTTCCCCGGGGACCACTTCTTCATCCGGGAGCAGTGGCCCGCGCTGGGCCGCATCGTCACCTCCCGGCTCGCGGCTCGCTAGGCCGCCCGGTTCACACCGGTTCACGCACGCCGGGTGTCGGCGTGCCCTCGATCGACGATTTCACGGCAAGGGGCGGTCAGCCATGAGGCAGCGACTCAAGACGTACCTGGAAGAGCAGTTCATGTTCGAGTTCGGAGAGGAGATCACCGAGGACACCGACCTGTTCAAGGCAGGCATCCTCGACTCCTTCGGCTATGTGTCGCTGATGGCGCACCTGGAGCAGGAGTACGGCGTGCGGATCGGCGAGGGCGGCTTCCTCGACAACGTCGCGGTGTCGTTCTCCGGCATCGCCGGGCTCGTCGAAGAGGCCCGCGTCCAGGCCGCGGAAGGCCGGTGACGGCATGTGCGGCATCGCAGGCTTCTACCGAAGTCCCCTTCCCCCGTCGGAGTACCCCGAGCTGATCCACGGCATGCTGGCGCAGATCGAGCACCGCGGTCCCGACGAGGCGGGCTGCCTCGTCGACGACACGCTGGCCATGGGCACCGTACGGCTCAGCATCATCGACGTGTCCGCCGGCTCCCAGCCGATCGGCAGCGCAGACGGCCGCTACTGGCTCTGCTACAACGGCGAGCTGTACAACTACCGGGAACTCCGCGAGGAACTGGCCGCCAAGGGCTTCGCCTTCCGCACGGAGTCCGACACCGAGGTCGTCCTCCAGGCGTGGGCGGCCTGGGGCCGCGACTGCCTGCCCCGGTTCAACGGCGCCTTCGCGTTCGCCCTCCACGACAGCGTCACCGGTGAACTGCATCTGGTCCGCGACCGGTTCGGCAAGCGGCCCCTCTTCGTGGCCCGGCACCACGGCGCGTGGCTGTTCGCCTCCGAGATGAAGGCGTTCCTCGCCTACCCCGGCTTCCGCTTCGAGTTCGACCCGGAGCAGCTGGCGTCCGTCTTCGCCACCTGGACCCCGCTGCCCGCGCAGAGCACGTACCGGGGCATCGAACAGATCCCCATGGGCGAGTACCTGACCGTGCGAGGGGACCGGGCCGAACGCGGCCGCTGGACCACCCTCGACCTGACGGCGGGCCCGGCGCCGGCCACCGAGCGGGAGGCCGTCGAACTGGTCCGCGCCGAGTTGCAGGCAGCCGTCGACGTGCGGCTCCGCAGCGATGTCGAGGTCGGCGTGTACGCGTCCGGCGGGCTGGACTCCTCGGTCATCGCCCACCTCGCCGCACGCCGGACGGACCGGCCGCTGCGCACCTTCTCCGTCGAGTTCGAGGACGACGAGTTCGACGAGTCGGCCGAACAAGCCGCACTGGCGGCTCACCTGGGCACACGTCACTCCACCGTACGGGTCACGGACGCCGGCCTGGTCGAGGCGTTCCCCGACGCCGTACGGCACGCCGAGGTACCCGTCTTCCGCACCGCCTTCGTACCGATGTACCTCCTGGCCCGCCATGTGCGCGAGGAGGGCGTGAAGGTCGTGCTCAGCGGCGAGGGAGCCGATGAGGCGTTCCTCGGATACGGCATCTTCAAGGACACGCACCTGCTGTCCGCGTGGCATGAGCTGGACGACGACACCCGGCTGAACCGGATCGGCCGGCTCTACCCGTATCTGCGTCACCTGAGCGGTGAGGACGGCCACCGCCGCATGCTGGGGCTCTACCGGCAGTTCGCCGAGGAGCGCCTGCCCGGGCTGTTCTCGCACCAGATGCGCTTCCAGAACGGCCGGTTCGCCGCCCGTCTGCTCCGCGACGGCAGCGACCCCTTCGCCGCCATCGGACACCTGGTCGCACAGGAGCCCGGATACGCGGAGCTGCCGCCGGTGGGCAAGGCGCAGTGGCTGGAGTTCAGGACACTGCTCAGCGGCTACCTCCTCTCCAGCCAGGGCGACCGGATGACGCTCGCGCACGGCGTGGAGAACCGCTGCCCCTTCCTCGACCCGGCCGTGGTGCGCCTGGCCGCCTCGCTCAACTGGCGGTTCGGCGACCCCTACGACGAGAAGTACCTGCTCAAGCGCGCCTACGCGGACGTACTGCCGGAACGCATCGTCAAGAAGGGGAAGTTCCCCTACCGCGCCCCGGACAGCGCCGCGTTCGTCCGGTCGGGAACCGACCACCGCGACCTGCTGGGCGACCACCGCACGCTCGACGAGATCGGTGTGCTGGACCCGCTCTTCGCGCGCCGGCTCGTCGACCGCGTCTTCGACAGTCCTCCCGAGCGGATCGGCACCAAGGAGAACCAGGCGTTCGTCTTCCTGGCCTCCACGGTCTGGCTGCACCACTGGTACGTACGCGGGCGCGCCCGTCGCGAGGCCCCGCTCGGTGTCCCCCTGCATGTCGTCGACCGGCGCGGCGGTGCCCGGCCGGCCGGAACGGAGAACGCGTCATGAGGAACGAGTCCGGCCTTCCCGACCGCGAGCCGGGCCCGCACGGCGACCGGCCGGGCCTTCCCGGCGAGGATCACGACATCGCCGTCGTCGGCATCTCTCTGCGGCTGCCCGGCTCCCGCGACGCGGACGAGTTCTGGGACCATCTGGCCGCCGGCCGCTCACTGATCACCGAGGTGCCCGAACGGCGCTGGCGCAAGGAGGACCACCTCGGCCATCCGCGCCGGGAGTTCAACAAGACCAACAGCGCGTGGGGCGGTTTCGTCGACGACATCGACTGCTTCGACGCGGACTTCTTCCAGATCTCGCCGCGCGAGGCGCAGGCCATGGACCCGCAGCAGCGGCTGGCGCTGGAACTGAGCTGGCACGCGCTGGAGGACGCGGGGTACCGGGCCGACCGGCTCGCCGGTTCCCGTACCGGGGTCTTCATGGGCGTCTGCCACTGGGACTACGCCGAGCTGATGGAGCAGCAGGTCGAGGAGATCGACGCCTACTACCCGACCGGGGCGGCCTACGCGATCATCGCGAACCGGGTGTCGCACCACTTCGACTTCCGCGGCCCCAGCGTCGTTAACGACACGGCGTGCGCCAGTTCGCTCGTGTCCGTGCAGCAGGCGGTGCAGGCACTGCGGTCCGGCGACTGCGACCACGCGCTCGCCGGCGGCGTCAACCTGATCTGGTCGCCCCGCCACTTCATCGCCTTCGCCAAGGCGGGCATGCTCTCACCGGACGGCCGCTCCCAGACGTTCGACGCCGCCGCCAACGGATACGTGCGCGGCGAGGGCGGCGGCGTGGTGCTGCTCAAGCGGGCCGCGGACGCGCGGCGCGACGGCGACGCGATCCACGCGCTGATCAAGGGCGTGGGCAGCAACCACGGAGGCCGCACCAGCTCCCTGACGGTCACCAACCCGGCCGCCCAGGCCGAGCTGATCACCGACGTCCTGCGCCGCGCGGGCGTCGCGCCCGAGACCGTCACCTACGTCGAGACGCACGGCACCGGCACCCCGGTCGGCGACCCGATCGAGATCCGCGGGCTCCAGCACGCCTTCGCGGAGCTGGGCGCGGACCGGGCGGACGAGGCCGACGCGGCGGACGAGGCCGACGCGGACCCGGCACGGGACGTCCCCGCCCACCGCTGCGGCATCGGGTCGGTGAAGACGAACATCGGTCATCTGGAGGGGGCCGCAGGCGTGGCCGGTCTGCTCAAGGTGATCCTCGCGATGCGCCACCGCAAGCTCCCCGCCACGGTCGGATTCCGCAGGCTCAACCCGCTGATCAAGCTGGACGACAGCCCGCTGTACGTCGTGGACCGCCTCACCGACTGGAACCCTGAGGGCACCGCGCCGCTGCGCGCGGGCGTCAGCTCGTTCGGGTTCGGCGGGACCAACGCCCACGCCGTCCTGGAGGCCGCCGAGGCGGTCCCCGCCACCGAGGACACCGGTGAGCAGTGGCTGCCGGTGTCGGCGAAGGACGAGGACCGGCTGCGGGAGGTGTGCGGCCGGCTCGCGCGCTGGGTGCGGACCCGCCTCGCGCAGAACGAGCCGGTGTCCCTGACGGACGTGGCGCGCACCCTGCGCGAGGGCCGTGTGCCGATGCGCGAGCGCGTGGTGTTCCGGGCGGACGGCCCGCAGCGGTGGGCGGCCCAGCTGGAGGCCGTGGCCGCGGGGGAGGAGCCGCCCCCGGGCTGCGTACGCGGCCGCGCCGGCGTGAACACTCCCGAAGGACTGGACGACGACGACCTTGCGGCCCTGGCCGCCCGCTGGCTGGAGCAGGGCCGTGCGGAGAAGTTCGCGACGGCCTGGGCCCAGGGCCTGCAGCTCGACTGGGCGCGGTGGCCCGAGAACGGCCGGCGCGTTCATCTGCCGGGGTACGCGTTCGCCCGCACCCGCCACTGGTTCACGCCCACCGCGCCGTCCCCCCGCGGTGTGGCGGCGGTGCCGCCCGGGCCGAAGCAGACCCCGGCGCTCGGTGAGGGGCGACCGGACGGCGCAGGCTGGTCGTTCCCGCTGCGCTTCGACACCACCCAGGACTACGTCCGCGACCACCTCGTGGGCGGAGACCGGATCGTTCCCGGCGTCGTGGCGCTCGAACTCGCCACGGCGGCCGCACGGGTGGCCGCCGGGGACGGCCTCGCCGGACGCGTGCCGCAGATCCGCAACGCGGTGTGGATCCGGCCGCTGCTCGTCGGCGAGGACGGACTGTCCGCACGGCTCCGGCTCACCGGCGCGGGCGAGGGCTTCGACTACGCGATCACCGACGAGCAGGGCACGTCGTACACCAGCGGCCGCGTCGAGTACGCCGAGGCCACCGAGGAGACCACGGACCTTGACACGCTGCGCGGACGCTGCCCCGAAGTCCTCGACGTGGCCCAGGGATACGCCGCCCTGCGGGCGAGCGGCATCGAGCACGGCCCCGCTCTGCGCGCGCTGCACACGGTGCGCCGCGGGCCCGACGGCGTCCTGGCCGAACTGCGGCTGCCCGCCGGGGCGGACCACGGCCCCGCGCTGCAGCCCGCCGTTCTGGACAGCGCCGTACTCGCCGCCCTGGCCGTCGGCCCGGCCGGCGGAGGCTGGCGTGCGCCGGCCATGCCCGCGGTGCCGTTCGCGCTGGGCCGCCTCGCCGTGCACGGGCCCACGACAGCGCGGATGTGGGCCTGGCTGCGGCCCGCCCGCGGCGGACGGCCGGGCGGCACCTCCGTGGACATCGACCTGTTCGACGACAGTGGTCGACTGCGCGTACGGTTCGCGGACTTCACCAGCCGCGAGCTGTCCGCCGCCACCGCCCCGAGCACGGCACTCCCGCACGAGGGACTCCTGGAGGTCACCGGTGTCTGGGCCGAGACCGAGGTCCCGGCCCACGGCCCGGCCGCTTCCGTGACGGTGCTGAACGCCGCGCTCGACGCGGGCCTCGCCGCGGCGAGCGCCGCACGCCTCGGCGCCGACGTCCTCCCACTGGAGGTGCCGGGCGATGCCACCGACGCCGCGGCGATGAAGGCGGCCTTCGCGGCCTGCTACACGCATGTCCGGCGATGGGTGGGCGAAGGGCGCCGGGTCCTCGTCGTCGCGCCCGGCGCGCCCGACTCCCCGGTGCACGCCCCCCTGGCGGCGCTGCTGAAGACGGCGCACCAGGAGAACCCCGCGTTCTCGGGCACGCTCGTGCTCCTCGACGGGTACGACGCGCGCGACGCCGATCTCTTCGAGGCCGTCGTACGGGCCGAGGCCGGGGCACGGGAGGACACCGAGGTCTGCTACACGGCCGACGGACGCCGTCTGCGCCACGAGACCGTCGAACTGCGCCGGGCCGACGACACCGGAGCGCAGGGCGACGGCGGGAGCCTGCTGCGCGAGGGCGGTGTGTACTGGATCACCGGCGGTGCCGGCGGTATCGGCCTGCTGCTGGCCGAGCGACTGTGCCGCCGGTACGGCGCGACGGTGGTCGTCAGCGGACGATCCGCCGGGAGCCCGGCGGTCGACGCGCTGCGGACCGGACTGGACCGGGGCACGGTGGAGTACCGGCCCACGGACGTGACGGACGCGCGGAGCGTACGGGACACGGTGGCGGACGTCCGCGCGCGGCACGGGCGTCTCGACGGCGTGTTCCACGCGGCGGGCGTCATCGACGACGGCTACCTGGTGAACAAGCCGCTGGAGCGCACCGTGGCCGTCCTCGCCCCGAAGGTGGACGGCACCACCCACATCGACGACGCGACCCGCGAGCACGGCCTCGACTTCCTTCTCCTGTTCGGGTCCGTCGCGGGCGCGTTCGGCAACGCCGCGCAGGCCGACTACGCCGCGGCCAACGCCTTCCTCGACGCCTTCGCGGCGCGACGGCAGGCCACGGGGCGCGTCACTCGTGTGATCGACTGGCAGCTCTGGGCCGAGGGAGGTATGCGCGTCGACGACGCCAGCCTGACCTATCTGCGCAAGCGCACCGGCACCGTGCCGCTGCCGACCGGGATCGGCCTGGACGCGCTGGAGGACGCCCTGCGCGCCGACGCGCCCGTCCGCCGGGTGGTCCTCTACGGGGAGCGCGCCGGACTGCGAGCGTACGCGGGCCTGGACCGCATCGAGCCGGCTCCCGCCACGAACCCGACAGCAGCCCCGTCGGGCGCGCCTGCCGCGCTCGACGAGAGCGAACTCACCGCCCGGACGCAGGACCTCCTGCGGCAGCTCTTCGCGGAGGTGACCCGGCAGGAGACGGAGCACATCCTGGTGGACGAGCAGCTGGAGACGTACGGCATCGACTCGATCACCATCGTCGAGCTGACCAGCAAGCTGGAGGACACCTTCGGCTCGCTGCCCAAGACGCTCTTCTTCGAGCACGTGGACCTGCGCGGCGTGGCGGGCTACTTCGTCACCGAGCACCGCGACCGGCTGCTCGAACTCTTCGCCCCGCGGCCCCCGGCAGAAGCGGCGCAGGAGACCAGGGCCGCGAGGACCGCCGAGGAACGGCCCCCGGCGGACGTTGCCCCGGCGGACGCCCCGGCACGGGCCGCAGCCGCACCGGCGCCGCAGGCCACCGTCCCCGTCTCCGTCCCCGTCTCTGCCGCGTCCGTCCACGCGCGGCCGGCCGACCACGAGGACCGGCACGACATCGCGGTGATCGGCATGGCGGGGCGCTACCCGGGCGCCGACACGCTGGAGGAGTTCTGGCAGCTGCTCAGCGAGGGCCGGCACAGCTTCGAACCGGTCCCGGAGTCGCGGTGGCGGCACAGCGACATCTACCTCGACGAGCGGGACGTCCTGGGCAAGACCGTGGTCCGAACCGGCACGTTCCTCCGGGACGTGGACGCGTTCGATCCGCGCTACTTCAACATCTCCCAGCGGGACGCCGAACTGCTGGCCCCGGAGGTCCGGCTGTTCCTGCAGGCGGGCGTGACGGCGCTGGAGGACGCGGGCTACTCGCGTGAGACCCTGCGCCGCCGCTACGACGGCGACGTCAGTGTGCTCGTCGGCTCGATGAACAACAGCTACTCGCTCTACGGCTTCCAGAACATGCTGACGCGCGGCACCGCCACCAGCGGCAGCGAGATCGGCGTGATGGCCAACATGCTGTCGTACTTCTACGGGTTCACCGGCCCGTCGATGTTCCTCGACACCATGTGCGCCTCGTCCTCGACGTGCGTGCACCAGGCGGTGCGCATGCTGCGCGGCGGCGAATGCCGGGTGGCCGTCGTCGGCGGCATCAACCTGATGCTGCACCCCTTCGACCTGATCGCCACATCGCAGGCGCACTTCACCACCAAGTCCGCCGACGTGGTGCGCAGTTACGGCCTCGGCGCCGACGGCACCATCCTCGGCGAGGGTGTCGGCGTCCTGGTACTGAAGCCGCTGGCCGAGGCCGTCGCCGACGGCGACCATGTCTACGGCGTCATCAAGGGCAGCGGCATGACGAACGCGGGCGTGCGCAACGGTTTCACGGTGCCGAGCCCGCGGCAGCAGGCGCGCGCCATCGAGAAGGCGCTCGACGACGCGGCCGTCGACGCGCGGACGATCAGCTATCTGGAGGGCCACGGCTCGGCGACCTCCCTCGGCGACCCGATCGAGATCAAGGGCGCGAGCCTCGCCTTCGGCCGCGACACCGAGGACCTGGGGTTCTGCGCGATCGGCTCGGTCAAGTCCAACATCGCCCACCTGCTCTCCGGCTCCGGCATCGCCGGCCTGACCAAGGTGCTGCTCCAGCTCAAGCACCGGACCCTGGTCCCGTCGCTGCACTCGGAGACGCTCAGTCCCGCGATCGACTTCGACAGGACGCCGTTCGTGGTGCAACGCCACCGCGAGGAGTGGCGGCGTCCCGTGATCCACGGGACGCAGATCCCGCGCCGCGCGGGCGTCACGTCCATCGGCGCCGGCGGCGTCAACGTGCACATCGTCGTCGAGGAGTACGAGGCGCACGGGGAGCCCGGCGGGCGGGCCGGCACGGCACCCCACGGCGGCCGACCGCAGCTCCTGGTGTTCTCCGCCACGAGCCCGCGGGCCCTGCGCGGGGTCCTGGGCTCCATGCACGCGTACGTGCGGGACACCGCCGTGGGACTGGACGCGTTCGCGTACACGCTCCAGACCGGCAAGAACGAACTGCCGTGCCGGCTCGCGTTCGTCGCGGACAGCCTCGCCGACGCCCGGCGCCGCCTGGCCGGACTGCTGGAGGTGGACTGGGAGGCGAAGACCCCCGAGGTGCCCGCGGACACGTACTTCACCGTGAGCACGCTGAGGCAGCGGGGCTCCGTGGACCCCGAGGCCGTCCGGCAGGCCCTGGACGACCGCGATCAGGCCGCCCTGGCCCGGTACTGGACCTTTGGCGCGGGCCTCGACTGGGACCGGCTGTGGCCGGTGGAAAGCCGCCCCGCCAAGCTGTCACTGCCCGGTTACCCCTTCGACAGGGTGCGGTGCTGGTACCCCGAGTACGACGACGCGCCGAGCGTGCTGAGCCCGCTCGCCTTCACCCGGCGGGCACACCCCTGGGTCGGGGTCAACCGGTCGGACCTGAACGGGGTGCGCTACACGCTTCGGCTGCGCGGTGACGACCTCCTCGACTACGTCTGGACCGTCGGCCGCAAGCGTCGCTACGCCACCGTCGCCCTGCTGGACGGGGCACTGGCCTTCGCGGGCCTCGCCGGGCTCACCGGGCCGCTGCGGTTGCGGGACGCGCGGTGGGCGGAGCTGCCCTCGCCCTCGGAGGCCCCGGAAACCCTCGAGTGGCGGCTCGGGGCGTCCACGTCCGGTACCGGGACGCACCGCGTCGAGCTGTGGCACGTCGACGAGGGCACGCTCCGGTTCAGCGCCGAGGTGCTGCCCGTCGGCCCGGCCGAGGAGGACCCCGGCGCGTCGGTGCCACGGCTGCCGATGCCGGACGTCGAACTGGACCACGACGGCTTCTACCGCCGCCTCGCCGCCTCGGGCGTCGACGCCCGGCCGTACGCCCGCAGCGTCGAGGGCGTCACCCGGCTCGACGAACACCGGCTGCTGGTACGGGTGGCCGAGCCCGCCCTGTGCCAGGACCCGCACAAGCAGCGCGTCCACCTGCCCGCCTGGGTGCTCGCCGGTCTCCTCCAGGGCTTCCAGTACGCGCTGGACCGCCCGGACCCCACCCTGGCGCGAGCCGGTTCCCTGCACGGCACGGACTTCGCACGCACCCACGCGATCCTGCTGTCCCGGGTCTCCGGCACCGTCTTCCACGCGACCTTCCTCGACAGGGCCGGCCACGTGCTCGGCCGGATCGAGGACGCGGAGTGCACGGTCGACCCGCTGCCGTCGTCCCTTCGCGGCGAGGCCCTTCCGGTGCGCGCGGCCCTGCCCGGCCCGGCGGCCGAGGCCACCGGCGGGCCGTTGAGGCCGGCCCCCGGGGACGAGGCCCGGCCCCCTTCGGCGGTCGCCGTCACGGTCCAGGACCCGGCCGAGGGGCTGCGGAGGGTCCTGCGCGAGACGGTCGCCGACCTGCTCAAGTTCGACGTGGCGGAGATCGACGACGACACGCACTTCCACGCGTACGGCTTCGAGTCCATCGCGCTGGCCAAGCTGGCCGCCGACCTCAACGGCGCCCTCGGCGTGGACCTGGCCCCCGCGCTCTTCTTCGAGTGCCCCGACATCCGCAGCCTCGCCGAGCACCTGCTCGACCGGTACGGCGCCGAACTCACGGCCTCGGCCGCGTCCACGGCGACACTCACGGCACCGGCACCGGCACCGGCGACGGGACCCGCCGTCCCGCAGCCGCCCGAGCCGACCGAACCCGCCGCTCTGCGGCCGACGGTCTCCGCCGCGGTCCTGCCCGAACCGGTCCGGCCCACCGAACCGGTGCCCGGGGCCGAAGCCGCGCCCGCGCCGGACGACGACGCCGTGGCGATCGTGGGCGCGGCGGGGCGGTTCCCCGGCGCCGACGACCTCGACGCGTTCTGGGCACGGCTGCGCGCGGGTGAGGACCTGGTCGGGGACTATCCCGGCGACCGGTTCGACGACCGCTACGCCGCCACGGTGGACAAGGCGGACTTCCCGAAGTTCGCCGGCTGCATCGACGGCGTGGATCGCTTCGACGCCGACTTCTTCAGCGTGTCGCCGCTGGAGGCCGAGCTGATGGACCCCCAGCACCGCCTGGCGCTGGAGACGGTGTGGGCGGCGCTGGAGAACGGCGGCTACGCCCCGGCCCGGCTGCCCGCGGACACCGGCGTCTACTTCGGTGTCTCCGGCAGCGACTACCACCATCTGCTCAACGCCAGCGGTGTGGCCCCCGACGGTTACACGGCCACCGGGAACGCGCACTCGATGCTCGCCAACCGGATCTCGTTCCTGCTGGACGTGCACGGGCCGAGCGAACCGATCGACACGGCCTGCTCCAGCTCGCTCGTCGCGCTCCACCGGGCCGTGGAGAGCATTCGCTCCGGGCGCTGCTCCATGGCCATCGCCGGCGGAGTCAACCTGCTGCTCAGCGTCGACACCTTCGCCGCCGCGCAGATGTCCGGGATGCTCAGCCCCGACGGCCGCTGCAAGACCTTCTCCGCCGACGCGGACGGCTACGTCCGTGCCGAGGGCGTCGCCGCACTGCTGCTCAAGCCGCTCGCCCGGGCGCGGCGGGACGGCGACGCCATCTGGGGCGTCGTACGCGGCAGTGCCGAGAACCACGGAGGGCGCGCCGGCTCCCTGACCGCCCCCAACGGCAGGGCGCAGGCGGCCCTGATCGAGGAAGCCATGCGCGGCATCGACCCCGACAGCATCGGCTATGTCGAGGCGCACGGCACGGGTACCGCGCTGGGCGATCCCGTCGAGGTCAACGCCCTCGACCGCGCCTACCGCGCGTTGCGCGTCGCCCGCGGCCGCCCCGCCGAGCCGGTCCGGCCGGTGGCGCTCGGCTCGGTGAAGACGAACATCGGCCACGCGGAGTCGGCCGCCGGTATCGCCGGTGTGCTGAAGGTGCTGCTGGCCATGCGCCACGGGGAGCTGCCGCCGACCCTGCACTGCGATCGGCTCAACCCCCAACTGCCGCTCGGCGACGGAGGGTTCGAGGTGGTCCGCGAACTGCGTCCCTGGGCGCCGCACCTCGACGGCACCGGCCGGGCGTGGCCACTGCGCGCCGGGGTGAGCAGCTTCGGCTTCGGCGGCGCCAACGCCCACGTCCTCCTGGAGGCACCGCCCGCGCCCGCCGCCGTGGCGACGCGTACGAGGGAGCCTCAGGTGATCGTCCTCTCCGCCCGCGACGACGACCGGCTGCGTGCCACGGCCCGGCGGCTGCGCGCCTTCCTGGCACAGGCGCACGAGACGGGACACGCACCCGACGTGGCGGACCTGGCCTACACCCTCCAAGTCGGCCGGGAGGCGATGGAACGGCGTCTGGGCTTCGTCGCCGACAGCCTCGACGAGGTACTGCCCGCCCTGGACCGGTTCCTCGCCGGCGACGCACCGTCCGGCCTGCACACCGGCGGCGTCGGCCGCTCCCGCGGCGGGGTGCGGCGGGAGCCACAGCAGTCACCGGAGGTCACCGACGCGCTGCGCCGGGGACGACTCGACACAGTGGCCGCCCTGTGGTGCGGCGGCGCGGTCGTCGACTGGCGGGTGCTGCACCCGGCCGGTGCCCGCAGCGTCGTGCGGCTGCCCTCGTACCCGTTCGCCCGTGACCGCCACTGGGTCCCCGGGAGCGACGCGACGTCCGCCCCGCCCCGTGCGCCGGAGCCCGCGTTCGACGCCCGCGCCCGCGCGGCGCTGCTCGACGCCGTGCTCGACGGCCGGGCCGCCCCGGACGCCCTGACCGATGCCTGAGGCACCCCAGCCCCCTTCGCCTTCTTCCCGACCGGGCGGCCCGACCGTCCGCGACCCCGAAACGGAACTGACAGTGAGTCGAGACATTCTTCGCGTTCCCCGGTGGCGCGACGAACCGGTGCGCGGGCGGGCCGTGCCGACGGGAGCACGACGGCTCGTCGTGCTGTGCGACGCCCCCGACGCCGAGGCGGCCGTCGTCCGCCAGTGCCTGCCCGGCGTCCCGCTCGTCCGGGTGGACAGCCGCGACGACGCGCCGGCGCGAGGCTACGAGCACGCCGCGACCCGGCTGCTGGCCGAACTCCAGCGGCTGCTCAACCAGCCGGCCGGCGGCGCCTGCCATGTGCAGGTCGTCTGCCGGACCGGCACCCCGTACGGCTACGCGGGGCTGCTGGGCATGCTGCGCACGGCCGCGCACGAGGACCCGGCACTGCGAGGCCAGCTGATCGAGTTCACGCGGTGGCCGTCGGGAGGGGACCTCGCCGAGGCGCTGCAGGACGAGTTCGGGCAGCCGCAGGACCACGTGCGCCACACCGACGGCCGCCGGCAGGTGCCGGAGTGGGCCGCCGCTCCCCGTACCGAGGGCACGCCGGTGTGGCGGCCCGACGGCGTCTACCTGGTCACCGGGGGATCGGGCGGTATCGGGCGGCTGCTCGCCGCCGACATCGCCCGGCACGCCCCCGAAGCCAGGACCGTCCTGTGCGGACGCTCGGAACGGGGCGAGCCCGGTCCGGGTGCCGAGTACCGCGCCGTGGACGTCACCGACGCCACCGCCGTGACAGCGCTGGTCGACGACATCGTGCGGACCTACGGCAGGCTCGACGGCGTGGTCCACGCCGCCGGCCTGATCAGCGACGACTACGTGATCCGCAAGTCCCACCAGGACGCCCAGCGGGTCCTGGCGCCGAAGACCGCGGGCCTGGTCAACCTCGACCTGGCCACCCGTCAGCTGCCCCTGGACTTCCTCGTGGCCTTCTCCTCCGCCGCGGGGACGCTCGGCAACGCCGGCCAGGCCGACTACGCCGCCGCGAACGGCTTCCTCGACGCGTACCAGACGTACCGCGCGACCCTGGTCGCCGCCGGTGAACGCCACGGCCGGAGCGTCTCGATCGGCTGGCCGCTGTGGCGGGACGGCGGGATGAGCGTGCCGGCCGAGGAACTGCCCGCGCTCGTCGCCCGCTTCGGCCGTCCGCTGGCCACCGACACCGCGCTGCGCGCCCTGCACGACGCCCTCGCCGTCGGCGTCCCCCACCTGCTGGTCGCCGACCCGGAGGGCCCGGAAGGCACCCAGGACACGCGGGCCGCGGGGGACAGCCGGGCCGCGGCGGACACGGACGGCCGGCGGGAGAGGGAGGACGACATGACGGCGGACGGCGAGCGGGACGGGGACGGACAGGACACGAGGGCCGCCGTCGCGGAGCTGAGCGCACGGGTGCTGCCCCGCCTGAAGGAACTGGTGGCCGAGACGGTACGGGTCGACGCGGCCCGGCTGGACGCCGCGGCCCCCCTGGACACCCTGGGGATCGACTCACTGGCCGTCACCCGCCTCAACCAGAGGTTCGCGCGGTGGTTCGGCGCCCTGCCCAAGACCGTGCTCTACCAGTACCCGACCCTGCGGGACCTGGCCGGCCATCTCGCCGAGCGGCACCCCGACGGATGCCGCCGCTGGCTCGCGCAGGCGCCGTCCGGCGAGCCCGCCACCGCCGCGCCCCGCCCGGTCCGGTCCGCCGCCCCGGCGGCCCGGACCCGCCCGCTCGCCGCCGGCGAGCCGATCGCCGTCATCGGCCTGAGCGGGCGCTACCCGGACGCACCCACCCTGGACGCGCTGTGGGACAACCTGCGCGCCGGCCGCGAGAGCGCGCGCGAGATCCCCGCCGAGCGCTGGGCGCTGGACGGCTTCTACGAACCCGACGCGCAGCGCGCGGTCGAGCGCGGGGCCAGCTACGGCAAATGGGGCGCGTTCCTGGAGGGCTTCGACCGCTTCGACGCCGCCTTCTTCGGCATCGCGCCCCGCGACGCCGCCGACATGGACCCGCAGGAACGGCTGTTCGTCGAGACGGCGTGGTCGGTGCTGGAGGACGCCGGCTACACTCGGCAGCGGCTGGCCGAGCAGCACGGCTCGCGCGTCGGTGTCTTCGCGGGGATCACCAAGACCGGGTTCGACCGCCACCACCCGCCCGCCGCGGGCGGGATACCGTCGGCCCCGCGCACGTCGTTCGCGTCGCTCGCCAACCGTGTGTCGTACCTTCTCGACCTGCGCGGTCCGAGCATGCCGATCGACACCATGTGCTCCTCGTCCCTGACGGCGATCCACGAGGCGTGCGAGCACCTGCGCCACGGCGCCTGCGAACTGGCCATCGCCGGCGGCGTCAACCTCTACCTGCACCCCTCCACCTACGTCGAACTGAGCCGCTCCCGCATGCTCTCCAGCGACGGGCGCTGCCGCAGCTTCGGCGAGGGCGGCGACGGGTTCCTGCCCGGCGAGGGCGTCGGCGCGGTCCTGCTGAAGCCGCTGTCGCGGGCCGAGGCCGACGGCGACCCCGTGCACGCCGTGATCCTCGGCTCGGCCGTCAACCACGGCGGACGCGGCAACGGCTACACCGTGCCCAACCCGCGCGCCCAGGCGGCGCTCATCCGGGAGGCACTCGACCGGGCCGGTGTGTCCGCCGCCGACATCGGCTACGTCGAGGCACACGGCACGGGCACCCGGCTCGGCGACCCCGTCGAGGTGGACGGCCTGACCCAGGCATTCGACCCCGACGCCCACGGCGCCGGGAAGTGCGCCCTCGGTTCGGTCAAGCCGAACATCGGCCACCTGGAGGCCGCCGCCGGAATCGCGGGTCTCACCAAGGTCGTGCTGCAGCTGCGGCACGGCGAGCTGGTGCCCACCCTGCACGCCGAGCGGCCCAACCCCGACATCGACTTCGACGCGACCCCGTTCACCCTGCAGACCGGCGTCACCCCCTGGCCGCGACCGGCGAACGGCTCACCCCGGCTGGCCGGGATCTCCTCGTTCGGCGCGGGCGGCGCGAACGCGCACGTCGTCGTCGCCGAGTACGAGGGCCGCGCCGCCGAGCCCACCACCCCGGACCGGCCCCTGCTGCTGCCGCTGTCCGCCCGCACGGACGACGATCTGCGTGCCCGTGCCACCCAACTGGCCGGCTGGCTCGACACTGCGGAACCGGTGGACCTGCCCGCTGTCGCGGCCACCCTGCAACTGGGCCGCGAGGCGATGGACGAGCGCGTGTGCTTCGTCGCGAGCACCCCCGCCGAATGGCGTGAGCAGCTGAGCGCCTTCCTGGCCCGGCCCGACGGCGAAGGCCCCTGGTGGCGCGGGCAGGTCAAGGCCACCCGCGAGACGCTGGCCGCCCTGGCCGAACAGGACGAACTGCGCGAGCTGGTCGGCCAGTGGATCGCCCGCCATGACTGGAGCGAACTCGCCGCGTTCTGGGCGAAGGGCATGCCCCTGGACTGGAGCGGGCTGTACGACGGCGACCGCCCGCCCGCCCGCGTCCACCTCCCCGGCTACCCCTTCGCGGGCCGCAGCTACTGGCCCGGCCCGGCCGGCAGCGCACCGGCCGAGCCCGCGGCCATCGCCCCGCGAGCGGCCGCGGCCGGGCCCGAGGAGGTCGAGCGGGTCCTGCTCGACGCCCTCGGCGAGGCCCTCCAGATGCCGGTCGCCGAGATCGAGCGCGGTCGTCCCTTCGCGGACTACGGCCTGGACTCCATCCTCGGCGTGAACCTGGTGCACACGCTCAACGAGGCCCTCGGCACCACCCTGGAGACCGCCGACCTCTTCGACCACGGCTCCGTGGCACGTCTGCACACCCACATCACCGACACCTACGGCGACACGCTGCGCGCCCCGAGAGCCGTGACACCCGCGGTGACGCCCGCCGCCCACCCCGCACGCCGCGGCGCCGGGCCGTCGGCGGAGACGGACGACGCCATCGCCGTCGTGGGCATGGCCGCCCGCTACGCCGACGCCGAGGACCCGCGCGCGCTGTGGGACCACCTGATGGCCGGCGCCGACCTCGTCGAACCCGTCACCCGCTGGGCCCTCGGCCCCGACGTGACCTGCCGCGCGGGCAGCTTCGTCCGCGACATCGACCGGTTCGACCCGGTGTTCTTCGCGATCTCCGGGGTCGAGGCCGCGGCCATGGATCCGCAGCAGCGCATCTTCCTGGAGCAGTGCTGGAACGCGCTGGAGGACGCCGGCTACACCGGCGAACGACTGCGCGAGCGCAACTGCGGCGTGTACGTCGGCGCCTACGCCGGCGACTACCACACCCACCTCGACGCCCGGCCGCCCGCACAGGCGCTGTGGGGCACCATGGGCTCCCTCGTGGCGTCCCGGATCGCCTACCACCTCGACCTCAAGGGCCCCGCCCTCACCGTCGACACCTCATGCTCCAGCTCGCTCGTCTCGCTGCACCTGGCCTGCCGCGACCTGCGTACCGGCGAGGCGGACATGGCGCTCGCGGGCGGTGTCTTCATCCAGACCACCCCCCGGCTGTACGAGTCGGCGAGCCGGGCGGGCATGCTCTCCGCCAGCGGACGCTGCCACAGCTTCGACGCCCGCGCCGACGGATTCGTACCGGGCGAGGGCGCGGGCGTGGTCGTCCTCAAGCGGCTCGCCGACGCCGTGCGCGACGGCGACCACATCTACGGCCTCGTCCGCGGCTCGGGCGTCAACCAGGACGGCACCACCAACGGCATCACCGCCCCCAGCGCCGCCTCGCAGGAACGGCTCCTGCGCCAGGTCCGGGAAGGCTGCGGCGTGGCGCCGGACGGCATCCAGTACGTCGAGAGCCACGGTACGGGCACCCAGCTGGGCGACCCCATCGAGTTCCGGGCACTCACCCGCGCGTTCGCGGGCGCTCCCGCCGGGAGCATCGTCCTGGGGTCGATCAAGGCCAACCTGGGACACACCCAGTTCGCCGCCGGCATCGCGGGCGTCATCAAGGCGCTGCTCGCCCTGAAGCACCGGCGGATCCCACCGACCCCGTTCTTCGAGCGGGCCAACCAGGCCATCGCGCTCGACGGCAGCCCGTTCACCGTCGCCACCACGCCCCGGCCCTGGCCGACACCCGGCCGTGGACCGCGCCGGGCGGCCGTCAGCTCCTTCGGGGCCAGCGGCACCAACGCGCATGTGGTGCTGGAGGAGTACCCGGCCCGCGAAGTCACCGAACCCGGCGGGGAGTACCCCTTCCTGCTGTCGGCACGCACCCCCGCCGCGCTCCGCGCCGTCGTGGAGCGCCTGCTCGAACACCTCGACCGCGAGCCCGGCCTGCCCGTCGGCGCCGTCGCCCACAGCCTGGCCGCCGGCCGCAGCCACTTCGCCCACCGGCTCGCCGTCGTCGCCGCCGACCTGCCGACCCTCGCCGCACACCTGCGCGCCTGGCTGTCCGGCACCGCCGACGACAAGGTGGTGTACGGGGAGACGGCGGCCGACCCGCGTCCGGCGACCGGTGACGCGCACGTGTCGACGCCGGCCGAACTGGCCGCGGCCTACGTCCATGGCACGACCGGCCACCTCGGCGGGAGTTTCCCCGCCGAGGCGCGCCGCCAAGTGCCGCTGCCGACCTACCCGTTCGAGCGCCGGCGCCACTGGGCCCCGGGGGCGGCCCCCGAAGCGGTGTCCGCGGCCGGATCCCCGCCCGCCGCCCCGGAGCGGCCCGCGTACCGCATCCGGCTCAGCGGCGAGGAGTTCTTCCTCGCCGACCACCATGTGGCCGGGCGGGCCGTGCTGCCCGGTGTGATGTCGCTGGAGGCGGTGCGGCGTGCCGTGGCCGGTGACTCCTTCGCCCCGCTCGGGCTGCGGGACATCGTGTGGCCCGAGCCGTTCCCGGTCGGCCAGGCCGGTGCCGAACTCCGCGTCGACCTGGCCGACGGCGCCTTCCGCGTCCTGCGCGACGGCGCCGCCGTACACGCCCAGGGGCGTGTCACCGAGGCGAGCCCGTCCGCCCCGACGGCGCCGGCCGACCTGTGGGCGCGCTGCGGCGGACGCACCCTCACCCGGGAGCAGGTCCGCGCCGCCCTCGCCGGCGTGGGCATCCACCACGGCGACCGCCTGCGCGCCATCGACACCCTGGCCGTCGGCGACGGCGAGGTCCTGGCCCGGCTCGTCCTGCCCGATGGCGCCCGCGACGGCGTGTTCGGGCTGCATCCGGCGATGCTCGACAGCGCCATCCAGGCCGTCGTCGGACTGCACGCGGACGCCACCGGCAGGCTCCCCGAACACCACGGCGCCCCCATGCTGCCCTTCGCACTGGACGCCGTCGACATCCTCGCCCCCACCTCCGAACGCATGTGGGCCCATCTGCGCCACACCGAGGACTACGGGCCCACGGCCGACCGGGACGTGACCAAAGTGGACATAGACCTGTACGACGACGCCGGCCGGCTCAGCGCGAGCCTGCGCGGCTACACCTCGCGACGCATGACGGCGCCGTCCTCGGCGACCGCGCCGACCGACCCCGCCGCGACCGGCACCGCGCCACGCGCCACGCTGCTGGCACCCGTGTGGGACGCCCTGCCCGAGACGCCCGACGCCGCCGCCTGGCCGGCGCCCGGCTCGCGGGTCGCGCTGGTGGGCGGCAGCGCAGAGGACCGGGCCGGGCTGCTGCGCCACCATCCGCGGGCCACGGTCCTCGACGCCCGCGACGGAGAGTCGGCCGAGCGGCTCGCCGCCCGGCTGCCGAGCGGCACCGAGCACGTCTTCTGGCTGGCACCGGACCCGGCCGCGGACCCGTCCGACGCGGGGACGGGTGCCGCCGTCGCCGCCTTCCGCCTGGTCAAGGCGCTGCTGGCCGACGGTGCGGACGCCCGTGAGCTGGGGCTGACCCTGGTCACCCGGCAGTCCCGCCTGCTGCCCTGCGGCACCGACGCCCACCCGGCCCATGCCGGTGTGCACGGCCTCGCCGGCACGCTGGCGAAGGAGTACCCGCACTGGCGGGTGCGCGTCGCCGACATCGAGGCCGGCGCCCCTGTGCCGTGGCGGGAGCTGCTGGCACTTCCCGCCGACCCGCGCGGGGAGACCCTGGCCCACCGGCACGGCGAGTGGTACCGCCAGCGCCTGCTGGAGGTGCCCGACCCCGGCACCGTGACGGACCCGCCCCGACCGGGCGGCGTGATCGTCGCCATCGGCGGTGCCGGCGGCATCGGCGCCGTGTGGACCGAGCACGTGATGCGCCGGCACGGCGCCCAGGTGGTCTGGATCGGCCGCCGCCCGCTGGACGCCGACATCGCGGCGCGACAGGACGCCCTGGCGGCCTACGGACCACGGCCCGACTACATCCAGGCCGACGCGACCGACCGCGACGCCCTGCGGCGCGCCCGCGACGAGATCGTGCGACGGCACGGCCCCGTCCGCGGCGTCCTGCACACCGCGATCGTCCTCGGTGACCAGACCCTGGCCCGCATGGACGAGGAGCGCTTCCTCACCACGTACCGGGCCAAGGCGGACGTGGCGGTGAACCTGGCCGAGGTCTTCGCCGGGCAGCCCCTGGACTTCGTCGCCTTCTTCTCGTCGATGCAGTCCTTCTTCAAGGCACCCGGCCAGGCCAACTACGCGGCCGGCTGCACCTTCGCCGACGCCTTCGCCGAAGGGCTGGCCACCCGGTTCGACTGCCCCGTGAAGGTGATGAACTGGGGTTACTGGGCCGGCGTCGGCATCGTCACCGCCGACGACTACCGGCAGCGCATGGCCCGCCTCGGCCTCGCCTCGATCGAACCGCGCGAGGGCATGGCCGCGTTCGACGCGCTGCTGGCCTCCCCGTACCCGCAGCTCGCGCTGCTCAAGGCCACGGACACCCGCAGCATCGACGGCATCCACGGCGACGACGCGGTCACCCACCTCCGCGACGGCGCGCCGTCGCGGATCGCGGCCCTGCGCCGGGCCCGGCCGGACCGGCGGGCCGAGATCGAGCGGCTGCGGGCCAGGGCCGGCGGGCACGCCGGCGCCATGCACGACGCGCTCGTCCGGACGACGTGGGCGCTGCTGCGGTCGATGGGCCTGTTCGCCGACGGCCGCGCGGCCACGGCGGCCGAGTGGCGGGCCGTCGCCGGCATCGACGACCGCTACGAACGCTGGACGGCCCACACCTTGGCGGTGCTGGCCGACGCGGGCCTCCTGCGCCAAGAGGGGGACGACCGCTATGCGGTCCTCGACCCGGCCGCCCCCTCCCTCGACGACGCCTGGGCGCGCTGGGACCGGGAGCGTGCGGCCTGGCTGGCGGACGACGCCAAACGGCACCAGGCCGTGCTCGTCGACACGACGCTGCGCGCCCTGCCCGCCATCCTCACCGGCCGCCGTCCGGCCACCGACGTGATGTTCCCCAACGCCTCGCTCGAACTGGTCGAGGGCGTCTACAAGAACAACCCGGTCGCCGACTACTTCAACGAGGTGCTCGCCGACACCCTCGTCGCCTACGTCGAACAGCGGCTGGCCGACGACCCCGCCGCCCGGCTGCGCATCCTGGAGATCGGCGCGGGCACCGGAGGCACCAGCGCCGTGCTGTTCCGCCGGCTGCGCCCGTGGGCCGACCGCATCGAGACGTACTGCTACACCGACATCTCCAAGGCGTTCCTCCTGCACGCCCGCAGGGAGTACGGCGCGCTCGCCCCCTACCTCGACCCGCAGCTCTTCAACGCCGAGAAGCCGTTGGCCGGGCAGCCCGTGGCCGTCGGCACGTACGACGTCGTGGTCGCCACCAACGTGCTGCACGCGACCCGCAACATCCGCACCACCCTGCGCAACGCCAAGGCCGCCGCGCGCCCCAACGCCCTGCTGCTGCTCAACGAGCTCAGCGACAACATCTTCTTCAGCCATCTGACGTTCGGCCTGCTGGACGGCTGGTGGCTCTACGACGACCCGGCTCCGCGTATCGCCGGTTCGCCGGGCCTGGCGCCCCGCAACTGGCTGCGGCTGCTCGGCGAGGTGGGCTTCCGCGACGCGTTCGTCGCCGCCGAGGGCGCCGACGACCTGGGCCAGCAGGTGATCGTCGCCGAGAGCGACGGCGCGGTCCGCCAGCCGCGCCCGGAGGGGCACTCCGCCTTCCGCGGCACCCGGCCCGAGCCGCCGGAGCCCGCTCCGGCCGCGGCGGCACGGTCCGTGTCCGTCCCGGCCGGGCCGTCGGTCCCGGCGGACGGCCGCGCCGACCGGGAGGAGCGTTTGCTGGACCTGGCCCGCGACTACTTCCGGGGCCTGGTCGCTGACATCCTCCAGCTGCCGGTCCGCGACATCCGCGCCGACGTGACGTTCGACCGTTACGGCATCGACTCCATCCTGGTCGTCCAGCTCACCGACCGGGTCCGCAAGGACTTCCAGAACGTCGGCAGCACCCTGTTCTTCGAGGTGCGGACCGTCGACGGCCTGGCCCGCCACTTCCTGCGCGCCCAGCCCGCCGAGCTCGCGGCCGCCGTCGGCTTGCGCGACGAGCCGGCGACACCGACCGCGCCTACCGCGCCGACCACATCCGAGACACCCGAGACGCTCGAGACACCCGAGACGCTCGAGACACCCGAGACGCTCGAGACACCCGAGAAGCCCGGGACGCCAAGGACGCCTGACACGTCCGTCCGGCCGGACCCGTGGCCCCAGGCCCCCGCCGCCCCGGCCGTCATCGGGCAGGCATCCACCCCGCAGACCCACCCGCGACAGGACACGGCCGTCGCGATCATCGGCATGGCGGGGCGCTACCCCGGCGCTCCCGACCTGGACGCCTACTGGGACAACCTGGTCAACGGACGGGACAGCGTCACCGAGATCCCCGCCGACCGCTGGGACCACAGCCGCTACTACGACCCGCGCCGGGGCGTACCCGGCCGGACGTACAGCAAGTGGGGCGGCTTCCTCGACGGGATCGACGAGTTCGACCCGCTGTTCTTCGGTATCTCACCGAAGGCCGCGTCCACCATGGACCCGCAGGAGCGGCTCTTCCTGCAGTGCGCCTACGCCACCCTCCAGGACGCGGGCCACACCCGGGACTCCCTGCGCGCCGCCGCCCGCGCCCGGGTGGGCGACGACGCCGGCGACATCGGGGTGTTCGTGGGCGCCATGTACTCGGAGTACCAGCTCTACGGCGCCGAGTACAGCGTGCGCGGCGAGCCCGTCGTCGTCCCCGGCAGCCTCGCGTCGATCGCCAACCGCGTCTCGTACTTCTTCGACGCGAACGGCCCCAGCGCCACCGTCGACACCATGTGCGCCTCGGCGCTCTCCGCGATCCACCTGGCCTGCGCCGCCATCCAGCGCGGCGAGTGCGGCGCGGCCCTGGCCGGTGGTGTGAACCTCTCGCTGCACCCGGCCAAGTACCTGATGATCGGCGAGGGACAGTTCGCCTCCAGTGACGGTCGCTGCCGCAGCTTCGGCGAGGGCGGCGACGGCTACGTACCCGGCGAGGGCGTCGGCGCGGTGCTGTTGCGCCCGCTCGCGGACGCCGTCGCGGACGGCGACCGCATCCTCGGTGTGATCCGCGGCAGCGCGGTCAACCACGGCGGTCACACGCACGGCTTCACCGTGCCCAACCCCCTCGCGCAGGCCCAGGTGATCCGCGCCGCCTGGCGGCGGTCCGGCGTGGATCCGCGCGACATCGGCTACATCGAGGCCCACGGCACCGGCACCGCGCTCGGCGACCCGATCGAGATCGCGGGCCTGACCGCCGCGTTCGCGGAGTTCACCGACGCGCGCGACTTCTGCGCCATCGGTTCGGCGAAGTCGAACATCGGCCATCTGGAGTCCGCCGCGGGCGTCGCCGGCCTGGCCAAGGTGCTGCTCCAGATGCGGCACGGCACGCTGGCACCGTCGCTGCACGCCGAGCGGACCAACCCGGAGATCGACTTCTCCGCCGGCCCGTTCGTGCTCCAGCGCGAGGCGGCGCCCTGGCCGAGGAACGGCGGGCGCCCGCGCCTCGCGGGCCTCTCCTCCTTCGGCGCGGGGGGCGCGGGCGCGCACCTCGTGATCGAGGAGTACGTCGCGCCCCCGACCGACGAGCCCCGGCCCGGCCCCGCCGTGGTCGTCCTCTCCGCCCGCGACGAGGAGCGCCTGCGCGAGTCCGCCGGCCGGCTGCGCGACACGCTGCGGACCGGCGGCTGGAGCGACGACGACCTCGTCGACATCGCGTACACGCTCCAAGTCGGCCGGGAGGCGATGGCTGCCCGTTTCGCCGTGGTGACCGCCGACCTCGCCGCCCTGGTCTCCGCGCTCGACGCCGTCGCGAACGGCGGCAACCCGCCCGAGGGCGCCTACCTCGACGCCGGCGACGGCCGGGGCGGCGAGACCAGGGGCTTCCTGGCGGACGAGGACTTCCAGGAGACGGTCGTCCGCTGGGCCCGGCGCGGCAAGCTGGCACCGCTGGCCGAGGCGTGGACGAGCGGGCTCACGGTCGACTGGGCCCGGCTGTACGTCGAGGGGCCCCGGCCCCGCAAGGTCGGTCTGCCGGGCTACCCCTTCGCCCGTGAGCGGTACTGGTACACCGACGGCCTGCCGGAACTGCCGCCGGCGGAGCCCGCGACCCCCGCGACCCCCGCACATGCCGACACCCCGCGGACGCGGCTCCCGCAGCCCGGCCCCGCCGACGTCCCCGCCGTACCCGAGGCACCCGTACCCGAGGCACCCGTACGAGAGGCACCCGTACGAGAGGCACCCGTACGCGTGTCGGACTCCCATGAGATCCCCGCGGGCGACCTCACCCTGCGCCCCGTCTGGGAGCCCGTGCGGCTGCTGCGCGGCAAGCCGTACCCGGCGGCGACGGCCCGCGTGGTGGCGATCGGCCTCGAAGAGCAGGCCCTCGCGGCCCTGAGCGCGTACTGCCCGAACGTCGTCACCGTGCGCGTCGACGCGTCGTCCTCCGCGGAACAGGTACGGGAGGAACTGGCGGCGGCGGGCCCGTTCGACCACGTGATCATGCAGTTCCCGACCGACCCCGCCGCGGACCGCGGCGCCCGGCACCTGATCACCGCCCAGCGCACGGCGATCCGCCGGCTGTTCCGCACGCTCACGGCACTGCCGGCGCTCGGCCTCGGCGATCAGCGGCTCGGGCTCACCCTCGTGACGCGTGACGCCTTCGATCCGGGCGGCCGGTCCGCCGCCGACCCGGTCCAGGCGAGCCTGCACGGCCTCGTCGGCGGACTGGCCAAGGAACAGCCGCACTGGCGGGTCCGCGCCGTGGACCTGGCCGACGGCGAGCCGTTCGTCGCCGCGGAGATCTTCGCCCTGCCCGCCGACCGCCGGGCGCACCCGCTCGCGCGCCGCGCCGGCCAGTGGCTGCGCAGGCAGCTCCTGCCGGTGGACGAGACCCCGCCCCCCGCCGTACCCGCACTGCGCCGTGGCGGTGTCTACGTGCTCATAGGCGGCGCCGGTGACCTCGGCGTGCTGCTCACCGAGTACCTCGTGCGCCAGTACGACGCCCGTGTGGTCTGGGTGGGCCGCCGGCCCGAGGACGACACCATCCGGACGAAGGCGGAGCGCGTCCGCGAGGGCGGACACGCCCCTGTCTACCTGTCCGCCGACGCCTCCGACCCGGCGGCGCTGGCCCGGATGCGGGACGAGACGGTCCGCCGGTACGGACGCCTCGACGGTGTGGTGCACCTGGCCATGGTGTTCAGCCACACCCCGCTGGCCCGGATGAGCGAGGCGGAACTGGACGCCACCCTGTCGGCGAAGGTCGACCCGGTCGTGCACTTCGCCGATGTCTTCGCGGGCCGGGAACCCGACTTCATCCTGCTGGTCTCCTCACTGGTGAGCTTCATCCGCAACTCCGACCAGGCGCACTACTCCGCTGCCTGTGCGTTCGAGGACGCCCACGCGGAGCGGCTGCGCGCGGTGCTCGACTGCCCGGTCAAGGTCGTCAACTGGGGCTACTGGGGCAATGTCCCCGACGAACTCCTGCGCGACGTGACCTCCATGGGGCTGGCCCCGATCGACCCGGCCACGGCGATGGGCGCGCTGGAACGCCTCCTGGCCGGTCCGCTGGACCAGATCGGGTTCATGCGCCTGGGGCGGCCACTGCCCGTCGAGGGCGCGCTGACGGGGGAGACGTTGAGCATCCAGCCGTGCGGCGCGACCGCACCGGGCAGCGCCGCGGCCGTGTCCCTGCCCGAGGACCTGGCCGCGTACCACGCGGGCCCCGTTCCCGCCGAGATCGACGCCCTGCTGCACCGCTGCCTCGCGGCGGAGCTGCGCCGGGCGGGCCTCGACGCGCCGCACGAGGGACTCACCCCGTGGAAGGAGCGCACCGGCGTCGACCCGCGGTTCGACGGCTGGCTGTCGGCCACCCTGCGCACCCTCGCCGGCCACGGGCTGATCGACGCCCGGGGACACTGGGCCGCGCACAGCCCCGCCGCGGCGGACGCCGAGGCATGCCACGCCGAGTGGGACCGGGCCGCGACGCGCTGGGCCGACCACAACGCCGATCTGCGCGCGCCGCTGAGGCTGCTGGGCCGGACCCTGCCCGCGCTGGCCGACATCCTGGCCGGGCGGGTGCTCGCCACCGACGTGCTCTTCCCCGGGGGTTCCTTCTCCCTGGTGGAGGACATCTACCGGAACAACCGCGTCGCGGAGCACTTCAACGCGGTGCTCGCCGAACACGTGGCGGCCTTCCTGCGCGCACGCCGGCAGGCCGAGCCGGACGCCCGCCTGCGGGTCCTGGAGATCGGCGCCGGGACCGGCGGCACCACCCGGCCCGTACTGGACCGCCTCCGCCGCGCCGGGGCGGAACCCGCCGAGTACTGCTTCACCGACCTGTCGCAGGCATTCCTGCACCACGCCCAGGACACCTTCGGGCCGGGCCGTGACTACCTGACCACGCGCGTCCTCGACGTGAGCAGGCCGCCGCACGTGCAGGGGCTCGACATCGGCGCGTACGACGTCGTCATCGCGGCCAACGTGCTGCACGCCACGGACAACATCCGCACCGCGCTGCGTCACGCCAAGGCACTCCTGCGCGGCGGCGGGCTGCTGGCGCTGAACGAGATCAGCGACTTCTACCTCGTCAACCATCTGACGTTCGGCCTGCTCGACGGCTGGTGGCTGTACGACGACGCGGAACTGCGCGTCCCGGGCAGCCCCGCGCTGTCCCCGGCGGGCTGGCGTCGCGTCCTGGAACAGGAGGGCTTCACCGGCGTCGGCCACCCGGCCGAGGACGCCCTGGCGCTCGGACAGCAGGTGGTGGTCGCCCACAGCGACGGGCTGGCGCGCGCCCCGCGCCTCGCCGCCCGGGAGCCGGACCGGAGCGCGACTCCCGCCCCGTCGCGGCCCGAGCGGACGGCGTCCGCCGCCCCGGCGCCGCAGCCGACGGTCGCGGACGTGGTGCTGGAGGAACTCGGCGAAGCGCTGCGCATGCCCACCGACCGGATCGACGCGGATCTGCCGTTCGCCGACTACGGACTGGACTCCATCGTCGGCGCCAGGTTCGTCCAGCGCCTCAACGAGCGACTCGGCACCGACCTGCCCACCGTAGTCATCTTCGACCACCGCAGCGCGGCGGGCCTCGCCGCGCACATCGTCGAAAGCCACCGCCCCACGCTGCCCGCACCACCCGAGACGTCCCTCGCGGCCCAGGCCGAACCGCCGTCGACGGCACCGGCCGGAAATGACGCGAGCCCCGTGCCGCACCCCGCCGGGCGGGAGCCGATCGCCATCGTCGGGATCAGCGGCCGGTTCGCGGACTCGGACGACGTCGACGCGCTGTGGCGGCACCTCGCCGCCGGTGACGACCTCGTCGGCCCCGTCGAACGGTGGGACCTCTCCGGCTACAGCCAGGAGGAACTCTCCTGCCGCGCGGGCAGCTTCATCGACGGGATCGACGCGTTCGACGCGCGCTTCTTCAACCTGACGGGTCTGGAGGCGACTTACACCGATCCGCAGCAGCGCCTCTTCCTGGAGGAGTGCTGGCACGCCCTGGAGGACGCCGGCTACGCGGGCTCCGCGCTGAGCGGCAGCCGCTGCGGTGTCTACGTCGGCTGCACCGGCGGCGACTACACCCAGTGGTTCGACGACGCGCCGCCCGCCCAGGCCGCCTGGGGCAACGCGCCTTCGGTCGTACCGGCCCGCATCGCCTACCACCTGAACCTCCAGGGCCCGGCCATCGCCGTCGACACGGCCTGCTCCAGCTCGCTCGTCGCCGTGCACCTCGCCTGCCAGGGGCTGTGGAGCGGCGAGACCGAGCTGGCCCTCGCCGGCGGAGTCAGCGTCCAGACCACCCCGGACACCTACCTGGCGGCGAGCCGCGGCGGCATGCTGTCCCCGACCGGCCGGTGCCACACCTTCGACGCCGCCGCCGACGGTTTCGTACCCGGCGAGGGCGTGGGCGTGGTGGTGCTGCGCCGCCTGTCGGACGCGCTGGCCGACGGAGACCACATCCACGCCGTGATCCGCGGCTCGGCGGTCAACCAGGACGGCGCGACCAACGGCATCACCGCGCCGAGCGCCCTGTCCCAGGAGCGCCTGATCCGCCGGGTGCACACCGAGTTCGGCATCGACCCGGCCGAGATCGGCATGGTCGAGGCGCACGGTACCGGCACCCAGCTCGGCGACCCGATCGAGTGCCGGGCCCTGGTCAACGCGTTCGCCGGGACGAGCGCACCGGGCTCCTGCGCGCTCGGCTCCATCAAGACGAACCTGGGGCACACCACCTCCGCCGCGGGTGTGGCGGGTCTGCTGAAGATCGTGCTCTCCATGCGCCACGGCATGATTCCGCCGTCGCTGCACTTCGAACGGCTCAACCCGGAGATCCGGCTCGCCGGCAGCCCGTTCCAGGTGAACGACCGGCTGCGGCCCTGGCAGCCCAACGCCCGGGGCAGGCGGGTCGCCGCCCTCAGCGCGTTCGGCTTCAGCGGGACCAACGCCCATCTGGTGGTCGAGGACGCTCCGGACCGGGACGGCCACGGCCGCCGGAACACCGCGGGCGAGCATGTGTTCGTACTCTCCGCCCAGCAGCCGGAGGCACTGCGCCGGCGGGCCGAGGATCTGCTGACGCACCTGCGCGCCACCCCCGACGCCGTACCGGCCGACATCGCCTACACCCTCGCGGTCGGCCGGGAGCACTTCGCCCACCGCGCGGCCTTCGTCGCCGACGGCCGCGACAGCCTGGTACGCCGGATCGAGGCATGGCTCGCGGACGGCACCGAGGCCCGGGGCGACTCCCCGGTGTGGGAGCGCGCGCGGACCGAGTACCTCGCGGGCTCCGCCGTGGACTTCGCCGCACTGTTCTCCGGCCTGGACGTACGCCGGACGCCGTTGCCGACGTATCCCTTCCAGCGCAAGAGCTACTGGGCGGGCACCGCGCCGACCCGACGTGTGCGCACCGCCCCCCTGCCTCCGGTCGAGGAGCCGTCGACGGTGCCGGCCGCCGTGCCCGCAGACCCGGCCCCCGTGCCGCGCCACGTCATCGGTGACCGCCTCCTGGCCGAGCTGTCCCGCGTGCTCCTGATGGAACCCGACGAGATCGATCCGCAGGCGTCGTTCTCCGACTTCGGCGTGGACTCCGTCCTCAGCGTCAAGCTCGTCCAGGCGGTCAACGAGATGCTCGGCATCGACCTGCCCGGTACCACCCTCTTCGAGCACAGCTCCCTCGACCGGCTCACGGACCACGTCGCCACCCGGTACGGGGACCGGCTGCGCACTTCCGCAGTCCTCGGCGGCGAGCCGGCCGAAGCGGCACCGGAGGCCCGGCAGGAGCCGACGGCCCAGGTCACGCCGACGGCCGCGGCCACGCTCGTGGTGCGGCCCGAGGCGGAACCGGGTGACGTGCCACGAGCGGCGCGGCGCCCCGCACCGGCCCCGCGCGAGGTGCCGGCCGACGACGGCATCGCGGTCATCGGACTGGCCGCCCGGTTCGCGCAGTCACCCGACGCCGAGGCGCTGTGGGCACACCTGGCGGCGGGGGACGACCTCGTCGGCGAGGTGACCCGCTGGGACATGGACGAGGCGCTGGGCGCCGGCGCGCCGCGCCAGTACGGCAGCTTCCTGGACGACATCGAGCGCTTCGACGCCTGGTTCTTCCGTATCTCGGGCAAGGAGGCGACGTACATGGATCCGCAGCAGCGGATCTTCCTGGAGGAGTGCTGGCACGCCCTGGAGGACGCCGGCTACGCCGGCGAACGGCTCGACGGCAGCGGCTGCGGCGTCTACGTCGGCGGCTCGCCCAGCGACTACCAGCAGCTGATCGGCGACGACGCGCCCCCGCAGACGCTGTGGGGCAACATCTCCTCGGTCATCGCCTCGCGCATCTCCTACTTCCTCGATCTGCAGGGACCCGCGCTGTCCGTGGACACGGCCTGCTCCAGCTCGCTGGTCGCCATCCACCAGGCATGCCAGGACCTGCGCGAGGGCACCACGACGATGGCGTTGGCCGGCGGGGTGTTCGTCCAGTCCACGCCGATCTTCTACCGGTCCGCGGTACGGGCGAACATGCTGTCCGCCAGCGGGCGCTGCCACACGTTCGACGAGCGCGCCGACGGTTTCGTGCCCGGAGAGGGCGCCGGAGTGGTCGTCCTCAAGCGGCTGGCCGACGCCCTGCGGGACGGCGACCAGGTGTACGGGGTGATCCGCGGATCGGCCGTGAACCAGGACGGGACGACCAACGGGCTCACCGCGCCCAGCGCACGTTCGCAGGAACGCCTGCTGCGCGGCGTGTACGAGCAGACCGGCGTCGATCCCGCCGACGTCCAGTACATCGAGGCGCACGGCACCGGCACGCCGCTGGGCGACCCGATCGAGTTCGACGCGCTGCGCGCCGTCTTCGGCGACGCCCCGACGGGCGGCTGCGCCCTGGGCTCGATCAAGACCAACGTCGGGCACACCCAGTTCGCCGCCGGCGTGGCCGGGGCCATCAAGGTGCTGCTGGCGCTGCGCCACGAACAGCTGCCGCCGTCGCTGCACTTCGGCCGGCGCAACCCGGCGATCGACCTGGAGGGCAGCCCGTTCCACGTCAACACCGAACTGCGGCCATGGCCCGCGCCCGCCGCGACACCGCGCCGCGCCGGCGTCAGCTCGTTCGGCGCCGCGGGCACCAACGCGCACGCTCTGATCGAACAGGCGCCCGCGCTGGACGGCACCACGCACCCGGCCCGCGCGCACTGGCTGATCGTGCTCTCCGGACAGGACGACACCGCACGCCGGGCCCAGGCCGAGCGCCTGCTGGACCACGCGCTCTCCCACCCCCACCTGGACCTGGGCAACGTGGCATACACACTGGCCACCGGCCGCCGCCACTGCGCCCACCGCTGGGCGGCCGTGGTGTCCGACCGTGAGCACCTCGTGGACGTCCTGCGGACCTGGCTGCACAGCGGCCGGGCCGAGGGCGTGGTCACCGGGGAGGTCGCGGACGGGCACCGCCGCCCGGACCCGGCCGTGGCGGAGCGCGCCGGCCGGCTGATGACCGAGGGCGACCGCCGAAGCAGCCTCACCGAGCTCGCCGAGCTGTTCGCCCGGGGCCTGGAGCCGCGCTTCGCCCCGCTCTTCGACCACATCGGCTTCCGCGTTGTGTCCCTCCCCCCGTACCCGTTCGGCGGCGAGCGGTACTGGGTCGGACGGCGTGCGGAGCGGGCCGTGGCTCCCTCCCCCGCCGGCTCACCCCTCGACGGCCGCAGGGAACCCGCCGGAACCGGGCAGTCCCGCTTCGTGGCGGAGGTGACCGGTGACGAGTTCTTCCTCGACGACCACAGGGTGCGGAACGTACCGGTGCTGCCCGGCGTGGCCTACCTGGAACTGGCGTACGCGGCGGCCCGCGCCGAGGGGCACCTGCCCACCTCCGTGCGCCTGCGGGACGTCGTCTGGACACGGCCCGCGCGGATCAGCGGCCCGACCCTGATCGAAACCGTCCTGCGGCCGGGCACCGGCGACGATCTCACCTACCGGATCACCACGAGGGCCGACGACGGCGAACCCCTCCCGCACGGGCAGGGCCGCATCGAGACATACGCGTCGCCCGCACCCGAGCACCTGGACATCGAGGCGCTGCTGGCCCGGTGCTCGGTGCGGTCGCTGGAGCACGAGGACTGCTACCGGATCTTCGACCGCATGGGCATCGGCTACGGGCCCGCGCTGCGCGCCGTGCGGCGGCTCGACATCGGTGAGCGGCTCGCCGTCGCCCGGCTCACGCTGCCCCCGGCGGCGCGGGACGGCGGTGCCTGGACCCTGCACCCGTCGATGCTCGACGCCGCGGTGCAGACCACCGTGGGTCTGTCGCTGACCGACGGCACCGACACGGTGGCCCCGGCGCTCCCGTTCTCCCTCCGGGAGGTGCGGGTGCACGCGCCGGTCCCGGACACCGGATGGGCCGTCGCGCGGCCCGCGGCGGACGACACCGGCGGCACCCTGCGCCGTGTCGACGTGGACATGTGCGACGACAGCGGCGCGGTGTGCGTACGCCTGCTCGGCCTCACCGCCCGTGTCCTCCCGGCCACAGACGCGGACGCGGACGCGTACGCCGCGGCCGCCGACGCGGCCGCCGTGCCGTCCGGGTCGGAGAGCACCGCACCCGACCGTACGTCCGACGGAGCGTCCCTCACCCTCATGCGGGCCGGCTGGCGTCCCGCCGAACCCGCCCGCGCACCGCGCTCCTGGGCCGCCCACGAGGTTCTGCTCGCCGGGCTCGACGGGGTCGACCCGGCCCGGATCGAGGCGGACCTCGGGGTGCCGTGCGCCGCGCTGCCCGCGTCGGACGACGACCTGCCGACACGCTTCGCCCGGCAGGCCGAAGCCCTGCTCGCACGGCTGAGGAAGGCCATCCCGGAGACCGGGAAGGGCCGGGTCCTGGTGCAGGTCGTCGTGCCCGCCGACGGCGCCGGCCACCCGCTCGCCGGGCTGGGCGGCCTGCTGCGCACCGCCCGGATGGAACACCCCGCCCTGGTGACCCAGCTCATCGAGACGGAGACCCCCGCCGACCCCGCGGACCTGTGCCGTCGGCTGCGCGAGGACGCCGAGAGCCCCGACGACGTGGCCGTGCGCCACGCCGACGGCCGACGCCAGGTGCCCCAGTGGACCGCCGTCGAGGACGCCCCGCCGGTCCGGCCCTGGAAGCCCGGCGGTGTCTATCTCGTCACCGGAGGCGCCGGCGGTCTCGGCGCGCTGTTCAGCCGGGAGATCGCCCGGCAGGCGCCCGGTGCGGTACTCGTGCTGTGCGGGCGGTCCCCCGTGGGCCGGACGCAGCGCGAACTGCTGCGCGAGCTGCGCGACCTGGGCGCCCGTGCGACGTACCGCGTGCTGGACGTCACCCGCCGCGACGCCGTCGCCGCGTGCGTGACCGAGACCGTCGCCGAACACGGGCGCCTGGACGGGGTCCTGCACCTGGCGGCGCTGGTCCGGGACAGCTACCTGGCCCGCAAGGACGTGGCGGACCTGAGGGAGGTACTGGCCGCCAAGGCCGCCGGCTTCGTCCACCTCGACGAGGCCACCGCCGGCCTCGACCTGGACTTCTTCATCGGCTTCTCCTCCCTGTCGGCCTTCGGCAACCAGGGCCAGGGGGACTACGCGGCCGCCAACGCCTTCATGGACGCGTACGCCCTGCGCCGCCACGAACTCGTGGCCAGGGGCGAACGGCACGGTCACACCCTGGTGATCGGCTGGCCCCTGTGGGCGGACGGCGGCATGACGGTCGACGCCGCGACCGAACGGCGCCTGCGGGAGAGCGTCGGCATGGTGCCGATGCGCGCCCCCCAGGGCGTCGAGGCCCTTCTGCGCGCCTACGGAAGCGGCCGGCCGCACGTCCTCGCGGTCTACGGGGACCGTGCCCGCGTCGACGCCACACTCCTGGCCGCCCCCCGGTCCCACGACGCCGAGCCCGGTGACCGCGACGCCGCGCCGCGCACCCCCGCCGTCGAGACCGGCACCGGCGCCGGCGGCGAACGGCTCGGCACGCCCGTCCCGCACTCCGCGGTACTGAACGGCCTGATCACGCACATATCGGCCGTGCTGGGCGTGCCCGCGGACGAACTGGACGGTGGCGTGGAGCTGGGCGAGTACGGACTCGACCCGGTCGCGCTCACCGCGATCGCCCGCCGGCTGGCCGCCGAGTACGGACTCTCCCCGACACCGAAGTCGTTCCCCGAACACCTCACCCTGGAAGAGGCAGTGGACCACCTCCTCGACACCCGACCCGACCCCACGGGGACGGCCGCACCGGACACCGGGACCACGCCCGGCGACCGGGAGGCCCGGCGCACAGCGCTCCTGAGGCACCTGATCGCCCGCGTCTCGGTCCTGCTGGACATCCCCGCAGAGCGGATCAACGGCACGGCGGAGCTGAGCCGGTACGGCTTCGACTCCCTGTCCCTGGTCAGCTTCGCCGACGAACTCAACGCGGCCTTCGGACTCTCCCTGGCGCCGACGCTGTTCTTCGAGAACCCCACGCTGGACGGCGTGGTCGACCACCTTCTGGAGCACCACGCCGACCGTGTCGCCGTGCGGCTGCCGCACGACGCCCGGGAAGAAGCGGCCCCCGACACACCGGCCGCACCGGCGGCTTCGGAGCGGCGCGCCGCACCGGCGCCCACCGCTCCCGACGACGAGCCGATCGCCGTGATCGGCATGAGCGGCCGCTTCCCCATGGCCGACGACCTCGACGCGTACTGGAGGAACCTCAGCGAGGGACGCGACTGCGTCCAGGAGATCCCCGCCGACCGGTGGGACTGGCGCGCCTACTACGGCGACCCGGTCAAGGACCCCAACACCTCCAACGTCACCTCGGGCGGATTCATCGACGGTGTCGGGGATTTCGACCCGCTGTTCTTCGACATCTCCCCCAGGGAAGCCGAGCTGATGGACCCCCAGCAGCGGCTCCTGATGCTCTATGTGTGGAAGGCGCTGGAGGACGCCGGCTACTCGGCGAGCGACGTCGCGGGCACCGACACCGCCCTGATCGTCGGCACCACCAGCACCGGCTACAGCACGCTCGTCACCCGCTACTCGCCGGTGATCGAGGGATACGACATCACCGGGGCGTCCCCCTGCATGGGCCCGAACCGGATGAGCTACTTCCTCGGCCTGCACGGACCGAGCGAGCCGGTCGACACGGCCTGCTCCAGCGCGCTGGTCGCCCTGCACCGGGCCATCCAGGTCATCCGCGAGGGCCAGTCCGACATGGCGATCGTCGGCGGGGTCAACACCATCGTCAGCGTCGACGGGCACATCAGCATCTCCAAGGCGGGGATGCTGAGCCCGGAGGGGCGCTGCAAGACGTTCTCCGACCGTGCGGACGGTTACGCGCGGGGTGAGGGCGTGGGCATGCTGGTGCTCAAGCGGCTCTCGGCGGCCGAGCGCGACGGCGACCACATCCACGGTCTGATCCGCGCCACGGCCGTGAACCACGGCGGCCGGGGCAACTCACTGACCGCGCCCAACCCCAAGGCCCAGGCGGCCCTGCTGCGCGAGGCGTACACCAAGGCGGGCGTCGACCCGCGGACGGTGGGGTACGTCGAGGCGCACGGTACGGGGACGAAGCTGGGTGATCCGGTTGAGATCAACGGGTTGAAGGCGGCGTTCGGCGCGTTGTACGCGGAGCGGGGCGCTGAGGTGACGGAGGCTCACTGCGGGATCGGTTCGGTGAAGACGAACATCGGGCATCTGGAGCTCGCCGCGGGTGTGGCCGGTGTGATCAAGGTGTTGTTGCAGATGCGGCACCGGACGCTGGTGGGGAGTCTGCACTGCGAGACGGTGAATCCCTACATCGATCTGGCGGGCAGTCCGTTCCGGCTGGTGCGTGAGCGTGAGGAGTGGGTCGCGCCGCGTGACGCGGAGGGTCGTGAGCTGCCGCGTCGGGCGGGGGTGAGTTCCTTCGGCTTCGGCGGCGTCAACGCCCACGTCGTCCTGGAGGAATACGTACCCGCGCACGCGGCCGAGCCCGACCGGGCCCCCGTACGACCGCTCCCGTTCGTCCTGTCGGCCGGCCACCCGGAGGTCCTGAGCGAGCTCGCCACCCGCTGGGTGGAGGCGCTGGGCCGCGGCGACTACGCCGACACCGACCTCCCGGCCATCGCCCATACCCTGCAGACGGGACGCGTGCACATGTCCGAGCGCCTCGCCTGCCAGGTCCGCACGGTCGACGAGCTGACGCGGGCCCTGGAATCCTGGCTCCACGGTGAGCCCGGCGACGAGGTCTTCAGCGGCCGGGTCCCCCGGGGCGCCGAACTCCCCGAGGTCCCCGCCGGGTTCGGGCCCGACGACCACCCGGCCGGCACGGGCCCGCGGGACTGGGCACCGCTGCTCCGGGCCTGGGTGGACGGCGCCGACGTCGATTGGGGCCGGTGGTACACGGGGCGTCGCCCGCGCCGTATCCCGCTGCCCACCTACCCGTTCCGGCTGCGCCGGCACTGGGTCGACACCAGCCGCCCCGCGCAGCACGCGGCGCCCGCCGTCGCGCACCCGTTGGTGCACACGAACACCTCTAACCTGGACGAACACCGGTACACCTCGCGCTTCACCGGCCGGGAGTTCTTCCTCGACGCCCACCGCGTGCGGGATCTGACGGCGGGCGGAGAGAACACCGCGCGCGCCGTACCCGTACTGCCCGCCGTGGCACAGCTCGAGATGGCGCGGGCCGCCGCGGTCCTGACGGCGGGCGGTGACGAGCGGGCCTGGTCGATCAGACTGGCGGCATGGCCGCGCCCCCTCCCGGTGGAGAAGGCCACCGACGTCCACGTCGGCCTCTCCCGCCGCGACGACGGGGACCTGGCGTACGAGGTGTTCACGGCGGACAGTGACGGTGAGCGGCTCGTCCTCGGCCAGGGCCGACTGCGCCGTGGCGCCCCCGAGCCGGCCGAGCGGCTCGACCTGGAGGAGCTGCGCGACCGGTGCGACGGACCGGTGCTGGACGCCGACACCTGCTACGCGCGCCTCGCCGCCGGCGGCATGGTGTACGGCCCGGCGCTACGCGCGATCGAGCGCCTGCACACCGGCTCCCGCCAGGCCGTGGCACGGCTGAGGCTTCCGGCCCACCTCGCCGGTGCGGCCGGGGAGAGCGGCGCGGAGAGCGGCTTCGTACTGCACCCGAGCCTGCTCGACGCGGCTCTGCAGACCGCGGCCGGGCTGTTCGCCGATGACGGCGGCGCTCCCGGCGGAGCACTGCCCTTCGCCCTGCGGGAGCTCCAGGTATGGGGCGCCACCCCGAGCACGGGCTGGGCGGTCGTCCGATTCGCCCCGGACGACCGGCCCGGCACCGTCCGCCATCTCGACATCGACCTGTGCGACGACCACGGCGACGTGCGGGTACGCCTGCGCGGCTACAGCGTCCGGGGGCCCGCCGACGGGACCCCCGCCGAGCGGACCACGCCGCCCGTGTCCACGGCCGACGAGGCGTACCTGCTGGAGCTGGTCGAAGCCATTGCCAAGCGCGAACTGAGCGCGGACGACTTCAAGAGGAGCCTGCTGTGAGCATCCGTTTCGAATCCCTGGACGAGCTGCACTCGCTGATCAGCGAAGGGCGGCTGGGACGGGACGAAGCGCTCCGTGCCCTGCGCGACTGGCAGCGGACGCGGGCCCAGGACCCGGCAGGCAGTGCCGGGACCGCCGCTCCCGCCAGGGCCGATGACGTCATCGAGGCAGTGGCGGAGCGGATCTGCGCCGTGCTGGTGGAGAAGGTCTGCGGACTGCTGAAGGTGACCGCGGACGACCTGGACGTGGACGTCGACCTGAGCGAGTACGGGCTGGATTCGATCGTCATCACCCAGCTCGTGCACCTGGTCAACGAGTCCCTGGGACTGGAGCTGGCGCCCACGGCGCTCTTCGAGCACCCGACGATCAGGGCGTTCGGCACGCATCTGGCCCAGGAGCACGGCCCGCGGCTGGCCGCCCGGCTGGGAGTGCGCACGCCCGCGGAACCGACCGCGCCCGCCGCTCCCGTGGCGGTCGGTCCCGTCACCGTGCCGCCCCCCGAGCCGCCCGCATCGCCGACGCCCGCGTCCGCTCCGCATCCCGGCCCCGGCCCCTCACCCGACCGGGCGGACCGGCGGGACACCGACCCCATCGCGGTGATCGGTGTCAGCGGCCGCTTCCCGATGGCGCGGGACCTCGACACGTACTGGAAGAACCTGGTGGAAGGGCGCGACTGCGTCACGGAGGTGCCCGCCGACCGGTGGGACTGGCAGGCCCTGTTCGGTGACCCGCTCAGGGAGCCCGGCCGCACCGACGTGAAGTGGGGCGGCTTCATGGACGGTGTCGCCGACTTCGATCCGCAGTTCTTCGGGATCGCGCCGAAGGACGCCCTGCACATGGACCCCCAGCAGCGGTTGCTGATGCTGTACGTGTGGAAGGCGCTGGAGGACGCCGGCTACGCCGCCGACGCGCTGGCCGGCGGAAACCTCGGCCTGTTCGTGGGCACGCACGACACCGGCTACGGACTGCTGGCCGAGCGCGGCGGTGCCCGCGACGGGAACGTCGCCCCCACCGGCGGCGTCCCCTCCATCGGCCCCAACCGGATGAGCTACTTCCTCGACGTCCACGGGCCGAGCGAGCCGGTCGAGACCGCCTGCTCCAGCGCGCTGGTCGCCCTGCACCGGGCCGTCGCGGCACTGGAACGGGGCGAGAGCGACATGGCGGTCGCCGGCGCCGTCAACACCATCATCGTCCCCGACGGGCACATCGCCTTCAGCAAGGCGGGGATGCTGAGCCCGGAGGGGCGCTGCAAGACGTTCTCCGACCGTGCGGACGGTTACGCGCGGGGTGAGGGCGTGGGCATGCTGGTGCTCAAGCGGCTCTCGGCGGCCGAGCGCGACGGCGACCACATCCACGGTCTGATCCGCGCCACGGCCGTGAACCACGGCGGCCGCGCCAAGTCCCTGACCGCGCCCAACCCGACCGCCCAGGCCATGCTCATCGAGCAGGCGTACCGCAGGGCCGGGATCGATCCGCGGACGGTGGGGTACGTCGAGGCGCACGGTACGGGGACGAAGCTGGGTGATCCGGTTGAGATCAACGGGTTGAAGGCGGCGTTCGGCGCGTTGTACGCGGAGCGGGGCGCTGAGGTGACGGAGGCTCACTGCGGGATCGGTTCGGTGAAGACGAACATCGGTCATCTGGAGCTCGCCGCGGGTGTGGCCGGTGTGATCAAGGTGTTGTTGCAGATGCGGCACCGGACGCTGGTGGGGAGTCTGCACTGCGAGACGGTGAATCCCTACATCGATCTGGCGGGCAGTCCGTTCCGGCTGGTGCGTGAGCGTGAGGAGTGGGTCGCGCCGCGTGACGCGGAGGGTCGTGAGCTGCCGCGTCGGGCGGGGGTGAGTTCCTTCGGCTTCGGCGGCGTCAACGCCCACGTCGTCCTGGAGGAGTACGTACCCCCGGCGGGGCGGCCGCGAGGCGGCGCACCGCGCCCCGTGGCCGTCGTGCTGTCGGCGGCGGAGCCCGAGACACTGCGTGCCCGGGCCCGGCAGCTCGCCGACTGGATCGACGAGGGGAGGGCGACCGAGGCCGAACTGCCCGACGTGGCCTACACCCTGCAGACCGGACGGGTCGCGATGGAGGAGCGCCTCGCCTTCCTCGCGGAGTCCGTCGCCGAACTGCGCGAGCGGCTCAGGGCGTTCCTCGACGGGGACGGCACCGCACACGGGGTGCACACAGGCCGGGCGCAGCGCCGGGGACCGTGGAGCGAACTGGTCGGGGACGAGGACATCGCCCAGGCCATCGACGGCTGGATCGCCAAGGGCAAACTGGAACGCCTGCTCAAACTCTGGGTCACCGGCTTCGACTTCGACTGGCGGCGTCTGTACACCGGCCGCCCCATGCGGCGCGTCCCGCTCCCGGCCTACCCCTTCCGGCTGAGCCGCTACTGGATCGCCGACACCCCTTCCCCAACCCCGCACGGCGTCGAACCGGAGGCCGGGCGTGCCGAGCGGCCCCGGACCACGGACGGCGGCGGCCTCGGCGAGGTCGGCACCACCGCACCGGCAGCGGCCCCAGCGCCCGCCCAGCGCGAGCTGACCGGCACCGAGTTCTACCTGCGCGACCACAAGGTGGGCCACGTGCCCACCCTGCCCGGCGCCGCGTACATCGAGTTCGTACGGGACGCGGTCGTCCGGGCCACCCCCGGCGCCGAGCCCACCGGCGTAAGGCTGCACGACGTCGCCTGGCTGCGGCCCCTGGAGGCGACGGCACCACACGCGATGGACATCCAACTCGACGCCGGCGACGGGGTGTTCGAGGTTTCCACACTCCACGAGGGCCGACGCGTGCCGCACGCGCGGGGAACGGCGCGCATCGACAGCTCCCTGCTCGCGGCGGACGACCGGCACGACATCGAGACGCTGCGGGCGACATGCCCGTCCGTCTCCTCCGGCGCGGAGTGCTACGCGCTGTTCGACCGCCTGGGCATGGGGTACGGCCCCGCGTTCCGGGTCATCGAGGAACTGCACCGCGGCCCGGACCTGTCCGTGGCCCGCCTGCGCCTGCCGGAGACGGCGGCATCGTCGATGACGCTCAACCCGGCCATGCTCGACGCCGCCCTGCAGACCGTTCTCGGGCTGGTGCCCGCCGAGCGGGACGGCGCCCCGGCCGACCCCGCGCTGCCGTTCCTCGTCCGCGAGGTCCATATCCTCTCCGCCACTCCGGCCGAGGGCTGGGCCGTGGCACGCCCCGCCGACGAGGGGCGCCCGGACGCGGGCATCCGCCGCGTGGACGTCGACCTCTGCGACGCGCGGGGCAGGGTCTGCGTACGCCTGCTGGGACTCGGACTGCGCGCCAGGCGCGGTGCGCGCACCGGCAAGGCCGAAACCGGTCCGACCGCCCTGCTCGTCCACGCGGACTGGCGCCTGGACGACGCCCCTCAGGACGAGGGGCCGGAGATGAGCCGGCACGTGGTGCTGTGCGAGTTGCCCGGCGTGGACGCGACCGCGCTGAGCGAGGCCCTGGACGGCACGTGCGACAGCTGGCAGGCCGCCGGCCGGATCGAGGACCGCTGCACCGAGTACGCCGAGCACCTTCTGGAACTGCTGCGGAACGAGGTCCGTGAAGAGTCCCGCCCACAGCGGCTCATCCAGGTCGTCACCCCCGCGGACACGCCCTGGCTGGCCGGCCTGAGCGGAATGCTGCGCACCGCGCGCATGGAGCACCCCAAGCTGCTGACGCAGTGGATCGAGGTCGACACGGCACTTCCGGTGTCCGAACTGGCCGCCCGGCTGCGGCAGGACGGTGCCGAGGCCTTCGGACAGGAGGCGGTCCGCCATCGCGGCGCGCGCCGGCAGGTCTCCCACTGGCGTGAAGTGCCGCCGCCGGCACCTCGGTCGCCCTGGCGGGACGGCGGGGTCTATCTGCTGACCGGCGGAGCCGGCGGGCTCGGCGCCCTGTTCGCCGAGGACATCGCCCGGCGGGTGAAGTCACCCGTCCTGGTCCTCGGCGGCCGCAGTCCGGCCGGACCGGCGCAGGAGGAGCTGATCGCCTCGCTGCGCGCCCTCGGAGCCGAGGCCCACTACCGCGTCATGGATGTGGCCGACCGCGCCGAGGTGTTCCGGGCCGTGCACGAGATCACGGCCGAGCACGGCGCCCTGCACGGCGTCGTCCACGCGGCGGGTGTGCTCCGGGACGGGTTCATCGCCCGCAAGAGCGCGGCGGACCTGCGGGACGTGTTCGCGGCCAAGGTCAGCGGGCTGTGCCATCTGGACGAGGCATGCGCGGACGTACCGCTCGACTGCTTCATCGGTTTCTCCTCGATGGCGGCCTTCGGCAATGTCGGCCAGGCCGACTACGCCGCCGGCAACGCCTTCATGGACGCCTACGCCGCCCACCGCGCCGCGCTGGCCGCGAGGGGCCTGCGCTCGGGCCGGACCCTGATGGTCAACTGGCCGCTGTGGGAGAAGGGCGGCATGGGCGCCGGCCCGTCGACAGTGAGCCTCCTGGAGTCCGTGGGCATGCGGCCGATGCGTACCTCCGTGGGCCTGGACGCCCTGTACCGGGCCTGGGCGACCGGGCTCCCGAGCGTCATCGCGCTGGACGGCGACCACTCGCTGATGCGGGAACGGTTCCTGCCCTCCGTTCCCACCCCGCCCGTTCCGGTCCCACCGGCGGAACTCACCCCTGCACGGGCAGCGGAACAAGCGCCCGGACAAGCGCCGGAACAAGCATCGGAGCAAGCACCGGACCCGCAGCCGGGGGAGCCGTCCGAAGCGGGCGGCGCGATCGCCGACCTCATCGCGTCCCTGCTCGGTGTCGACGCCGCGTCCCTGCGGTGGGACAAGCCCCTGCACCTGTACGGCTTCGACTCGATCTTCATGATGCAGTTCCTCTCACAGGCGCAGGCGCGGATCGACGCGGGCCTCACTCTCGACGTCATAGCCGACTGCGAGACGGTGCAGGACGTCGTCGACGCGATCAACGGCCGGGCCGGCGCCCCGCAGCCGCCCCGATCACCGCGGCGCAGGGCGTCACAGGAGACTCCCCGGCCCCGCACGGCCCGGCCCGCGACACCCGACACCTTCCCCGAACTGGTCCGTATGAACGGAGTGACCGACGGCAGGCCCGTCTTCTGGGTGCACCACGGCAACGGCGGAGTGGAGTCCTACGCCCCGCTGGCCGCACGATGCCGGCGCCCCTTCTACGGCATCCAGCCGAAGGGGTGGGTCGACTCCACCGAACTCCTCACCGGCCAGGTCGCCATGGCCGAGCACTACGCGTTTGTCATCCGCGCCGTCCAGCCCGAAGGCCCGTACGACATCGGCGGGTTCTCCCTGGGCGGTCTGTTCGCCTACGAGGTCGTACGGCAGCTCCAGCTGAGCGGGGCGGACGTCGACACCCTCGTCATGCTCGACACACTGGACGCCGAGTCGACCAACAAGGCCAACGCGCTGATGGTCGGCGGCAGGTTCGAGCCGGACACGGTCAGCAAGGTCAGCGCGTTCCGCTCCGTCAACCTGATCCTCGGCAACGACCGCTTCGACGCGCATGACGGCGCCACCCCCATCCTGCGCCGCGACGACGTCGACGCCACCCTGGACACCGACGAGTTCCTCGACTCCCTGATCGAGGCCGCCCTCGCGCGCGGTGTCAGCAAGACCGAGGCACAACTGCGGGCACGGGTCGCGCAACTCGCGCGCTACTTCGAGGCCATGCAGGGCGAGACGTACGCCGTGCGTCCGCTGCCGCGTCCCGACGGGGTGCGCTGCTACTACCTGCGCAACGCCGGCGGCCGGTTCTTCGGCGCCTTCGAGGAGCACATGGTGCTCTTCCCGAACCCCGAACTGCCGACCGTGGACGGCACCGAGTACTGGAAGGAGTGGTCCGAGCACATCGACGACTTCTTCACCATCGACGTGGACACCTCCATGCACGCGGAGGTCATGACCGCCCCGCAGTCGCTCGACAAGCTGATGCGCCTCTGCGACCGGCTCTACGCGCCCGAGGGCACCGCCGCCGACTCCGCGAAGGGAGACAACTGACATGAGGGCCGTGGTGTTTCCGGGACAGGGCGCGCAGCGGCGCGGCATGGGACGGGAACTGTTCGACGCCTACCCCGGTCTCGTCGAGGAGGCATCCGACGTCCTCGGATACTCGATCCGCCAGCTGTGCCTGGACGACCCGCACCAGCGGCTGGGGCGCACCGAGTACACGCAGCCCGCGCTGTTCGTGACGGGCACGCTCGCCTACCGGCGGTGGCGGGAGGAGAACGACGAGCCCGCCTTCCTCGCCGGGCACAGCCTGGGGGAGTACTGCGCGCTGCACGCGGCCGGGGCGTTCGACTTCCCGACCGGCCTGCGTCTCGTCCAGCGGCGGGGCGAGCTCATGGCGCGGGCGCGTGGCGGAGGCATGGCGGCGGTGGTCGGCATGGACGAGGAGCGCCTGCGGGAGATCATGGAGGAGGGCGGCTTCTCCGCACTCACCATCGCCAACGACAACTCGCCCCAGCAGAAGGTCGTCTCCGGCGGAGTCGAGAGCATCGGCGAGCTGGTGACGTACCTCGAATCACGGGGCGCCCGGTGCGTGAGGCTCAATGTGTCCGGAGCCTTCCACTCACCCCTCATGCGCCCGGCGCAGCGGGACTTCGCGGAGTTCGTCGACGGCTGCTCCGTCGGCGACCCGAGAACACCGGTGATCTCCAACGTGACGGCACGCCCGTACGCGGCGGGGGAGATCCCGCGCCTGTTGGTCGAACAGATCGTGCGGCCCGTGCGCTGGACCGAGAGCGTGCGCCATCTGCTGGAGCGGGGCGTCACCGAGTTCGTCGAACTCGGCGGCCCGATGCTCGGCAGGCTGATCGACCAGATCCGCTCGGCTCCGCTCCCGGCGCCCCCGCCCGAGAGCCCGGCCACCGAGATGGGCAGCGCCGTGTTCCGCCGGCGCCTGGGCACGCGGTACGCCTACGTCGTCGGCGGCATGTACCGGGGCATCACCTCCGCCGAGATGATCGTCAAGCTCGGCCGCAGCGGCATGCTCGGTTTCCTGGGCACGGGAGGTCTCTCCCTCGCGCAGATCGAGCGGGCGGTCCGGACCGTGCAACAGGACCTGACCGAGGGACAGCCCTACGGCGTCAACCTGCTCGCCGACCTCGACGACCCGGCGGCCGAGCGCGAGCGGGTCGAGTTGCTCATGCGTCTCGGGGTACAGGTCGTCGAGGCGTCGGCCTTCATGGAGATGACCCCGGCGCTCGTTCTGTACCGGGCACGCGGGCTCCGCCGCGGCTCCGACGGCGCGCCGGTGTGCGGCCACCGCGTCGTGGCCAAGGTGTCGCGCCCCGAGGTCGCCGAACAGTTCCTGGCGCCGCCTCCCGAGGCGGTGCTGGACGCCCTGCACAGGGCGGGGGCGCTGACCGACGAACAGGCGGAGCTCGCCCGGACGGTCCCCATGAGCCACGACATCACGGTCGAGGCCGACTCCGGGGGCCACACGGACGGCGGTGTCGCCACGGCTCTGATGCCGGTGATGCTCGCCCTGCGTGATGCGGCACAGAAACGGTACGGATACGCCGAACCGATCTGCATGGGTCTCGCCGGCGGCCTCGGTACCCCCTCGGCGATGGCGGCGGCCTTCACCCTCGGCGCCGACTACGTCGTCACCGGGTCCGTCAACCAGTGCACGGTGGAGTCCGGAGCGAGCAGCACGGTCAAGGACATGCTTCAGGACATCGGCGTCACCGACACCGCCTACGCTCCCGCCGGCGACCTCTTCGAGCTGGGAGCCAAGGTGCAGGTGCTGCGCAAGGGCGTCTTCTTCCCCGTGCGGGCCAACAAGCTGTTCTCGCTGTACTCGCACTACGACAGCCTCGACGAGATACCGCACAAGACCCGCGCGCTGCTGGAGAGGACCTACTTCAAACGGAGCCTCGACCAGGTGTGGGACGAGGTGTGCTCCTACCTTCGGTCCCGCGGCCGGGACGCGGAGATCGCGCAGGCGGAACGGCACCCCAAGCAGAAGATGGCCCTCGTCTTCCGCTGGTACTTCTACTACGCCACGAGCCTGTCCATGGAGGGAGACGGCGGCGACCGCACGAACTACCAGGTCCACACGGGGCCCGCGCTGGGCGCCTTCAACCAGTGGGTGCAGGGAACCGAACTCGAGTCCTGGCGGCACCGTCACGTGGACCGTATCGGCCTCATGCTGCTGCGCGGCGCGGCCGACCTGAGGCGGGCCGAATTCGCCCTGCCGCACCGGCACTGACAGAGCCCCGGAACGACGCCCCGGAACAACGCCCCGGCAACGCCGTCACATGACTGGAGGAGACCGTCCCATGTCCGCTACGCATCCCGCTCGACCCGCCGTCCGCACTCCCCAGACCACCGGCCCGCTCCGCGACCGGCTCACCGACATCCTGGCCGCCCGGCTCGGCCTTCCCCAGGGCCACCGGGCGTCCCGCATCTGCCTCCCCGCACTGAGCCCCGCGCCGGGGGCCGGACACGACCCGTTCTGATCCAGCGTGAAGGTGACCCCGCCTCCGCCCGCCGGTAGGGGCGGTGGGACGATACAGGGGCGGTCTCCCGCAGCGGGAGACCGCCCCTGGAGGGAAGATCATGAAAGCCGCATTCGGCAACGCCCAGTTCGGCAGAGCCACTCTGGGAAGTGCCCTCTTCTACGCCGTGAACGTCACCGTCAGCTCATCGCTGATCGGCCTGGTCGTCGACCGGGCCTGGGCCTCCTTCGCAGACGGTCCCTGGGACCCGCTGCTCTACGGCGCGAGCAGCTATCTGCTTTTCCCCGCTGCCTGCATCCTCGTGCTGACGGCGGCCCGCCTCATCCTGCCCCCGGCGCCACGCTGGAAGGCGATCCTCGTCGACAGCTCCCTCTACCTGCTGACGTTCCTGATCTGCCACGGCGCGGGCTTCCTGGCGGACGGCGAGGGCGTCGGCACCGCCTTCGACGGGGCTTTCTTCGTCGCGCTCCTGTCCCTGTTCACGCTCCAGCTCCCCGCCGCCTGGGCTCTGATCGCCTGGGCCACCGGCCACCTCACCCCCACCGCGCCCCGCGGCGAGCAGAGCCCGGCCTCGTCACCGGCCGGCAGTCTTCTTTGACGGTTTCACCGCCCAGGAGGTCATCTCCTCCAGCATCTCGCGGTTGATCGCCCCCGACAACGAGGCGGCGATCTTGTGCCGGGAGTCGATGACGAAGGTGAAGGGCACCCCCTGGGACTGGATGACGCCCTCGGGCATGTCCAGGGTGGACTTCCCCGAGGGATCATGCAGGTTCGGGTAGGGGACGTCGAACTCCTCGATGAACGCCTTGGACGCGGCGATGCCGCTCCCGTGGTTGATGCCGACCACGACCACGCCCTTGCGCTTCATCGACTTCTCGTAGTCGACGAGCATGGGCATCTCCAGACGGCACGGCCCGCACCAATACGCCCACGCGTTGACCACGACCGTCTTGCCCCGGTAGTCCGACAGCCGAAACGGCTTCCCGTCGACCGTCGTCCCCTTGAGGTCCGGGGCATCGGGACGGCTCTTCACGTCGATGGTCAGAACCCCGCTGTCGGACACGCGGTATCCGGTGCGCTCGGAGCCGTCCATCGACGTGACGGCAAGGATGCCGCCACCCCCGACGACGACGGCGGCGGCCACGGCAATGGAGACGGTGGAACGCTTCACAGGTCAAATCCTCGCTCGGTCGCGGATATGCCTGCCATCCTCCCAACGCCCAGGGAACATCCTGGCGTTGGGGTACTGCCCTTGGGGGCAGTGCCCAAAGAGCCACTACCGCCCACCTGTTCGAGCCGCGCGGCATGAAGGGACACTTCCCCGCAGTGGGGGAGGGCGGGGAACGGAGTGCTGCTGTGCAGGTAGGAAAAGCCGCCATCTCGGTCGCGATAGCGGCCAGTGTGCCGGGCGCAGGCGCCACCACCGCCACGGCCGCGCCGGCCCCCAGGGGCGGCATCGCCGCGAAGTGCGACTACGAGCGACGGCCCGGCGGCGGCTGGCTGTACTGCTGGAAGACGGAGAAGGGCACGCAGAAAAGCGCGTCCGCAACACCACAGGTCCGCTCCCACAACATGCTCGCGGTCCCTGCGGCCCGAGCCCGCCCGAGCCTGCGCACGACGATCACCGGGCGGTATTGGCCCGGGGGCAGCGCACTTGAGGGCAATACCCCGCCTCCTACAGTTGCCTCATGCCCAAGCCCTCCCGCACCCTGCCCATCCTCGCCGGCGTCCTGAGCCTGGCCGGCGCCGCCCTGCTGGCCGTCCAGTTCCTGCCCGCCGACGCACCATCGGCCGAAGGCGCCCCCCAGGCCAAAAGCGCCATCTGCCGCGACCTGGCCGAGGGCTACCCCGACAAGATCGGCGGACACGAGAAGACCGCCACCTCCCCCGGCGCCGCCGTCTACGGCGACAACGTGATCACCCTGCGCTGCGGACTGCCCCAGATGCTGCCCACCACCGACATGTGCGTCACCGTCAACGGGGTGGACTGGGTACTGAAGAACAGCGGACAGGGCGAGGGCGACAAGACCATCACCACCTTCGGACGCAAGCCGGCCGCCGAAGCCGTCATCGACCCCGAAGTGCCCTCCGACGTAGCCCTGGTCGAGCTCGCCGCAGCGGTGAAGAACCTCCCCCGCAACGGCCACAAGTGCATCGACCAGGACGACGCCGCACACCCCAGCCCGACCGGCAGCACGCACCACACCCCCTGACAGCACGAAGGCCCGCACCCGGTCGGCGCTTTCTAGGGGTCTTCGTCTACGGGGACGCCCTGCGGGCCTCCTCCACGCCCCCCGGTTCCTCGGGCAGGCGGGTGGAGACAAGCGGTACCCGCAATCAGATGTCCCGGAAGATCTCGATCTGCGCCCCCACCGAGTTCAGGCGCTCCGCGAGGTCCTCGTAGCCGCGGTTGATGACATACACGTTGCGCAGCACGGACGTGCCGTCGGCGGCCATCATCGCGAGGAGGACGACGACGGCGGGGCGGAGGGCCGGCGGGCACATCATCTCGGCGGCGCGCCAGCGGGTCGGACCCTCGACGAGCACCCGGTGCGGGTCGAGGAGCTGGAGGCGGCCGCCGAGGCGGTTGAGGTCGGTGAGGTAGATCGCCCGGTTGTCGTAGACCCAGTCGTGGATGAGGGTCTTGCCCTGGGCGACGGCGGCGATGGCCGCGAAGAACGGGACGTTGTCGATGTTCAGGCCGGGGAACGGCATGGGGTGGATCTTGTCGATCGGCGCCTGGAGCTTGGAGGGCCGGACGGTCAGGTCCACCAGGCGCGTACGGCCGTTGTCGGCGAAGTACTCGGGTGAGCGGTCGTGGTCGAGGCCCATCTCCTCCAGGACCGCCAGCTCGATCTCCAGGAACTCGATCGGCACCCGGCGCACCGTCATCTCCGACTCGGTGACCACCGCCGCGGCGAGCAGGCTCATCGCCTCGACCGGGTCCTCGGAGGGCGAGTAGTCGACGTCCACGTCGATGTGCGGCACACCGTGCACCGTGAGCGTGGTCGTGCCGATGCCCTCGACCCGGACGCCGAGCGCCTCCAGGAAGAAGCACAGGTCCTGGACCATGTAGTTGGACGAGGCGTTGCGGATGACGGTCACGCCGTCGTGGCGGGCGGCGGCGAGCAGCGCGTTCTCGGTCACCGTGTCGCCGCGCTCGGTCAGCACGATCGGGCGGCCCGGGGTCACGGTGCGGTCCACCTCCGCGTGGTACAGCCCCTCGGTCGCGGTGATGTCCAGGCCGAACCGGCGCAGCGCGATCATGTGCGGCTCGATGGTCCGCGTACCGAGGTCGCACCCACCCGCGTACGGCAGTTTGAAGTGGTCCACGCGATGCAGCAGCGGGCCGAGGAACATGATGATCGACCGGGTGCGGCGGGCCGCCTGCGCGTCCATCGCCGCCAGGTCCAGCTCGGCCGACGGCACGATCTCCAGGTCGACGCCGTCGTTGATCCACCGGGCGCGGACGCCGATGGAGCCGAGCACCTCCAGCAGGCGGTACACCTCCTCGATCCGGGCCACCCGGCGAAGTACCGTGCGCCCCTTGTTCAACAGGGAGGCGCACAGCAGTGCGACGCACGCGTTCTTGCTGGTCTTCACATCGATCGAACCGGAGAGCCGGCGCCCGCCGACGACCCGCAGATGCATCGGACCCGCGTACCCCAGCGAGACGATCTCGCTGTCCAGGGCTTCACCGATTCGAGCGATCATCTCAAGGCTGATGTTTTGATTACCGCGCTCGATACGGTTCACCGCGCTCTGGCTCGTGCCGAGGGCCTCCGCCAACTGCGACTGTGTCCAGCCACGGTGCTGTCGCGCGTCACGGATGAGCCTGCCGATGCGTACGAGGTAGTCGTCTCCCATGAGGGTGAGGCTATCTCACATATGAGATGGCGCCTCTTGTGGGGGCTGTTGGGGTGAAGTGGCTGGGCCGTTCAGGCGACGGGCCGTCAGCCGCTCGGCGGGTCACCGGCGCTGCTCAGTGACGCCTCGCGCTGCGCGTGCGGCGCCAGCCGAAGGGGCCGGGCAGGTCCATCGACGTCGTACGGCGTCCCGTACTGCTGTGGGTGTGCCGCGGGCCGTTGCTGCCGCCGGTCGTGATGGACCAGGAGCGCTTGTTGATGTTGAGACGCACGCCCGGCAGGATCCGGAAACTCTTGCGGAACGTGAGCGGCATGGTTGCCTCCTTCCGATGTCCAAGTCGGGTACCCCGCTTGCGGATTCGCATGCGGGTGCGAGTGGCCGCGGCCGCGGACGGGTGGCGGCCCGGCCTCCGCCGGGGCTCCGCCCGCCTCGGTGCGCATTCGGCCGGCGGTGTTCTGCGGGGCAGCCGCCGCGGCGGCGTGCTCACCGGGTGCTCACGCCGGTCCGGCGGGACGAGACGGCTGTACTCGGTGGGCGCGATCCGCTCGAAGCGTGGCGGCCATCGCGGTGCGCAGGAGCCGCACCCCGATGTCCCTGGGCTCGGAGTCCGGCGCGTCGGGCTCGGAGTCCGGCGCGTCGTCATCGATGTCGAGGACGTCCAGGGCGAGCGGTGTGTCCATTCCGGGCGTCGGCGGCCGACGGCGAGGTCGTCCGCCGGTTCCCCGTTGAGGGCGTAGGGCGGTCGGGAGAAGAGGTCGGGTTCTCGCGCCCGCTGAGAGGGCGCATGGGCAGGCCCTTCTCCTTCATGGTTCAGGCACGCTCCGGTGGGGGCGGGCGTCACGCCTGTCCAACCGCCGTACCGGGGTAAACGGTTTTCGATCACCCTGCGTGCGGCCACGCCGGCAAACGGAGCAGCTCGAAACCCGCCGACGCCGCCAGGTGCCTCGGCAGCACCACTGCGGCCTGCTGGGCGTCGTCGGCCGGCCGCACGCGCGATCCGGCCAGGGCCGGGGCGTGAGGCGCCGAACCGCTTGTCCGAGAGAGACTGGGAAACAGCCCCTGATGCTCCGGAAAGGCCGGGACTGCCCCGGTTGTGCCCAGGCAGGACGACACCCGCCCGGGCATGACCCGCCCGCGCCCATGTACTAGAGTTATCTCGACATCGAGATATCTGCCGAGGCGCACTGCGGCCGCCACCCCGGTAAGGGGTGCCTAACTTAGCCTTACCTTAGCGGATCGGCCAAGGGGGCGTGGCGGCAGGATGCGGTGGTACGCGCACATGGAATGAAGGAGACTGTCGTGTCGGCGAACAGCTTCGACGCCCGCAGCACGCTGCAGGTGGGCGACGAGTCGTACGAGATCTTCCGGCTGGACAAGGTGGAGGGCTCGGCTCGCCTGCCCTACAGCCTCAAGGTCCTGCTGGAGAACCTGCTCCGCACGGAGGACGGCGCGAACATCACCGCCGATCACATCCGTGCCCTCGGCAACTGGGACTCCCAGGCTCAGCCCAGCCAGGAGATCCAGTTCACGCCGGCCCGCGTGATCATGCAGGACTTCACCGGTGTTCCCTGTGTCGTGGACCTCGCCACCATGCGTGAGGCCGTCGCGGCGCTCGGCGGCGACCCGGCGAAGATCAACCCGCTCTCCCCGGCCGAGATGGTCATCGACCACTCCGTCATCGCCGACAAGTTCGGCACCAACGACGCCTTCAAGCAGAACGTCGACCTGGAGTACGGCCGCAACAAGGAGCGCTACCAGTTCCTGCGCTGGGGCCAGACCGCGTTCGACGACTTCAAGGTCGTCCCCCCGGGCACCGGCATCGTCCACCAGGTGAACATCGAGCACCTGGCCCGCACCGTCATGGTCCGCAACGGCCAGGCGTACCCGGACACCCTCGTCGGTACCGACTCGCACACCACCATGGTCAACGGCCTCGGCGTCCTCGGCTGGGGCGTCGGCGGCATCGAGGCCGAGGCCGCGATGCTCGGCCAGCCGGTCTCCATGCTCATCCCGCGCGTCGTCGGCTTCAAGCTCACCGGTGAGCTGCCGGCCGGCACCACCGCCACCGACCTGGTGCTCACCATCACCGAGATGCTGCGCAAGCACGGTGTCGTCGGCAAGTTCGTCGAGTTCTACGGCGAGGGCGTGGCCGCCACCTCGCTGGCGAACCGCGCCACCATCGGCAACATGTCGCCCGAGTTCGGCTCCACCGCCGCGATCTTCCCGATCGACGGTGAGACCCTGAACTACCTCAAGCTCACCGGCCGCTCCGAGCAGCAGGTCGCGCTCGTCGAGGCGTACGCCAAGGAGCAGGGCCTCTGGCTGGACCCGGCCGCCGAGCCGGACTTCTCCGAGAAGCTGGAGCTGGACCTCTCCACGGTCGTCCCCTCCATCGCCGGCCCGAAGCGTCCGCAGGACCGCATCGTCCTCGCGAACGCCGCCGAGCAGTTCAAGCAGGACGTGCGCAACTACGTCGACATGGTCGACGAGGCGGGCCAGGAGTCCTTCCCGGCCTCCGACGCCCCCGCCGTCACCAACGGCGTGCCGTCCAACCCGGTCCCCGTCACCGCCCCCGACGGCACCACCTACGAGCTGGACCACGGCGCCGTCACCGTCGCCGCGATCACCTCCTGCACCAACACCTCGAACCCGTACGTCATGGTCGCCGCCGCGCTCGTCGCGAAGAAGGCCGTGGAGAAGGGCCTGACCCGCAAGCCGTGGGTCAAGACCACCCTCGCCCCGGGCTCCAAGGTCGTCACCGACTACTTCGACAAGGCGGGCCTGACCCCGTACCTCGACAAGGTCGGCTTCAACCTCGTCGGCTACGGCTGCACCACCTGCATCGGCAACTCCGGCCCGCTGCCGGAGGAGGTCTCCAAGGCCGTCAACGACCACGACCTCGCGGTCACCTCGGTCCTCTCCGGCAACCGGAACTTCGAGGGCCGGATCAACCCCGACGTCAAGATGAACTACCTGGCGTCCCCGCCGCTGGTCGTCGCGTACGCCATCGCGGGCTCCATGAAGGTGGACATCACCAAGGACGCCCTCGGCACCGACCAGGACGGCAAGCCGGTCTACCTGTCCGACATCTGGCCGACCGAGGCCGAGGTCAACGACGTCGTGGCGAACGCCATCGGCGAGGACATGTTCTCCAAGTCCTACCAGGACGTCTTCGCGGGCGACGCCCAGTGGCAGGCCCTGTCGATCCCGACCGGCAACACCTTCGAGTGGGACCCGGAGTCGACCTACGTCCGCAAGCCCCCGTACTTCGAGGGCATGACGATGGAGACCACCCCGGTCTCCGACATCGCCGGCGCCCGGGTCCTCGCCAAGCTCGGCGACTCGGTCACCACCGACCACATCTCCCCGGCCGGCGCCATCAAGGCCGACACCCCGGCGGGCAAGTACCTCACCGAGCACGGTGTCGAGCGCCGCGACTTCAACTCGTACGGCTCCCGCCGAGGCAACCACGAGGTCATGATCCGCGGCACGTTCGCCAACATCCGCCTGCGCAACCAGATCGCGCCGGGCACCGAGGGCGGCTACACCCGTGACTTCACGCAGGACGGCGGCCCGGTCTCCTTCATCTACGACGCCTCGCGCAACTACATCGAGCAGGGCATCCCGCTGGTCATCCTGGCCGGCAAGGAGTACGGCTCCGGCTCGTCCCGCGACTGGGCGGCCAAGGGCACCGCGCTCCTCGGCGTCAAGGCCGTCATCGCCGAGTCGTACGAGCGCATCCACCGCTCGAACCTCATCGGCATGGGCGTGCTGCCGCTCCAGTTCCCGGAGGGCCAGTCCGCCGGGTCCCTCGGTCTGACCGGTGAGGAGACGTTCTCCGTCACGGGCGTCGAGGAGCTCAACAACGGCACCACGCCGCGCACCGTCAAGGTCACCACCGACACCGGTGTCGAGTTCGACGCGGTCGTCCGCATCGACACCCCCGGTGAGGCCGACTACTACCGCAACGGCGGCATCATGCAGTACGTGCTGCGCAACCTGATCCGCAACTGAGTGATCCGGTAGGGCAGTTGAGGGCCGCATCCCCGGCGACGGGGGTGCGGCCCTCCGCCGTGTCCGCCCCGCCCGCCCTGCGCCAACCGTTTACAACCGAACCACTCCGCGCTAGCTTCCGAAGCAGGTGGGGGTGGGAGCGCTCCCATTCCGCGCGGCGGACCGGAACCCGCCCCGGGGGCTCGCTCCCACCCCGCACCACTCATCCGTACGCACACAGGTACACGCGCACGTTCCTCAAGGCCGTACACCCAAGGAGCGTTTGTCATGCACGTGACAACCTTACGACTGGGGTTGCCCAGGCGCCACCGCGCGCTGCTGCTCGTCCTCCTGGCCCTCGTCACGACGATCCCGGCACTCGGTCTGGTCGTCACCGCCGGCAGCGGCAAGGCGGAGGCGCACGGCACGCCGATGAAGCCCGGCAGCCGCACCTTCCTGTGCTGGCAGGACGGGCTGACCGACGCCGGTGAGATCAAACCGGTCAACCCGGCCTGCCGCGCCGCGCAGCAGACGAGCGGGACGACCCCGTTCTACAACTGGTTCTCGGTGCTCCGCTCGGACGGCGCCGGCCGCACCCGGGGCTTCGTCCCGGACGGCCAGCTCTGCAGCGGCGGCAACCCCAACTTCACCGGGTTCGACACGCCCAGCCGGGACTGGCCGCTGACCCACCTCACCGCGGGGGCGAACGTCGACTTCTCGTACAACGCGTGGGCGGCGCACCCGGGCTGGTTCTACGTGTACATCACCAAGGACGGCTTCGACCCGACGAAGACGCTCACCTGGAACGACATCGAGGACCGGCCGTTCCTGAGCGTCGACCACCCGCCGCTGAACGGCAGCCCGGGCACCGTCGAGGCCAACTACTCCTGGCGGGGCCAGCTCCCCGCGAACAAGTCGGGCCGCCACATCATCTACATGGTCTGGCAGCGCTCCGACAGCCAGGAGACCTTCTACTCCTGCTCCGACGTCGTCTTCGACGGCGGCAACGGCGAGGTGACCGGCATCAAGGAGCCGGGCAACCCCACCGAGCCCGTACCGGGCCAGTGCTCCGCGACCCGCCGTACGACGGGCACCTGGAACGGCGGCTACCAGTCCGAGGTCGTCGTCAAGAACACCGGGGACGTGCCGATGCTCGGCTGGATGGTCAACTGGACCCTGCCGAGCGGCCAGCGGGTCGACAGCCTCTGGAGCGGCAGCGCCACCTACACCGGACAGGACGTGATGGTCCACAACAGCAACTGGAACGGTTCGTTGGCTCCAGGCGCGACGGCGACCTTCGGGTACGTCGTCCAGGGGCCGGGAGGTGATTCCAGTACGACGCTGCCCTGCCGGGTGGGCTAGGGCCTTTCCTCCGGATCGCCGAGCGGACCGGATGGGGATGTCCGCGTTGCGAGGTGCGGCCAGGTAGACGGTGGCGGTCTTGCCGTGTCGTGCGGCAGGGCCGCGCCCGCCGCAACACCCTGCGTTCCCCCGGGGGGCGTGTCGCCACCACCCCGGTACGGAGCACTCTCTCGGGGGGCTTGTGAAGCCACCGGAGCCGGCCGGTCCTACGGCCGCCCGCGCTTGATGGCGTTCACCCCGGCCTGGAACCTGCTGGCCGCGTCCAGTCGCTCCATCAGGCTCGACATCATCCGGCTGACCGTGCGCGCCGAGATCCCGAGGTTGCGGGCGGCGGCCTCGTCGGCTTCGCGCCCCGGCCCACCTGCTCGGCACCTGGCACGGGCTCCTCGACGCCGTCATCCGCGTCGTCAGCGCGGGGGCGATCCTCGCCGCCGGCTTCCTCTTCGACCGCTTCGGAGGCAGGCCGGTCCACCTCGTCGTCGGCGCGCTCCTCCTGCTCACCGCAGCCCTGTGGTCCACCTTCGGCACCGAGGACCGGCAGAACCTCGGCTCGACCTCCCTGCACCCCGCCCCCGCTCCCACCAGCAGTTGACGTGGCGTCGAGTGCCGGCGCGTGGGCGCTCGACCCTGCCCCGAGGTGCTCGGGCGGACCGGGTGAGCGGGCGGTGCGTGCCCACCCGGTCCGTGAGCCGGGCCGGTCCGGGGGAAACCGGCTCGGAGGGGGAGTGGTTCGGGGGACCTCGGACAGGACAACGTTGTCGAGTGGTCTATACAAGACTCTATCCCGGCAACGGCCCGCATAGTCAAGTCAGTTGGGGCCCGGCGAGCTGCCGGGCCCCCTTGTGTTCACGGTGTTCTCCGCCCCGGCGTCACGAGAGCAGCTCCACCTCCGCGAGGGTCGCCGGAGCGTCGAGGACCAGGCGGTAGTGGCGGTAGGGCCTCGGGGCGGGCACGGAGAAGACCCGTGTCTGGCGGTCCCAGGCGAACGACTCGTCCGACCGCCGGTGGAGGGTCTTCCAGGTGCTGCCGTCGGCCGAGCCCTGGAGGGTCCAGCCGGTGGGCGCCTCGCGGCGGTCGGACGACGTCAGCGTGTACTGCACGGCCCTGGTGCGGGCCGGCACCGGCAGCTCGGCCGTCGTCACCGTGGTCTTCGTCGACGACGTGTCGTCGAACAGCTCCCCGTCGCCCTCGACGGCGTCCGAGCGCGGCGACGGCACCTCGTCGTCCTTGGTGATCGACACCGGCGCGGCGCTCTCGCCCGTGCCCCACCGCGACGGCCTCGGGCCCATGTCGAACTCCAGTACCCCGCCCTTCGCGATCAGCGTGTGCGGCAGCGAGGTGGACCGCCAGGTCTTCCCGTTGACCTTCAGCCCTTGAACGTAGACGTTCTCCGCGCTGTTGTCGGGGGCGCGGACCACCAGGTCCCTGCCGTTCTCCAGATGGACCGTCGCCTCGGTGAACAGGGGCGAGCCGATCGCGTACTCGCCGCTGCCCATCACCAGCGGATAGAAGCCGAGCGCGGAGAAGAGGTACCAGGCCGACTGCTCGCCGTTGTCCTCGTCGCCGTGGTAGCCCTGGCCGATGGCGCTGCCGGCATACAGCCGGGAGAGCACCTCGCGGACCTTCTCCTGTGCCTTCCACGGCTGCCCGGCCGCGTCGTACATGTAGATCGCGTGATGGGCGACCTGGTTGGAGTGGCCGTACATGCCCATCCGGACGTCACGCGCCTCGGTCATCTCGTGGATGACGCCGCCGTAGGAGCCGGTGAGGTCGGGCGAGGCCGTCTCCGGGGTGGAGAAGTAGGCGTCCAGCTTCCTCGCCAGCCCCGCCCGGCCGCCGTACAGGTTCGCCAGGCCCCTGCTGTCCTGCGGCGCGGTGAACGCGTAGCCCCAGCCGTTGGTCTCCGTGTAGTCGTGGCCCCAGACCCGCGGGTCGTACGCCGACGAGTCCACCCGCCACTTCCCGTCGCCGTCCCGGCCCTGGAAGAACCCGGCCTCCTTATCGAACAGTTGCACGTAGTTCCGTGCCCGGTCGAGGAAGTACGCCGACTCCTCCCGGTACCGCTTCTCACCGGTCCTTTCGTACAGGGCCCGGCCCATCCGGGCGATGCCGTAGTCGTTGAGGTAGCCCTCCAGCGCCCACGACAGGCCCTCGTGGGTGTCGGTGCTCGTGTAGCCGAGGAAGGGGGAGGAGGCCATTCCCTTGCGGCCGACGCCCGGGTTCGGCGGGACGACCGTGGCGTTCTTGACGGCCGCCTCGTACGCCGCCCGCGCGTCGAAGTCGACGCCCTTGACGTATGCGTCCGCGAACGCCACGTCCGACGAGGTGCCCGTCATCAGGTCCGCGTACCCGGGGGAGGACCAGCGGGAGGTCCAGCCGCCGTCCTTGTACTGCTGTACGAAACCGTCCACCAGCTCGCCCGCCCGGGACGGCGTCAGCAGGGAGTACGCGGGCCAGGTCGTCCGATAGGTGTCCCAGAAGCCGTTGTTGACGTACACCTTGCCCTCGACGATCTTCGCGCCGGTGTGCGTCGGGGTGTCCGGACCCGGCATGGGGGAGAACGGCGAGGCGTACCGATAGGCCGAACCGACCTTCTCGAAGCCGGAGTTGGGGTACAGGTACAGCCGGTAGAGGTTGGAGTACAGCGTGGTCAGCTGATCGGGGGTCGCGCCCTCGACCTCCACCCGGCCGAGGAGCCGGTCCCACTGCGCCCGCGCCCGGTCCCGAACCGTCTCGAAGCCGGTGCCCTCCGGGATCTCCTGGCGCAGATTGTCCTTCGCCTGCTCGATGCCGATGAGGGAGGTGGCCAGGCGGAGGGTCACCGTCCGGTCCGCGCCCGCGTCGAAGCGGAGGTGACCCCTCACCCCGGAGGAGTCGCCGCCGGTCACCGGCGCGTCGAACACCCCGTACACGAAGAGGCGGGTCGCGCCCGTCGACAGCCCGGACTTCACATCCGAGAATCCCGTGACGACTCCGGCGTCCTTGTCCAGGGTCAGGCTCGCCTGGTCCGTGACGTTGTCGAAGAGGACGCTCGCGTCGTCACCCGGGTAGGTGAAGCGGAGCACCGCCGCGTGGTCCGTCGGGGCCATCTCCGCCTTGATCCCGTTCTCGAAGCGGACCCCGTAGTAGTACGGCCGGGCCGTCTCGTTCTCGTGCCGGAACGCCAGTGCCCGAGCCGTCCGCCCCAGGTCAGGGGTGCCGGAGGCGGCCGAGGGCATCACCTGGAAGGTCTGCCGGTCGCCCATCCAGGGGCTCGGCTCGTGACTCGCGCTGAACGCCTGGAGGGTGGGGAGGTTGTCCGCGTTGTTGGCCCGCGCGTAGTCGTACAGCCAGCTCAGCGAGCCCGCGTTGGTGACCGGCGTCCAGAAGTTGAAGCCGTGCGGGACCGCCGTCGCCGGGAAGTTGTTGCCGCGGGAGAAACCGCCGCTGGAGTTGGTGCCCCGGGTGGTGACCGCGTAGTCGGACGGATGGGCCTTCGGCCGCTCGGGCGCCCGGACCCTCAGGGCCACGTCGTCGATCCAGCCCCGGAACCTCGCCGGCCCCTTCGGGGAGTCGTACGCCACCAGGACACGGTCGACCGTCTTCCCGGCGGCGACCGACCCGATCCGCGAGACCACGTCGTTCCACTGGTTGACGTACAGCGCCTTCGCCGCGCCCTGCCCGCGCGGCGTGAGGGGGAATCCGTGCTGGTCGACGGCGCGCAGCTCGCTGAGCGAGGTGCCGTCCGTGAAGACCAGGTCGACGGCGACATGCGTGGCGTCGTAGTCCAGATCGCCGTCCGCCATGGACGGGAAGATCCGGTACGCCAGCTCGGTGTCGCGCCCGACGGCCACGTCCACGTCGAAGACCCTGTTGTACGAGTGAGCGCGGCCGTCCGCCGTGTGCCGGCCCGCGTACCGCAGCGCACGCTTGTCGGTGAAGCCCATGCCGGCCTTGGCGGTCGCCGAGCCGCTCGGGCCCCGGTCGGTGTGGGTGCGCATCTCCCTCGGCGCGGGTGTCGGGCCGCCGCCGGTGGAGAACTGCACGTCGGCCAGCTGGGTGATGGTGGAGGCCCCGTTGTTCCTGGTGATCTCCAGCCGGAAGTGCCGGTATCCGGCGACCGCGTCGGCGGCGATGTCGTACGACTTGGTCAGATACCGCTCGGGGAAGGACTCGCCGGTGCGGGTGTCGAGGGTCCGCCACTCCTTGCCGTCGGCGGAGCCCTTCAGGTTCCAGTCCCTGGGGTCACGCCCTTCGGCGTCGTTCGCCGAGGTCAGCGCGTACGTCACCACCTCGGCGGGTCTGTCGAGGTCGAACTCCACCCAGCCGGTGGGCTGGAAGGAGAGCCACTTGGTGCCGGGCTCCCCGTCGACCAGGTTCTCCTTCACCTCGCCGCCGGAGGTGTTCTCGCCGCTCGCCCGGACGTCGGTCACCCGGTCGGTGATGTTGCCGGGGACGCCCGTGGTGTAGCCGCCGTCGACGCCGGAGGCCCGGGGGGAGCTGTCCGGCGCGGTGTCCACGGTGTCGGTCCAGTCCGGTGCCGGTTGCCCCGGCTCGAACGAGGAACCGAACTCCCGGTCGGCCGCCGCCGGTCGGGCCGGTAACGCGGCGGCGGCCCCCTGCGAGGCCACCACCAGAGCGAGCGCGGCGGCGCCGAGCGCCGCCGTGGATCTCCGTCCGTGCCGCATGCGCGAGCACCCTCCCTGCGCCCGATCACCCGCTCGACCGCGTCGGCGGCCAAGGAACGATCAGAAGTGGACAACGTTGTCTGCCGTGGTGCGCAGGGACCAGTAGTGGTTCAAGTGATGAGTGGTGTCAAGGGTGTTGGGTGAGCCATCCGGGCCGGATGGCGGGGAATTTGTGGTGGAGCGGCGCTGGGACGCCCGTATTTCCGCGAGGTCTCAACTCGGAAAAGACCGACGGCCAACCTTGCATTCGATCTTGCTCCCTTGGCGGGAAGTGGACTATACCTGTCGGCGTCCGCATCGTGGCCGCACGACTGTGGACGGGCGCTACCTGGGGGGAATTACCGGCGGGCGCGGACGTGTCCGCGCGCGGACCGCCGTCTTGCCCCTGTTGAATCCTCACGCACGACCCCAGCTTGAACCGATCGCGGTGCCGGGAGGATCCGGTTCACCGCCTGAGTCCTGGAGAAGGCGAGGACTTGAGCATGGGATCCACGACCGCTGAGAACAACGACCCCGAGGCTTGTGGCACCACCACCGCGGAGGGTGTGGGCCGCCGCGATCTGATCAAGCGATCCGCCGCGCTGGGCCTGATCACCGTCCCCACGATGAGCTTCCTGTCCGCCTGTGCGAGCGGCGGAGGGGACGACGACTCCTCCGAGGACGCCCAGGGCGAGACGTCCGAGTCGAACCCCTTCGGCGTCAAGAAGGGCAGCAAGCTCGACGTCGTCATCTTCAAGGGCGGCTACGGCGACGCCTACGCCAAGGCGTGGGAGGCCGCCTTCCAGAAGAAGTGGGGCGTCACCTCCACCCACACCGGCACCCAGGAGATCACCGGCAAGCTCCAGCCCCGGTTCAACGCGGGCAACCCGCCGGACATCGTCGACGACTCCGGCGCCCAGCAGATCCCGATCGACGTCCTCTACAAGAACGACCAGCTCCTCGACCTCGCCGCGGTCCTGGACGCCCCCTCGATCGACGACCCCGCCAAGAAGGTCCGCGACACCCTCATCCCCGGCACGCTCGACGCGGGCATGCAGGAGGACAAGATCGTCGCCCTCAACTACATCTACACGGTGTGGGGCCTGTGGTACTCCGGCAAGCTCTTCAAGGAGAACGGCTGGGAGGAGCCCAGGACCTGGGCGGACTTCCTGGCCATCTGCAAGGAGGCCAAGGCCAAGGGCATCGGCGGCCTCGCCCACCAGGGCAAGTACCCGTACTACATCAACGTGGCCATCATGGACCTGATCGCCAAGACCGGCGGCCTGGAGGCCATGAAGGCCATCGACAACCTCGACCCGAAGGCGTTCGTCGGCTCCGACGCCGCGAAGGCCGGTGTCGAGGCGATCTACGAGGTGGTCGAGAAGGGCTATCTGATGCCCGGCACCAACGGCCTCACCCACACCGAGTCGCAGACCCGCTGGAACCAGTACAAGGCCGTGTTCATCACCTCCGGTTCTTGGCTGGAGAACGAGCAGCTCAAGCAGACCCCGGCCGACTTCGACATGAAGTTCATGCCGATGCCGCTGCTGCCGGACAGCGTGATGCCGTTCGAGGCGATCCGGGCCGGCTCCGGCGAGCCGTTCATCATCCCCGCCAAGGCGAAGAACCTGCCCGCGGCCAAGGAGTTCATGCGGATGATGCTGTCCAAGGAATGGTCGACGCTGTTCGCCAAGGAGGCGAACTCCCTCACCATCCTCAAGGACGGCGTCGACCCCGGCGTACGGCTGCGACCCGGTACGCAGTCCACGGTCGAGGCGTCCAAGGCCGCCGGTGACAACACCTTCCGTTACCTGTACACCGAGTGGTACAGCGAGATGGACACGGCGATCCAGAACGCGTCGAACGAGCTGATGGCGAAGCGGATCCAGCCGGCCGAGTGGCTGAAGCGGGCGCAGGCGGCCGTGGACAAGCAGGCGAAGGACCCGGACTCCAAGAACAACCGCCGGGAGTGAGGGAGCCTTCGGGCGACGTGGGGGGCTGAGTGCTGCGGTGGGCAGGCGGTTCACCGCGGGTGGCTTGTCGCGCAGCTCCCCGCGCCCCCGAAGCGTGCGGGCCTTTCGTCACGGAACCCAAGGCAGGATCACGCCAATGCGCAAAGGGCAGTACCGCTTCGTCGCGGGGTTTCTCATCGTCCCCGTGGCGCTCTATCTGATCTTCGTCATCTGGCCGTACCTCCAGACCTTCGGCTATTCGCTGACGGACTGGAGAGGGCAGTCGCAGACGTTCGACTTCGTCGGGCTGGACAACTACACCGCGCTGTTCCAGGACGACATCTTCCTCCAGGCCATCTGGCACAACATCCTTTTCCTGGTGTTCATCCCGGTGATCACCATCCTGCTGGCGCTGTTCTTCGCGTTCATGCTCAACGCGGGCGGGCGAGGCCGGGCCGGCGGGGTCTCCGGGATCGCCGGGTCGGGGTTCTACAAGATCGTCTACTTCTTCCCTCAGGTCCTGTCGCTGGCGATCCTCGCCGTCCTCTTCGGCGCCGTGTACCGCAGCGACAGCGGCGGGATGCTCAACGGCTTCCTCATGAAGGTGGGGCTCGTCGACGAGACCAGCCCCGTCGAATGGCTGAACGAACCGAACTTCGTGCTCTGGGCACTGATCGCGGTCGTCGTCTGGCACGGCGTCGGCTTCTACCTGGTGCTGTTCTCCGCCGCCATGCAGGCCATCCCGAGGGACATCTACGAGGCCGCGCTGATCGACGGCGCCGGCCGCGCCCACACCTTCTTCCGGATCACCCTGCCCCTGCTCTGGGACTCCGTGCAGACCGCCTGGGTCTACCTCGGCATCGCGGCGATGGACATGTTCATCCTGGTCTCCACGATGACGGCGGGGGAGTACGGCGGCGGCCCCGATCACCACAGCGAGGTCATGGCGACCGTGATGATGCGGAACTTCCTGCTGTACGGCAAGAGCGGCTACGCCTGCGCCATGGGCGTGGTGATGCTGCTCCTCACCCTGATCGTCTCGGTGGTCATGCTGCGCGCCACCCGCCGTGAACGCATCGAGTTCTGAAGCCGGAGATGACGGACAAGATGAGCGCACCCCTCAAGACCGCCTCCCCCGGCGACTCGGTCCCCACCGGTCCGGCCGCGAGCAGGGGCCGGTCCGGCCCCGGCGACGAACGCGGCGAAGGCGTCGTCCTTAACGTCTTCTCGCACGGCTTCCTCGCCCTGTGGGCCCTGATGATCGTGCTGCCGCTGCTGTGGCTGATCCTCAGTTCCTTCAAGACCGACGCCCAGATCGGCGGCTCGGCCTTCGGCTGGCCGGAGAACTGGTCCCCGGACGTGTTCTCCCGCGCCTGGGACAAGGGCATCGGCGACTACTTCCTCAACACGGTCATCGTCCTGGTCTTCTCCGTGCCGCTGACCATGCTGTTCGGCTCGATGGCCGCGTACGTCCTGGCCCGCTACCAGTTCTGGGGCAACCGGCTGCTGTACTTCTTCTTCGTCGCCGGGGCCATGTTCCCGGTGTTCCTGGCGCTGGTCCCGCTGTTCTTCATGGTCAAGCGTCTCGACATGCTGAACAGCTACCAGGGGCTGATCCTCGTCTACGTCGCCTACTCGCTGCCGTTCACCGTGTTCTTCATGCACGCCTTCTTCCGGACCCTGCCCACGGCGGTCTTCGAGGCGGCCATCCTGGACGGGGCCTCCCACACCAGGACCTTCTTCCAGGTGATGCTGCCCATGGCGAAGCCGGGCCTGATCAGCGTGGGCATCTTCAACACCCTCGGCCAGTGGAACCAGTACATCCTGCCCACCGTCCTCATGCAGCCGCAGAGCGGCGACGACCCCGAGCGATACGTTCTGACCCAGGGTCTGGTCCAGCTCCAGCAGCAGCAGGGCTACGCCTCCGACCTGCCCGTTCTCTTCGCCGGCGTCACCATCGCGATGATTCCCATGCTCGTCGTCTACCTCTCCTTCCAGCGCCAGGTGCAGGCCGGCCTCACGTCGGCGACCCTTAAGTAGTACGAAGGGTCTCCGGACGACGCCGCCGTAGCGCTTCGGTGACATTTAGTGGTCATTTGGCGACGCAGTTTCCGTCAAGGACTTGACTGCGGTAACCCGTTCAGCGGAGCTTGGAGTTCACAACTTGTAAGTGACCCGGGATCCGCGGCTTTGACCTGGGTCACGGGCGGCGGGGGCCGTCCGGCCTGGGACAGGAGTGGATGAGTCGATGGAGACTCCGGGGTCGCAGTCGTCGCTGCACCGAGCAAATCTCGAACGCGTCGTCCGGGCGGTGCGTCTCGCCGGCTCGCTCACTCAGGCGGAGATCGCCAGGACGACGGGCCTGTCCGCGGCCACGGTCTCCAACATCGTGCGCGAGCTCAAGGAGGGTGGAACGGTCGAGGTCACGCCCACTTCGGCGGGCGGTCGCCGGGCTCGCGCGGTCTCCCTCAGCGGGGACGCGGGGATCGTCATCGGCGTGGACTTCGGACACACCCATTTGCGCGTCGCGATCGGGAACCTCGCTCATCAGGTGCTGGCCGAGGAGTCCGAGCCGCTCGATGTGGACGCCTCCTCCACCCAGGGGTTCGACCGTGCGGAGCAGCTGGTCACCCGGTTGATCGAAGCCACCGGAGTGGATCGGACGAAGATCGCGGGCGTCGGCCTCGGTGTGCCGGGGCCCATCGACGTCGAGTCCGGCACGCTGGGCTCCACCGCCATCCTGCCGGGCTGGACGGGGACCAACCCGGCCGCCGAGATGGGCCACCGCCTGGGCGTACCGGTGCACGTGGACAACGACGCCAACCTCGGCGCCCTCGGCGAGCTGGTCTGGGGCAGCGGCCGCGGGGTGCGGGACCTGGCCTACATCAAGGTCGCCAGCGGCGTCGGCGCGGGGCTGGTGATCGACGGCAAGATCTACCGGGGCCCCGGTGGCACAGCGGGAGAAATCGGGCATATTACTCTTGATGAATCCGGCCCGGTCTGCCGCTGCGGCAACCGCGGGTGCCTGGAGACCTTCGCGGCCGCACGGCATGTGCTGCCGCTCCTCCAGTCCAGCCACGGGACCGATCTGACGATGGAAGGCGTCGTACGGTTGGCGAGGGACGGGGATCCGGGCTGTCGCCGGGTGATCGCCGACGTCGGCCGCCACATCGGAAGTGGAGTCGCCAATCTCTGCAATCTGTTGAACCCGAGCCGCGTGGTCCTCGGTGGCGATCTCGCCGAGGCCGGGGAGCTGGTGCTCGGGCCCATAAGGGAGTCGGTCGGCCGGTACGCGATCCCGAGTGCCGCACGTCAACTCTCGGTGCTGCCAGGGGCACTTGGTGGTCGTGCGGAGGTCCTCGGGGCCCTCGCGCTGGCCCTCAGTGAGATGGGTGATTCAACCCTTTTGGACGGAACCCTGTCCGGGGCCACCCCTGCCTTCACTTAGAGAACGAAACGCGCCGTTGCCAAGCCGTTAAGGATTTACTTCTTGACGTCGTACGTGTGGCCGAGTTGACTTCCAGCCACCTCGGCCGCAGTGCTGCGGCCCGTGTCAGGGAGGCACAACCCAAATGAACGCAACGATGCGTAGAGTCGTGATCGGCGCCACCGCGGTTTCGCTGGCGCTCTCGGTGGCCGCCTGCGGCAAGGCCGGCGACGACAACGACTCCGACAGCGGCAGTGGCTCGGACAACAAGTCCATCGGTCTGCTCCTGCCCGACAACGTCACCGCGCGCTACGAGAAGTTCGACAAGCCGTACTTCGAGACGAAGGTCAAGGAGCTCTGCTCCGACTGCGACGTCCAGTACGCGAACGCTGCCGCCGACCCGGCCAAGCAGGCCCAGCAGATGAGCAGCATGGTCACCAAGGGCGTGAAGGTCATCGTGATCTCCGCCCAGGACTCCGCCGCGATCAAGTCCTCCATCCAGTCCGCGGTGGACAAGGGCGTCAAGGTCATCGCCTACGACCGCCTCGCCCAGGGCCCCGTCTCGGCCTACGTCTCCTTCGACAACGTCAAGGTCGGCGAGCTCCAGGGCCAGGCCCTCCTCGACGCCCTCGGCGACAAGGCGACCAAGAAGTCCAAGGTCGTCATGATCAACGGTGACGACGCCGACCCGAACGCCGGCCAGTTCAAGGAAGGCGCCCACAAGGTCCTCGACGGCAAGGTCGACATCGCCTACGAGCAGTCCGGCCTGTGGAAGGACACCGTCGCCGCCCAGAAGATGTCCGCGGCGATCACCCAGCTGGGTGCCAAGAACATCGCCGGCGTCTACGCCGCCAACGACGGCATGGCCGGTGGCATCGCCAACACCCTCAAGGGTGCGAAGATCAGCAACATCCCGCTGACGGGTCAGGACGCCGAGCTCGCCGCCATCCAGCGGATCGTCGCCGGCACCCAGGCCGCCACGGTCTACAAGGCCTACAAGCCGGAGGCCGACACCGCCGCCGAGCTCGCGGTCGCCCTGCTCGAGGGCAAGGACGTCAAGACCCTCGCCGACACCGAGGTGACCAGCGGCTCCGGCGACAAGGTGCCCGCCAAGCTGCTGACGCCGGTCTCGGTCACCAAGGAGAACATCAAGGACACGGTGGTCAAGGACAAGCTGTACACGGTCGCGGACATCTGCACCGCCGAGTACGCCAAGGCCTGCAAGTCCGCCGGCCTGGAGTAGTCACGCCACCGCGCGTCATCCGGCCCGGGACCCGCTGAGGGGCCCGGGCCCGGACGGCCGAGCGGCCCCGTGAAGCCCCGCCGGCGCCCGCCCCGCCCAAAGACCCCGCTGCGGGGCGGGCGCCGGACGGAACCCGCTGCCGAGCGCAGCGGACCCCCGCATGTTCATCCTGTAAACCACCGTGCGAGGCGCGGCCCTCCCGCCGCGACCCGCACGTCACTCCGCGCACACCCCAAGCGCGGCATCCCCGCCGGTCAGGCGGCGAAGGAGATGGTTCACGTGTCCGCTACGCCCGTGTTGGCGTTGCGCGGAGTCTCCAAGCGATTCGGTGCGGTGCAGGCACTCACCGACGTCGATCTGGAGGTCCACGCCGGAGAAGTGGTCGCCCTGGTGGGCGACAACGGCGCAGGTAAGTCGACCCTGGTCAAGACGATCGCGGGTGTCCACCCCATCGATGAGGGCGTCATCGAGTGGCAGGGCGACCCGGTCAGGATCAACAAGCCGCACGACGCCCAGGGACTCGGCGTCGCGACGGTCTACCAGGACCTCGCTCTCTGCGACAACCTCGACGTCGTGGGCAACCTCTACCTCGGTCGGGAACTGCTGCACCGAGGCGTCATCGACGAGGTGACGATGGAGAAGAACGCCCGCGAGCTGCTGTCCACGCTCTCCATCCGCATTCCGAGCGTGCGCATCCCGATCGCGAGCCTCTCGGGTGGTCAGCGTCAGGTCGTCGCGATCGCCCGCGCCCTGATCGGCGACCCCAAGCTGGTCATCCTCGACGAGCCCACCGCCGCCCTCGGTGTCGAGCAGACCGCTCAGGTCCTCGACCTGGTCGAGCGGCTGCGGGAACGCGACCTCGCGGTCATCCTCATCAGCCACAACATGGCCGACGTCAAGGCGGTCGCGGACACCGTCGCCGTGCTGCGGCTGGGCAAGAACAACGGTTCCTTCCCCGTGAAGGACACCAGCCACGAAGAGATCATCGCCGCGATCACGGGTGCCACGGACAACGCCGTGACCCGTCGCGCGGGGCGGCGCACCGCGGAGGCGGCAAAGTGAGTGACACGTCCAAGACCGTGAAGAGCGACTCCGCCACCACCGGCAAGGACGGCGGCGTGGTGGAGCAGCAGACCACCGTGGCGCCCGCCGACGACCCCACGGCCGCCCCGGTCGCCGTCACGGACCCGCGGCTGCTGGTCCGCGAGGAGGGCCTCAAGGGCTACCTCACGGAGTTCAAGCGCAAGGTCAAGGGCGGCGAGCTGGGCTCGCTGCCGGTGGTCATCGGCCTGATCGTCATCTGGACCATCTTCCAGTTCCAGAATGATCGTTTCCTCAGCGCCGACAACCTCTCCAACATCAGCTACTTCCTCTCGGCCACCGGCATGCTCGCCATCGGCCTGGTGTTCGTGCTGCTGCTCGGCGAGATCGACCTGTCGGTCGGCTCCGTCAGCGGTCTGGCCTCGACGCTGTTCGCCGTGTTCGTGGTGAACAACGGCATGAACGCCTGGTTGTCGCTGGTCCTCGCCGTCATCACCGGTATCGCCATCGGCGCCCTGCACGGCTGGTTCTTCGCCAGGATCGGTGTGCCGGCGTTCGTCGTGACCCTGGCCGGCTTCCTCGGCTGGAACGGTCTGATGCTGTGGCTGCTGGGCGACAGCGGCACGATCAACATCCCGTCCGACACGGGACCGGTCCACCTGCTCGGCCAGAGCTCCTTCTTCATGGACCAGGCCATCATCGGTGCCTACCTGCTGGCGGGCCTCGGTGTCGTGCTCACCGCCGTCGGCAACTTCAGCGAGCAGCGTCGCCGCAAGTCGGCCGGGGTGCCGTTCCGGCCGACCAGCGAGATCCTGCTCCGGGTCGGCGCGCTGGCCCTCGCGTCCTTCCTCGCCGCGGCCGTGCTCAACGACGCGGCCGGTGTCTCCAACGCGCTGGTGATCTTCCTCGCGGCGCTGGTGATCGTGGACTTCGTGCTGCGTCGTACGACCTACGGCCGTCAGGTCTTCGCGGTCGGCGGCGGTATCGAGGCCGCACGCCGTGCCGGTATCAACGTGCCGATGATCCGCATCACCGTGTTCGCCATCTCCGGTGGCTTCGCCGCGGTCGGCGGTATGTTCTTCGCCGGCCAGACCGCGAGCGCGACGCTCTCCGCCGGTGGCGGCAACACGCTGATGCTGGCCATCGCCGCGGCCGTCATCGGTGGTACCAGCCTCTTCGGCGGACGCGGGTCCGTGTGGTCGGCGCTGCTCGGTATGTTGGTGATCCAGTCGATCCAGACGGGTCTCGACCTGCTGAACATGAACACGTCCATCCAGTACATGATCACCGGTGCGGTGCTCCTGGGCGCCGTGGTCATCGACTCCGTCTCCCGCAGGAGCCAGAAGGCGGCGGGCCGCGCGTAGGCGGGGGGCCCGTCGGGGTGCGGTGGTCCTCGCCCGTACCGGCCGTCCGCGGCTGGTCGCGCGGTTCCCCGCGCCCCTTGGCTGAGGAGCAGGTGCCCGGTGCCGAAAGGTGCCGGGCACTTCTCTTTCGCGCCGGACGTTTCGTTCGCGGGGACCTGCGCAGGATGGTCTACGGCCGTTCGTGTGACGCGGGGTTCCCCCGCCCGGCGGTCGGCGGTGAACGCGGAAGATTAGACTTCGACGAGCCCGGCAACGCTCGAACAGCACTATCGCAAGGAGGCACGGGTGCCGCTGCTGACCCGCATCAGGGGACCGCGCGATCTGGACCGGCTCAGCCTGGAGGAGTTGGACCGGCTGGCGGAGGAGATCCGGACCTTCCTCGTCGAGGCGGTGTCCAAGACCGGCGGTCACCTCGGCCCGAACCTCGGCGTGGTCGAGCTCACCATCGCGCTGCACCGGGTCTTCGACTCGCCGAAGGACAAGGTGCTGTGGGACACGGGCCACCAGTCCTACGTCCACAAGCTCCTCACCGGCCGTCAGGACTTCTCCCGGCTGAAGATGAAGGGCGGCCTGTCCGGCTACCCCTCGCAGGCCGAGTCCGAGCACGACGTCATCGAGAACAGCCACGCCTCGACGGTCCTCGGCTGGGCCGACGGGCTCGCCAAGGCCAACCAGGTGCTGAAACGCGACGACCACGTGGTCGCCGTGATCGGTGACGGCGCCCTCACCGGCGGCATGGCCTGGGAGGCGCTCAACAACATCGCCGACGCCAAGGACCGGCCCCTGGTCATCGTCGTCAACGACAACGAGCGCTCGTACGCGCCGACCATCGGCGGACTCGCCAACCACCTCGCCACCCTGCGCACCACCGACGGGTACGAGCGGTTCCTGGCCCGCGGCAAGGACCTGCTGGAGCGGACCCCCGTCGTCGGCCGGCCGCTCTACGAGACGCTGCACGGCGCCAAGAAGGGCCTGAAGGACTTCATCGCCCCGCAGGGCATGTTCGAGGACCTCGGCCTCAAGTACGTCGGCCCGATCGACGGCCACGACATCGAGGCCCTGGAGTCCGCCCTGTCGCGCGCCAAGCGCTTCGGCGGTCCGGTCATCGTGCACTGCCTCACCGAGAAGGGCCGCGGCTACCAGCCCGCCCTCCAGGACGAGGCGGACCGCTTCCACGCCGTCGGCAAGATCCACCCGGACACCGGTCTGCCGATCGCCTCCTCCGGCGCCGACTGGACCTCCGTCTTCGGCGAGGAGATGGTGAAGCTCGGCAAGGAGCGCGAGGACATCGTCGCCATCACGGCGGCCATGCTCCAGCCGGTCGGCCTCGACAAGTTCGCCAAGGCCTTCCCCGAGCGCGTCTACGACGTCGGCATCGCCGAGCAGCACGGCGCGGTCTCCGCGGCCGGGCTCGCCACCGGCGGTCTGCACCCCGTCTTCGCGGTCTACGCGACCTTCCTCAACCGCGCCTTCGACCAGGTCCTGATGGACGTCGCCCTCCACAAGTGCGGTGTGACGTTCGTCCTGGACCGGGCCGGAGTCACCGGCACCGACGGCGCCTCGCACAACGGCATGTGGGACATGTCGATCCTCCAGGTCGTCCCCGGCCTGCGGCTCGCCGCGCCGCGCGACGCCGACCAGGTGCGGGCACAGCTGCGCGAGGCCGTCGAGGTCACCGACGCGCCGACCGTGGTGCGCTTCTCCAAGGGCGCCGTCGGCCCCGCCGTCCCGGCCGTGGGCCGGGTGGGCGGCATGGACGTGCTGCGGGAGCCGGGTACCGACACCCCGGACGTACTGCTCGTCTCCGTCGGCGCCCTCGCGCCGATGTGCCTGGAGATCGCCGCTCTCCTCGACAAGCAGGGCATCACCACCACCGTCGTCGACCCGCGCTGGGTCAAGCCGGTCGACGAGCACATGGCGCCGCTCGCCGACAAGCACCGCGTGGTCGTCACCGTGGAGGACAACTCCCGTGTCGGCGGCGTCGGCTCGGCGATCGCGCAGGCCCTGCGCGACGCGGGCGTCGACATCCCGCTGCGCGACTTCGGCATCCCGCCGCGCTTCCTCGACCATGCCTCACGCGCCGAGGTGATGGCCGAGATCGGGCTCACCGCGCCCGACATCGCCCGCCAGGTCACGGGCCTCGTCTCCAAGCTCGACGGCCGACTGGACGGCACCCCGTCCGAGGTCGAGCCCGCGCGCGACTGACCCGTTCCCGATTGGGCTGTCCGGGCCGGTCCCACCATCCTTTACGGTGGTGGGACCGGCCCATCCGCGTGAAACCCGCCCGTGCCGGGGCATACGCTCCCCCAGTTCTCGGCTTCGCTCGACCCGGGGGGACCCCCATCGCCCCCTCTCGATCATGTCGAGGACGACAAGCGTGGGAGGTACCCCTGTGAGTAGCACCCTCTTCCGGACGAAGAAGGTCGAGCAGTCCATCCTCGATACCGAGGAGCCCGAGCACGCGCTCAAGAAATCCTTGTCCGCGCTGGATCTGACGGTGTTCGGCGTCGGCGTCATCATCGGCACCGGCATCTTCGTCCTCACCGGTACGGTCGCGAAGAACAACGCCGGGCCCGCGGTGGCCCTGGCCTTCGTAGCCGCCGGTGTCGCCTGCGCGCTGGCCGCGCTGTGCTACGCGGAGTTCGCCTCCACGGTCCCCGTCGCCGGGTCCGCGTACACGTTCTCGTACGCCTCCCTCGGTGAACTGCCCGCCTGGATCATCGGCTGGGACCTGGTCCTGGAGTTCGCGCTGGGGACGGCGGTGGTGGCCGTCGGCTGGTCCGGCTACATCCAGTCGCTCATGGACAACGCGGGCTGGGAGATGCCCGCGGCCCTGGGCAGCAGAGAGGGCGCCGGCGAGTTCGGCTTCGACATCCTCGCCGCCGCGCTCGTCCTGATCCTCACCGCCATCCTCGTGGTCGGCATGAAGCTGTCCGCGCGGATCACCTCGGTCGTCGTCGCCATCAAGGTGACCGTCGTCCTGACGGTGATCATCGCGGGCGCGTTCTTCATCGAGGGCAAGAACTACGACCCGTTCATCCCGAAGGCGCAGACCGTCGACGCCGGTGACAGTCTCCAGGCACCGCTGATCCAGCTCATGTTCGGCTGGGCGCCCTCCAACTTCGGTGTGATGGGCATCTTCACGGCCGCCTCGGTGGTGTTCTTCGCCTTCATCGGCTTCGACGTCGTCGCCACCGCCGCCGAGGAGACCAGGAACCCGCAGCGCGACATGCCGCGCGGCATCCTCGGCTCGCTCCTCATCTGCACCACCCTGTACGTCGCCGTGTCGATCGTGGTCACCGGCATGCAGAACTACACCCGGCTCTCCGTCGACGCCCCGCTCGCCGACGCCTTCAAGGAGACCGGACACCCCTGGTACGCGGGCTTCATCAGCTTCGGCGCCGCCGTCGGCCTGACGACGGTCTGCATGATCCTGCTCCTCGGCCAGACCCGCGTCTTCTTCGCGATGAGCCGCGACGGGCTGCTGCCCCGCTTCTTCTCCCGCGTCCACCCGCGGTTCAAGACCCCGCACCGGCCGACGATCCTGCTCGGCGTGATCATCGCGATCCTCGCCGGCTTCACCCCGCTGACCGAACTCGCCGCCCTGGTGAACATCGGCACCCTGTTCGCCTTCGTGGTCGTCGCGATCGGTGTGATCATCCTCCGCAAGACCCGTCCCGACCTGCACCGGTCCTTCCGTACCCCCTGGGTGCCGGTCATCCCGATCCTGTCGGTGTGCGCCTCCCTGTGGCTGATGATCAACCTGCCCGCCGAGACATGGGTGCGGTTCGGGTTGTGGATGGCCGCCGGGTTCGTCGTGTACTTCCTCTACGGCCGTTCGCACAGTCGCCTGGCCCGGCACGAGGAGACCGCTCCGGGCGACGTCATCGAGCCGCCGGGACGGGAGGGGCGGTAGCCGACCGCCCGCCACCACGACCGACGACGCTCCCTCCGGCCCCGTACAGCCCGCTTCCCGGGCAGGTACGGGGCCGGACGGCGTGCACCCTCAAGCCGTCAGCCGTCAGCCGTCAGCCGTCAGCCGTCAGCCGTCAGCCGTCAGCCGTCAGCCGTCAGCCGTCAGCCGTCAGCCGGTCAGGCGTCCCCGCGTACCGTGCGCGGGCCCGTCACCTCGGCGCCCAGCTCCCCGACCCGGCGCCGCAGTTCGCGGTCGGCGGTGACGACGAGGGTGGGGCGGTCCCGGCCCTCCTCGCCCACGAGCTGGACGATACGGTCGTCGCCGCTGCCGGGGGCCGCGTCGACCCGTACCCCGGGGACGGACTCCACACCGCGGGCCGCGCCCTCCACGACCATGACGAGCTCCACCGGCTCGCCCCGGCCCGGGACCCCGTCACGGGCGAGCCGGTCCCGCAGACGTTCCGCCGCGCCGCGCCGGTCGCGCCACCAGCCGTCGGGGACGGAGCCGATGACGTTCGCGGCGTCGATGATCACGAGGGTCGTCATGCCTCCCATTGTGGGCTGCCCGCGGCTCGGCGGTCGCGGAGCGGTGAGGGAATAGCATGCGGCCCATGACTTGGTTGATCACGGGTGGTGCGGGATTCATCGGGGCGCACGTCGTCCGCGCGATGCTGCGCGCGGGCGAGCGGGTCGCGGTGTACGACGACCTGTCCACCGGCGACCCCCGCCGCATCCCCGACGGCGTGCCTTTCGTGAAGGGCTCGGTACGGGACGGCGACCTGGTCCGCCGCACCCTCGCCGACCTGGGGGTCGACGGTGTGGTCCACCTGGCGGCCAAGAAGCAGGTCGCCGAGTCCGTCGCACGGCCGCTCCACTACTACCGCGAGAACGTCCAGGGCCTCGCCACCCTCCTGGAGGCCGCCGCCGACACCGGCGTACGGAACTTCCTGTTCTCCTCCTCGGCCGCCGTCTACGGCATGCCCGACGTCGACCTGGTGACCGAGGACACGCCCTGCGTCCCCATCAACCCCTACGGCGAGACCAAGCTCGCGGGCGAGTGGCTGGTACGCGCCGCCGGACGGGCGCACGGGCTGCGGACTGCTTCCTTGCGGTACTTCAACGTGGCCGGCGCCGCTGACGAACACCTCGCGGACAGCGGGGCCCTCAATCTGATCCCGATGGTGTTCGAGAAGCTCACCGAGGGCGCCGCGCCCGTGATCTTCGGCGACGACTACGCCACCCCGGACGGTACGTGCGTGAGGGACTTCATCCACGTCGAGGACGTCGCCTCCGCCCATCTGGCCGCCGCCCGCGCCCTGATGGGCCGGGAGCCCGGCAGCGATCTGACGGTCAACATCGGTCGCGGCGAGGGCGTCTCCGTACGGGAGATGATCGAACTGATCGGCGAGGTCACCGGATACGGTCGTGACGCGTCCCCGGTCGCCGCCGCCCGGAGGCCGGGCGACCCGGCCCGCGTGGTGGCCGCCGCCGATCGCATCAGCGCCGAACTCGGCTGGTCCGCACGGCACGACGTCCGCGCGATGGTGACCTCGGCATGGACCGGCTGGTGCGCCCGGCACCCGGAGGCGCGTCGTACGGCGTGACGGGCCGGGGCGGGAAGAGGGCCACCGGCTTCACCGGGCAGGGCGGCCCCGGTCGCCGGGCAAGGCAAGAGGGCCTCCGCCCGGAGACGGAGGCCCTCGGTCATACGGCTACGGTCACGCGGGGACCGAGGCCACGCCCGGCTCCAGGAACTTCTTGCCGTTCACCCGCTCGCTGACGCCCTCGCGGTCCAGGTACGGAGTGATGCCGCCCAGGTGGAAGGGCCAGCCCGCGCCCGTGATCAGGCAGAGGTCGATGTCCTGCGCCTCGGCGACGACACCCTCGTCGAGCATGAGCCCGATCTCCTGGGCGACGGCGTCGAGCACCCGGGCCCGCACCTGCTCCTCGGTCAGGACGACGTCGCCCTGCTTCAGGAGCGCGGCGACCTCGGGGTCCAGCTCCGGCTTGCCGGAGTCGTAGACGTAGAAGCCGCGCTTGCCCGCCTTGACGACGGCCGCGAGGTTCGGGGAGACCGTGAAGCGGTCCGGAAAGGCCCGGTTGAGGGTCTCCGAGACGTGCAGACCGATCGCGGGGCCGACCAGCTCCAGCAGGACGAGGGGAGACATCGGCAGGCCCAGGGGCTCCACCGCCTTCTCCGCGACCTCGACCGGCGTGCCCTCGTCGATGACGTTCTGGATCTCGCCCATGAAGCGGGTGAGGATGCGGTTCACGACGAACGCCGGGGCGTCCTTCACCAGCACCGCGGTCTTCTTCAGCTTCTTGGCGACGGCGAAGGCCGTGGCCAGCGAGGCGTCGTCGGTCTGCTCGCCGCGGACGATCTCCAGCAGCGGCAGGATCGCGACCGGGTTGAAGAAGTGGAAGCCGACGACCCGCTCGGGGTTCTTCAGCTTCGACGCCATCTCGGTGACCGACAGCGAGGAGGTGTTGGTGGCGAGGATCGCGTGCGCCGGGGCGACCGCCTCGACCTCCGCGAAGACCTGCTGCTTGACCCCGATCTCCTCGAACACGGCCTCGATGATGAAGTCCGCGTCGGAGAAGCCCTCGGCCTTGTCCAGCACACCGGTGACCAGCGCCTTGAGGCGGTTGGCCTTGTCCTGGTTGATGCGGCCCTTGAGCAGCAGCTTGTCGATCTCGGCGTGGACGTAGCCCACACCCTTGTCGACGCGCTCCTGGTCGATGTCGGTCAGTACGACCGGCACTTCCAGGCGGCGCAGGAACAGCAGCGCGAGCTGGGAGGCCATCAGACCGGCGCCGACGACACCGACCTTGGTGACCGGACGGGCGAGCGACTTGTCCGGCGCGCCGGCCGGGCGCTTTGCGCGCTTCTGCACCAGGTTGAAGGCGTAGATGCCGGCGCGCAGTTCGCCGCCCATGATCAGGTCGGCGAGCGCCGTGTCCTCGGCGTCGTAGCCCTGCTGAAGGTCGCCGTTCTTGGCGGCGGCGATGATGTCGAGGGCGCGGTAGGCGGCCGGGGCCGCCCCGTGCACCTTGGAGTCCGCGATGAAGCGGCCCTTGGCGACGGCCTGGTCCCAGCCCTCACCGCGGTCGATGACCGGGCGGTCGACGACGATCTCGCCCTTGAGGACGGACGCCGTCCACAGCAGCGACTGCTCCAGGAAGTCGGCGCCCTCGAAGAGCGCGTCGGCGATCCCGAGCTCGTAGACCTGCGCGCCCTTGAGCTGCTTGTTCTGGTTGAGGCTGTTCTCGATGATCACCGAGACGGCCTTGTCGGCGCCGATCAGGTTCGGCAGCAGCGTGCAGCCGCCCCAGCCGGGGACCAGGCCGAGGAAGACCTCGGGGAGCGAGAACGCCGGCAGGGCCGCGGAGACGGTCCGGTAGGAGCAGTGCAGACCGACCTCGACGCCGCCTCCCATCGCGGCACCGTTGTAGTACGCGAAGGTCGGGACGGCGAGCGTGGACAGCCGCTTGAATACCTCGTGGCCGCCCTTGCCGATGGCGAGCGCGTGCTCGTACTCCTTGAGGAGCTCGACGCCCTTGAGGTCGGCGCCGACCGCGAAGATGAACGGCTTGCCGGTGATGCCGACACCGACGATCTCGCCGGCGGCGGCCTCCTTCTCGACCTGGTCGATGGCGGTGTTCAGGTTCGCCAGCGACGCCGGGCCGAAGGTGGTCGGCTTGGTGTGGTCGAAGCCGTTGTCCAGCGTGATCAGCGCGAAGCGCCCGGCGCCGAACGGCAGGTCGAGGTGGCGTACGTGCGCGCTCGTCACGACCTCGTCCGGGAACAGCTCCGAGGCCTGCTTGAGAAGCTCGGCGGTGGTGGTCACTTGTCCCCCTCGAAGTGCGGGTTCTCCCAGATGACGGTGGCGCCCATGCCGAAGCCGACGCACATGGTCGTCAGGCCGTAGCGGACGTTCGGCTGCTCCTCGAACTGGCGGGCCAGCTGCGTCATCAGACGGACGCCGGAGGAGGCCAGCGGGTGACCGAAGGCGATGGCACCGCCGTACTGGTTCACCCGCGCGTCGTCGTCGGCGATGCCGTAGTGCTCCAGGAAGGCCAGGACCTGGACGGCGAAGGCCTCGTTGATCTCGAACAGGCCGATGTCGTCGATGGTGAGGCCCGCCTGGGCGAGCGCCTTCTCCGTCGCCGGGATCGGGCCGTAGCCCATGACCTCCGGCTCGACACCCGCGAAGGAGTACGCCACCAGGCGCATCTTCACCGGGAGGTCGTGCTCGCGGGCGAACTCCTCGGAGGCGATGATCGAGGCGGTGGCGCCGTCGTTCAGACCGGCCGCGTTACCGGCGGTGACCCGGCCGTGGACGCGGAACGGCGTCTTCAGACCCGCGAGGTTCTCCAGGGTCGTGCCCGGACGCATCGGCTCGTCGGCGGTGACCAGGCCCCAGCCGGTCTCGCCGCCCTCGGGGTTGGTGCGGCGCACCGAGATCGGCACCAGGTCCTGCTGGATCTTGCCGTTGGCGTACGCCTTTGCGGCCTTCTCCTGCGAGCGCACGGCGTACTCGTCGGCGCGCTGCTTGGTGATGGTCGGGTAGCGGTCGTGCAGGTTCTCGGCGGTCATGCCCATGAACAGGGCGGACTCGTCGACCAGCTTCTCGCTGACGAACCGCGGGTTCGGGTCCACGCCCTCGCCCATCGGGTGGCGGCCCATGTGCTCGACACCGCCGGCGATGGCGACGTCGTACGCGCCGAAGGCGACCGAACCGGCGACCGTGGTGACGGCGGTCAGGGCGCCGGCGCACATGCGGTCGATGGAGTAGCCGGGCACGGACTGCGGCAGACCGGCGAGGATGCCCGCCGTGCGGCCGATGGTCAGGCCCTGGTCACCGATCTGGGTGGTCGCGGCGATGGCGACCTCGTCGATCTTCGCCGGCTCCAGGCCGGGGTTGCGGCGCAGCAGCTCCCGGATCGCCTTCACGACGAGGTCGTCGGCGCGGGTCTCGTGGTAGATGCCCTTCGGGCCCGCCTTGCCGAACGGGGTGCGGACGCCGTCGACGAAGACGACGTCCCTGACGGTACGAGGCACGATGGCTCTCCTCCAGAGGTGCGGGACGGCACTGCTGCGATGGCAACCGCTGAGCGGCCGCTCAGTCCCCATGCTACTTACGAGTAACAGTGCTGCCCACCCCTGGGCGGGGGAGCGGCGAAGGTCACACGGGGTCCTCATGTTACCGCCGGTTACAGTGGCCCGCTCCAGGCGCGCGGAGAACTGCGCCACCAGCGCGAATGCACCCGCGACACCCTCAGGCGATCAAGGGGCGGGCGCGGTGGACCCCCGCGGCACCAGCACGGGAGTGGCCACCGGACGGGAGGAACCCTCCCCGGCGATCACCTCGAACAACGTCCGCGCGACCTCCGCACCGAACCCGTGCACGTCATGACTCATCGCCGACAGGGTCGGCCGGGTCAGCCGGCACAGCTGCGAGTCGTCCCAGGCCAGCAGCGACACATCCGCCGGCACCCGCACCCCCATCTCCGCGGCCACCGACAGTCCCGCCACCGCCATGATGTCGTTGTCGTACAGGATCGCGGTCGGCCGGTCGCCGTCGGGCGCGCTGAGCAGCGACCGCGTCGCCCGGGCCCCCTCCTCCCCCGAGAAGCCGGTCGTCACCTGACGGACCCCGGCCAGCCCCAGCCGCCGCGCCGCCTCCTCCACCGCGGCCGTACGGATGGCCGTGTGCCCCAGCAGTGCCGCGCCCCCCACCCGTGCGATCCGCCGGTGTCCCAGCGCCGCGAGATAACGCACCGCCTCCGTCACGGCGGTCGCGTCGTCCGTCCAGACGGAGGTGAGCCCCCCGGTCAGCGACGGATGCCCGACCGCGACGACCGGCATCCCGAGCCGCCGCGCCGCGGCCACTCTGGGGTCGTCCGCGCGGAAGTCCACCAGGATCGACCCGCTGACCTGCCGCCCCCGCCACCAGGCGTCCTGAACCCCCACCTCCTCCTCCGGGTTCCGCACCAGGCGCAGCAGCAGTGAGCAGGACCGCTCGGTCAGCACGCTCTCCACGCCGGAGACGAACTCCATGTAGAACGGTTCGAGCCCCAGCAGCCGCGCCGGCCGGCAGACCGCGAGCCCCACGACGTCCACCCGCCGGCTCGACAGCGACCGCGCCGTCAGGTTCGGCGTCCACCCGAGCTCCCGAGCGGCGGCGAAGATCCGGTCGCGCGTGGCGTCGGACAGTCCCGGCTTCCGGTTGAAGGCGAGCGAGACCGCCCCCTTGGACACCCCGGCACGCGCGGCGACATCCTTGATCGTCACCCGAGGGGGTGTGCTCATCGGGCGGGCTCCACACAGAACAGGGCGCGCCGGGCGGCCGCCTCGTCCGGCGCGGCCTCCAGGCCCGCCACGTTGATCGTGACCCGCTCCCCGGGCAGCAGTGTGACCCGCCCGGTGCCGGCCCGGGCCCCCGCGCCGAGCCGGTCGGCCTGGAGCAGCAGGTCGCGCAGCAGCGTCCGCGCCGTCACGGTCACCGTCCCCGGCGCCACCTCCACATCGAACTCCGGCCGCGGATACGGCACTTCGCGGTCGGGCGCCGCAAAGCGCACCGCCCGCAGTCCGTCCACGTCCACCACCAGGAACTCCTTCACCCCCATCGGCTCCACCTCACGCGGCACCGGCACCTCGACGACCATGCGAGGCCTGGCGGCCGGCCCGGGGACCGCTGCCTCGGCGATCACCTCGCCATCCACCGACATCCGCCGCAACCGCACCCCGGCAGGCTTCCACACCTCACCCGCCTGGTTCACGAGGGCCACCACAAGCTCCCCGCCCCGCCCCCGCAGGGTCACCAGCCGGTCCGCGTACAGCCGCCGCAGCTCGTGGTACAGCGGCTTCTCCCTGCCGTCGCCGTCGATCGCCGCCCAGGACGTCACCGGCCAGCAGTCGTTCAGCTGCCACACGACCGTGCCCGCGCACACCGGCCAGTGCGACCGCCAGTGCTCGATCCCGGCGGCCACGGCCCGCGCCTGGTTGAGCTGCGTCAGATAGTGCCACCGGTCGAAGTCCCCCTCGGGTACCGCGAAGTGACGGGCGAGGCCCCGCTCCAGCTTCCCGTTGCCGTCCTCCGCCTTCTGGTGGTGCAGCATCCCCGGCGAGTCGGCGGCCAACTCCTCCCCGGCGTCGGCCAGCGCCCGCCGCAGCGTCGCGTACGCGGGCGGCGCCTGCCAGCCGAACTCCGCGACGAACCGGGGCACGTTCGCCCGGTACGCCGCGTAGTCCTCCCGGTTCCACACCTCCCAGGAGTGGTGGGTGCCGTGTGCCGGGTCGTTCGGGTGGTGGTCCCAGGACCCCGACCAGGGGCTGCCCGCCGTGTACGGCCGCGTCGGGTCCAGCTCCGCGACGATCCGCGGCAGCACGCCCAGGTAGTACCCCTCGCCCCATGACTCCCCGGCGAGCCGCTCCTCCCAGCCCCAGTCCCGGAACCCCCACAGGTTCTCGTTGTTGCCGTTCCACAGCACCAGCGAGGGGTGCGGCATCAGCCGTACGACGTTCTCCCGGGCCTCTGCATCCACCTCGCCCCGCAGCGGCTGCTCCTCCGGGTAGGCCGCGCACGCGAAGGGGAAGTCCTGCCAGACCAGCAGCCCGAGCTCGTCGCAGACGTCGTAGAAGTCATGGCTCTCGTAGATCCCGCCGCCCCAGATCCGCACGAGGTCGACACCGGCGTCGGCCGCCTGGGTGAGCCGGGCGCGGTAGCGGTCGCGGGTGACACGGGAGGGGAAGACGTCGTCCGGGATCCAGTTCACCCCGCGCGCGAACAGCCGCTCGCCGTTGACGACGAAGGTGAACCCGGTGCCGTGCTCGTCGGCCCCCCGGTCGAGCTCCACCGTCCGGAACCCGACCCTCCGCCGCCATGTGTCGAGCACCTGGTCCCGGTCCCCGAGAAGCGTCAACTCCAACTCGTACATGGGCTGTTCGCCGTACCCGCGGGGCCACCACCGCTCGACCCCCGGCACCTCAAGCCGTACGACGCCGCTCGTGCCCCCGACCTCCGCGACCGCGCCGACGCCCCCCACCCGCGCCTGAAGCCGCAGCCCCGCCTCCAGGGCCGTCCGCTCCACGTCGACGCGCAGCTCCACCCGCCCGGTCGTCCCCTCGACCGTCACCAGCGGCCGTACCCGCGCGATCCGGGCCGTCGACCAGTGCTCCAGACGGACCGGCCGCCAGATCCCCGCCGTCACCAGGGTCGGACCCCAGTCCCAGCCGAACGAGCAGGCCATCTTGCGGATGAACTGGAAGGGCTCGGGATACGCGTTCGGCCGGTCGCCGAGCCGCTCGCGGACCGCCTCCGCCTCGGCGTACGCGGAGGCGAACCGTACCGAGAGCCGGCCGCTCATCCCGGTGACGTCGAAACGGTACGACCGGTGCATGTTCCGCACCGACCCCAGCAGCCGCCCGTCGAGCCGGACCTCGGCGGCGGTGTCGAGCCCGTCGAAGACCAGGTCGGTCCGGTCCCGCCCGCCGGCCGCCCCCGCCCCCGGCAGATCCACCTCGTACGTCCACTCCCGGCGCCCCACCCACGCGACCTCGGACTCGTTGCGCCCGAGGAAGGGGTCCGGGATCAGCCCCGCCGCCAGCAGATCGGTGTGCACGCACCCGGGCACGGCGGCGGGCAGCTCCCGCCCCTCGTACCGCAGGATCCAGCCCTCGGTGAGCGGGGTGGCGTGGAGCATGCGCCCTCCTAAACCGGTCCAGTCGATGACGCGGCAGCGTCACGAAAAGTTTCGGCACCCTTGGCGAGATTGGGACTTTACCGGTTCAGTGAACGGCTGCCAGAGTGCCGAACCAGCCAACCCACCCGTGCTCGTCCGTCCCGAACGGAGCTGGTGCACATGAACCACCGAAGGACGCTCACCGGAACACTGCTCGCCGCGGCTCTCCTCGTGTCGGGCTGCACAGGCGGCGGAGGAGGCTCGAAGGCCGCCGACGCGAAGGCCCCCGACGACCCGTCGAAGGTGTCCGGAACCATCAAGGTCCTCACCCATCGCACCGACATCGTGCAGGACGGCACGATGAAGAAGTACGCGGCGGAGTTCAACAGGATCTACCCGAAGGTGAAGGTCGAGTTCGACGCGATCACGGACTACGAGGCCGAAGTCAAGATCCGTATGAACACCAGGAACTACGGCGACGTCCTCATGATCCCCGGCGTCATCAAGAAGAACGACTACCCCAGGTTCTTCGCCTCGCTGGGCACTCAGAAGGAGCTGAGCGAGAAGTACCGCTTCACCGACTTCACCACGGTCGACGGCAAGGTCTACGGCCAGAGCCCCATGGGCGCGACCCCCGGCTTCCTCTACAACAAGCGCGTCTGGGCGCAGGCGGGCGTCACCGACTGGCCCACCACGCCGGACGAGTTCCTCACCGCGCTCAAGGCCATCAAGTCCAGGACCGACGCCGTCCCCTACTACACCAACTTCGCCGCCCAGTGGCCGCTCACCCAGTGGACGTACGTCAACGGCTCGGTCAGCTGCGACACCGGCGCCACCACCGCCCTCGCCGAGGGCAACCCCTGGGGCGAGAAAGGCGAACTGCGCGTCGGGGACACCCTGTTGTACGACATCGTCAAGCAGGGCCTGATGGAGAAGGACCCGACCACCACCAACTGGGAGGAGTCCAAGCCCAAGCTGGCCAAGGGCGAGATCGCCACGGCGTGGCTCGGCAGCTGGGCGGTCATCCAGTTCCGGCAGGCGGCCGAGAAGGCCGGGGCCGACCCCGACGACATCGGTTTCATGCCGTTCCCCGTCCGGGTCGACGGCAAGGCCTGCGCGACCGCCAACCCCGACTACAACCAGGCCGTCAGCATCCACTCGAAGCACAAGGCGGCCGCCCGCGCCTGGGTCGACTGGTTCACCGACAAGTCGGGCTACGCCCAGGACAACCTGTCGATCGCGACGCTCAAGGACGCCCCGCTGCCCGAGGTGCTCAAGCCCTACGAGGAGCAGGGCGTCGACATCATCGAACTCGACGACGCCAAGGGCGGCCAGGTCAAGGAGATCGACAACGCCTCGGAGGTCGGGATCTACGCCCCCGAGTACCGCCAGGACCTCGTCGACCTCGCCCGCGGCGCCAAGGACGGCGGTCTCGACGACTTCCTGGACGACCTGGGGGAGCGCTGGACCGAGGCGCAGAAGACCGTGGGTTCCTGATGCCCGCCACGCCCATGACAGAGAAGGTGGCGCGGCCCCCGTCGGCCGCGCCACGGCCCCCGGTGCCGAGGCCGGCCCCCCGCACGGTTCGGCTGTGGCGGAAGCTCACCCCCTGGCTCTTCCTCGCCGCCCCGCTGGCCCTCCTCATCACCTTCACCTACGCCCCGGTCGTGAACATGCTGGTTTACAGCTTCACCGACTGGGACGGCGTCAGCCCCGAGCTGAGCTACACCGGCGCCGACAACTACGTGGAGATCTTCACCCGCCCCGAGCTGTTCCAGGTCTTCTTCGTCAGCGGCTACTACCTGGCCGCCTCGGTGGTGCAGATCGCACTCGCCCTCTACTTCGCGACGATCCTCAGCTTCAACGTCCGCTTCCGGAACTTCTTCAAGGGCGTCCTGTTCTTCCCGTATCTGATCAACGGCGTGGCGATCGGCTTCGTCTTCCTCTACTTCTTCCAGGACGGCGGCACCCTGGACTCCGTCCTCGCCCTCTTCGGGCACGAGTCGGACCGCGCCTGGCTCGGCACGCCGACGTCCGCGAACATCTCCCTCGCCGGCGTCTCCGTCTGGCGTTACACGGGCCTGAACTTCGTGCTCTTCCTCGGCGCGATCCAGTCGATCCCGGGCGAGCTGTACGAGGCCGCCGAACTCGACGGGGCGAGCCGCCGGCACCAGTTCCGGTACATCATCGCGCCCGGCATCAAACCGGTGCTGAGCCTGAGTGTGATCCTCTCGGTCTCCGGTTCCCTCTCGGTCTTCGAGATCCCGTACATCATGACCGGCGGCGCCACCGGCACCGAGACCTTCGTGATCCAGACCATCGACCTGGCGTTCCGCTTCAACAAGACCGGCCTCGCCTCGGCCGCCGCCGTGGTCCTGCTGCTGATCATCCTCGCGGTGACCTGGGTGCAGCGCCGTCTCGTCCCGGACGACAAGGTGGACCTCACATGACGCTCGCGCACCCGACCCCGGTCCTGCGCCGCCGGGTCGCCCGGACGCTCACCCATCTCTCCCTGGTCGTGGCGTCCGTGGTCGTCCTGCTGCCGCTCGCCGTCGTGTTCCTGACCTCGCTCAAGTCCGAGCGGGAGATGGCGAAGGGCAGCCGGGCACTCGGCCTGCCCGACGATCTCCTGAACTTCCGGAACTACGCGACGGCGTTCCGGGACGGCGAGATGCTCGCCGCCTTCGGCAACACGGCCTTCATCCTGCTCTTCGCCGTCACCGGCACGGTGGTCATCGGCTCGATGGCGGCCTACGCCATCGACCGCTTCACCTTCCGTTTCCGCAGGCTGGTCGTCGCGCTCTTCCTCGTCGCCACGCTGGTGCCCGGGGTGACCACCCAGGTGGCGACCTTCCAGATCGTCGACAGCTTCGGCATGTTCGACACCCTCTGGGCCCCGATCGCCCTCTACATGGGCACGGACATCGTCTCGATCTACATCTTCCTGCAGTTCGTCCGGTCGATCCCGATCTCCCTGGACGAGGCGGCCCGCCTCGACGGCGCCAACGCCTTCACCATCTACCGGAAGATCATCTTCCCGCTGCTGAGGCCGGCGATCGCCACCGTCGTCATCGTGAAGGGCATCACCGTCTACAACGACTTCTACATCCCCTTCCTCTACATGCCCTCGGACGACCTTGGCGTGATCTCGACATCCCTGTTCCGCTTCAAGGGCCCCTACGCCGCCCACTGGGAAACGATCTCGGCAGGAGCGGTCCTCGTCATCCTGCCGACCCTGATCGCGTTCCTGGCCCTGCAGAGGTTCATCTACAACGGCTTCATGAGGGGTGCGACGAAGTAGAGGGGAGACGAAAGGCGAGGGCGGACCAAGCAGAGGCGGGCGCCTCGTGGCTCCCGGGAGCCCATCAGGGGCGCGGGGAACTGCGCGAACAGCCCCCACGCACCCGCATCCGAGACCCCGACCGCACGCGCCCCCAGCCCCGAAGCGCCCCGAAGCGCCCTCCGCGGAGCGGCTACGCGCTCTTGCCCACCGCCGACAGCGCCCCCACCAGCACCGGCGTCACCAGCTCCACCTGCCACGCCCGAGCCCCGTACCCCGCCAGCGCGGCGGAGATCGACTCGGCGTCAGCCTGGACCGGCGGCTCCCAGCACAACCGCCGCACCGTGTCCGGGGTGATCAGGTTCTCCTGCGGCAGGTTCAGCTGCTCCGCCAGGGCGCTCACCCCGGCCCGCGCCGCGGACAGCCGCGCGGCCGCCGCCGGGTCCTTGTCCGCCCAGGCCTTCGGCGGCGGCGGCCCCGTCACCGGCTGCCCATGGGCCGGCAGCGCGGTCTCGGGCAGTGCCTTCGCCCGGTCCACCGCCGCCTGCCACTGCTCCAGCTGCCGGCGCCCCATGCGGTGCCCGAACCCGTTCAGCGCGGCGAGAGCCTGCGTACCCGCCGGTAGCGCCAGGGCCGCCTCGACGATCGCCGCGTCACTGAGCACCTTGCCCGGAGAGACGTCCCGCCGCCGCGCGATCCGGTCGCGGGCCTCCCACAGCTCCCGTACGACCGCCATCTGCCGCCGGCGCCGTACCTTGTGCATCCCGGACGTACGCCGCCACGGGTCCTTGCGCGGCTCGGGGGGCGGCGCCGTCGCGATCGCGTCGAACTCCTGCCGGGCCCATTCGAGCTTGCCCTGCCGGTCGAGCTCCTTCTCCAGGGCGTCCCGCAGATCGACGAGCAGCTCCACGTCGAGGGCGGCGTAGCGCAGCCACGGCTCGGGCAGCGGGCGGGTCGACCAGTCGACCGCGGAGTGGCCCTTCTCCAGGACGTAGCCGAGGACGTTCTCCACCATCGCGCCGAGGCCGACCCGGGGGAACCCGGCGAGCCGGCCGGCCAGCTCGGTGTCGAAGAGCCTGCTCGGGACCATGTCTATCTCGCGCAGACACGGCAGGTCCTGGGTGGCCGCGTGGAGCACCCACTCCACGTCGGTCAGCGCCTCGCCGAGGCCGGAGAGGTCCGGACAGGCGACGGGGTCGATGAGCGCGGTGCCCGCGCCCGCGCGGCGCAGCTGCACCAGATAGGCGCGCTGGCCGTAGCGGTATCCGGACGCGCGCTCGGCGTCGACGGCGACGGGGCCGGAGCCGGCGGCGAACGCGGCGACCACCTCGGCCAGCGCCGCCTCGTCGGCGATCACGGGCGGAATGCCGTCCCGGGGCTCCAGCAAAGGGATCGGCGCCTCCACATCAGAAGATCCGCCGTCGTCCGGAGGGGCGCCTCCGGTGGTTCGCAGGGTGCTGTCTGCTGCGGTCTCTTGGGCGTCGGTCACCTGTCAAGGGTATCTGTGTATGGACATGGCCCGCCGACGGAACGTTCCGTCGGCGGGCCACGCAGGGGCGTAAACAAGTCATGTGTCACACGTGTCAGTGAAACTCTCCGGCGAATCAGGAGAAGCCGGGCGTCATCAAACGATCTCGGCCCCTTTCCGGCCGCTCCGGTGCGACCTCAGTGGATGATCCCGGTGCGCAGGGCCACCGCGACCATGCCTGCGCGGTCGCCGGTGCCGAGCTTGCGGGCGATACGGGCGAGGTGGCTCTTGACGGTGAGCGCGGACAGGCCCATCGACACGCCGATCGCCTTGTTCGACTGGCCCTCCGCGACCAGGCGCAGCACCTCGACCTCGCGACCCGACAGCTCCCGGTAGCCGCCCGGGTGGCTCGGGGCACCCGGGGGGCGGCGGTGCATACGGGCGGCGGAGCCGAGGGGAGCGGCGCCGGGGCGGGTGGGCAGTCCGATGTTGGTACGGGTGCCGGTGACGACATATCCCTTCACGCCGCCCGCGAGGGCGTTGCGGACGGCGCCGATGTCGTCGGCGGCGGAGAGCGCGAGGCCGTTGGGCCAGCCCGCGGCTCGGGTCTCGGAGAGGAGGGTCAGGCCGGAGCCGTCCGGCAGATGGACTTCTGCCACGCAGATGTCACGGGGGTTGCCGATGCGGGGACGGGCCTCGGCGATGGACGAGGCCTCGATGACATCGCGGACACCGAGGGCCCACAGGTGGCGGGTGACGGTCGACCGGACGCGCGGATCGGCCACGACCACCATCGCGGTCGGCTTGTTCGGACGGTAGGCGACCAGGCTTGCGGGCTGCTCGAGGAGAACGGACACCAGGCCTCCTGGGTGCGGGACGAGGGGCCGGTTCGCGGGGCTCGTGGGGTCGAAGCCGGGACGAACCGTGCTTTCAAGGTCACAGAGGTCTTCGGCACCAAACCTCTGCTCCTTTAGAGAATGATCACGATTTGGTGAGTAACAATCCGAGCAATTCGGACACGCCTTCGATCACTCGAAGATCGAACGGTGTCGCTTCGGGTCGATACGAGGCCGAAAGTGGCCGTATCGACAAAGTGATGGTTTCGATCGGCGTGGCGGACGCGACATGACAGAGGACCGTGCCCCTACGGAGCACGGTCCTCTGGCGATGGCGGTTCTCAGCGTGACTGCGGCCCCCGCCGCTGCGGCAGTGTCACCACCGCCGCGTCCCCCGGATCGGCCGCGGGCGGCAGTCCGGCGATCTGGGCGAGCAGGTCGCACCAGGACGCGAGGTGCGCGGCCGTGTCCGGTACTCCGCCCAGCACCTCCCGCGGCGTCCAGGACGCCCGGATCTCGATCTGGGAGGCCGCCGGCCGCGCGGCGAGCCCGCCGAAGTAGTGCGAACTCGCCCGGGTCACGGTCCCGCTCGGCTCGCCGTACGACAGTCCGCGGGACTGCAGCGCGCCGGTCAGCCAGGACCAGCACACCTCGGGCAGCAGCGGGTCCGCGGCCATCTCCGGCTCCAGCTCCGCGCGCACCAGCGTCACCAGCCGGAAGGAGCCCTGCCAGGCGTCGTGCCCCGCCGGGTCGTACAGCAGGACGAGACGGCCGTCGGCCAGGTCCTCGTCACCCTCGACGACCGCGGCCTCCAGGGCGTACGCATGGGGAGCGAGCCGCTGCGGCGGCCGGGTCGGCTCGATCTCGATCTCGGGCCGCAGGCGGGTGGCCCTCAGCGCGTCGACGGCGGAGCGGAACGGCAACGGGGCCGTCCTGCTCGCATCGTGCTCCCCCTCCTTCGCGTCGTCCATTCCGCCAGCGTCGTCCGACAGTCGTCCCTGAGCCGCAGCCATGCCGGAACATTAAGGGGAACGGGGCCCCGGCGCAGGGCAAGACACCCGTGCGCTCGGTCACGGTCGGATCGCGCTCAGCGAACGCGGCCGGGACCCGACCCGGCCCTGGTGGCCGGAAACATTCGGACTCCGAGTTGTCCACGGCCCCGGCCGTGACTGTCAAGCGGGCGTGCGAGACTTTGCCTCGTGAGTGCCAACGCAAGCCCCTCGGGCCACCAGCCGACCGCCACGTATGACTCCGCCTTCCTCAAGGCGTGCAGGCGCGAGCCCGTGCCGCACACACCGGTGTGGTTCATGCGGCAGGCCGGGCGCTCACTGCCGGAGTACCTGAAGGTGCGCGAGGGCATCCCGATGCTGGAGTCGTGCATGCGGCCCGAGCTGGTCACGGAGATCACCCTCCAGCCGGTCCGCCGGCACAACGTGGACGCGGCGATCTACTTCAGCGACATCGTCGTCCCGCTCAAGGCCATCGGTATCGACCTCGACATCAAGCCCGGCGTCGGCCCGGTCGTCGAGCACCCGATCCGCAGCCGCGCCGACCTCGCCCAGCTGCGCGACCTGACCCCCGAGGACGTCTCGTACGTCACCGAGGCGATCAAGCTGCTCACCGCCGAACTGGGGGAGACCCCGCTCATCGGCTTCGCCGGCGCCCCCTTCACGCTGGCCAGCTATCTCGTCGAGGGCGGCCCCTCCCGCACGTACGAGAACGCCAAGGCGATGATGTACGGCGACCCGGAGCTCTGGGCCGACCTGCTGGACCGCCTGGCCGGCATCACGGCCGCGTTCCTCCAGGTCCAGATCGAGGCCGGTGCCTCCGCCGTCCAGCTCTTCGACTCCTGGGCCGGCGCGCTGGCCCCCGCGGACTACCGCCGCTCGGTGCTGCCCGCCTCCGCGAAGGTCTTCCGGGCCGTCGAGCGGTACGGCGTCCCGCGCATCCACTTCGGGGTCGGCACGGGCGAGCTGCTCGGCCTCATGGGCGAGGCGGGCGCGGACGTCGTCGGTGTCGACTGGCGCGTCCCGCTCGACGAGGCCGCCCGCCGGGTCGGCCCGGGCAAGGCGCTCCAGGGCAACCTCGACCCGACGGTCCTGTTCGCCGGCCCCGAGGCCGTCCGGGCCAAGACCCGCGAGGTGCTCGACTCGGCCGCCGGCCTGGAGGGCCATGTCTTCAACCTGGGCCACGGCGTCCTGCCCTCCACCGACCCCGACGCGCTGACCCGCCTCGTCGAGTACGTCCACGAGCAGACCGCGCGCTAGCCCCAAGGCCGTGAAGTTAACGGGTCTCGCGGTGTTGTCCAGGGGCCTGTAGGTGAGGGTTTGGCCGGACATGAAGAGCGGAGCCCCGGTAGAACTGG